>NZ_JBJMAB010000007.1:0-328355 GCF_045799175.1 Streptomyces sp. VTCC 41912
GGCCCCCCGGGGGGGGGGGGGGGGGGGGGGGGGGGGGGGGGGGGGGCCGGGTGGCCCCCGCCCCGCACCGTTTCGGGAGCGCCGTCAGGGGGCGGCGAGCAGCTCGCCGTCGATGACGGTCACCGCCGAGCCGGTCAGCAGGGTGCGGTCGCCGCGCAGCACGGTCCGCACGTTTCCGGTCCGCGCGCCGCCCTGACGGCCGACCAGGGCCTCGCGGCCCAGGCGCGCCGACCAGAAGGGGGCGAGCGCGGTGTGCGCGCTGCCGGTCACCGGGTCCTCGTCGACGCCGACGGCGGGGAAGAAGCCGCGGGAGACGAAGTCGTAGCCGCCGGTGGGGTCTTCGGCGCGGGCGGTGGCGATCACGCCGCGACCGCCGTGCCGGGCGAGCAGGGCGAAGTCCGGTGCGAGGCCGTGGACGGCCTTCTCGTCGGCCAGCTCGACCAGGAGGTCGCCGACGTGGGGGCCGGTGTCGTGGGCGGAGCGGATCTCGACTCCGAGCGCCCGGGCGACGGCGTCCGGCACGTCCGTCGGGGTCAGCGGGGCGGTGGGGAAGTCCATGGTGAGCGAACCGTCGTCGTCCGCCGTGGTGATCAGCACGCCGCTGCGGGTGCGGAAGCGCACCGTCCCGGTGGCCGTGCCCGTGGTGTGCAGGACGTGTGCGGTGGCCAGGGTGGCGTGCCCGCACATGTCGACCTCGGTGGCGGGGGTGAGCCAGCGCAGCGCCCAGTCGGCGTCGCCGCCCGGGGGCAGCGGGTGGGCGAAGGCGGTTTCGGAGAGATTGACCTCGGCGGCCACGTGCTGGAGCCAGGCGTCCTCGGGGAACGCGGCGGAGTCGAGCAGGACGACCCCGGCGGGATTGCCGGCGAACGGGCGCTCGGAGAAGGCGTCGACGATGCGGATCCTCATGGCCGGAGCGTAGGTGCGGCGCAAAGTCGCAGGCCACGGCCAATCTTCGGGAACTGGCCCCGGAAAGCGCGAGGGGCTCTTGTTCGCCGAACGCTTCCGATATATCTTTGACGCATCGCGATCGGTCAACGATTGTGGACGATAGTACGTGCGTGAAGCACCCTCGATGAGGAAAGGGGGGACGTCACCATGCGTTCCCAGGGATACGAGTACGGCCCCGGGCACCGTCACGAGCACGGCGGCCCCGGCCGTCACGGCGGCCGCGGCGACTTCGGCGGCGGCTTCGAGCGGCGGCGGGCGGCCTTCGGCGGATTCGGCCCGCCGTTCGGGGGGCCGCCCTTCGGAGGCGGTCGGGGGCGCGGCGGGCCGCGGGGCCGGGCCCGGCGCGGCGACGTGCGCGCCTCGATACTGGCGCTGCTCAAGGACCGCCCGATGCACGGGTACGAGATGATCCAGGAGATCGCCGAGCGCAGCGGCGGGGCGTGGAAGCCCAGCCCGGGTTCGGTCTACCCCACCCTCCAACTGCTGGAGGACGAGGGGCTGATCGTCAGCTCCAGCGAGGGCGGCAAGAAGCTGTTCTCGCTGACCGAGGCCGGTCGCGCCGAGGCCGACGGCGGCTCCGACGCCCCCTGGGAGGACGCCGGCCGCGGCGTCGACTGGGAGGCCATGAACGAGATACGGAAGGCGGGCGGCGGCCTGGTCGAGGCGTTCCGCCAGGTGTGGGCCACCGGCAGCCCCGAGCAGCGGGAGAAGGCCATGGCGGTGGTCAACAAGGCCCGCAAGGAGCTGTACCTGATCCTCGCCGAGGAGGACTGAGGCGGTCGGTCGGGGCGGCGGTGCCGAGGGGCGCCGCCGCCCCGGGCGCTCAGGTCACCAGGCCGGCGAGCTTGCGCAGGGACTCCTCCAGCGCGGTGCTCGCCGAGTCCTTCAGCTTGGCCGCCATCAAGGAGACCGCGGCGCCGGTGAAGGTCCCGTCGATCCGGACCGTGGTGGCCCCGCCGTCGGGGGTCAACTGGTAGCGCATGGCGAGGTGGACGCCCATCGGGCCCTTGCCCTTGACGGCGAGCAGCCGGCCCGGTTCCAGTTCCTGGACGGTCCAGCTCACCTCCGCGGGGAAGCCCATGAGCTTCATGTTCTCCTCGTAGGTCGCGCCCGCTCGGAGGGGGTGCGGGCCGCCGTGCGGGAAGTTGGTGTGGGTGGCGTTCCACTGTCCGTAGGAGTCGAAGTCGGCGAGGCGGTCCCAGACCTTCTCGGCCGGTGCCTCGATCCGGGCCTGGGCGGTGACATCGGCCAGGCGAGCACCCTTCGGTGACGGTGTCCTGGCTGGTGCGCGGAACGTAGCCGCAGGGCGGCGAAGGTTCAAGAGCGACGGACCGACTTCGCTGATGGATCGTCAGCTCCGGGTGATGGCCGGCCGCGGCGGGCAGGCCAGCAGTCGGTCCACGTGGTGCCGGCGCAGCCCCCGTGCCGGATCCACCGGTAGCAGCAGCCGGTCCGGCCGTCGACGACTGCACCGCACCAGTCCGTCCGGCATCACGTCGTCGACCCAGGCGAACGGCCGCCGGCCCGCGTGGCGCAGCAGCGGCGCCCACTTCCGCGCCAGCAGGCTCTGGGGCCCCTCGAAGCGCGGGTCGTCCGGGCGGCTCCGGTAGCGGCTGAACTCCACGACCGGCAGTGCGGGCAGGTCCAGTGGGTGGGTGGCTGTGACGGTGGGTGGGTTCTATGGGGAAGGGACGAGCGGACGCCGGTCGTCGGTTGCCGTCGCGGGCCCGCCGATGTCGGGTCGGGCGAACAGGGGTGCGACCGTTTGTGGTGGGATGCCCGACCTTCATGATCTCTCCGCATATCCTCCGTAAGGATGAGATCGTGTGTCGGCCTCCCCAACCACGGTGGGATGTGCAAATGCTTCCCGCCGGGGATGCTCCGGCCTTACAGGACTGGTGGGGTGGGGCTGTGCAAAACCGTACTGCGTACAGCGGCGGGGAACGCCCCGCCCAGGAAGCCCCGGACAGTCAGCTCACCGTGGAGCTGGCGTCGGTCGTTTCCGCTGCCCGCAGGCGGGCCACCCGCGACGGCGACTGCCACGTCGACACCGCGCACCTGCTGCACGGGCTGCTGGAGTGGGACCCCGCGGTCCGCGAGGTCTTCGACGGCGGCCACCAGGTCGCCCGACTGCTCGGCTACCTCGTCCAACGCAGCATCGGCTACGGCCTCCAGTGGCACGGCACCGTCGAGGACTCCGGGGCGGTCCCCGTGGTCGCCGAGGGCGGCGTCCCCGGCTGGTCGCCCGCCGCGGCCGCCGCGATGGACGGCGCCCTCGACCGCGCGCACGCCCGCTACGCCACCCGCGCCGACTGCCTCGACCTGCTCGCCGCGCTGGTCGACGACCCCGAATCCCGGGCCGTCGAGGTCCTGCGCCGCGCCTCCGTCGACACCACCCGGCTCGCAGCCCGACTCGACGGCGAGCAGCGCCCGGGCCCGGACTGACCAGGGCGTCGCGCAGCACCCCGCCCCGACCGCGTTTCGCCTGGTGAGACAGGAGATTTGGGGGGTGACGCTGCTGACGCCGGCTGTCATGATGACCCGATGCACGCCTCATCGGGGAGCCCGGCGGCTCACACGACCGGCCCGGGCCCGGGAACGTCCGGGCCCAGCGGGACCCAGCAGTCCGTCACTCCCGGCCCGGCCGGCGGCCGGCGCACCGGACGCGGCGCCGGGCTCGGCCTCGCCCTGCTCTCCGCGCTGGCCTTCGGCGGCTCCGGAGTCGCGGCCAAGCCCCTGATAACCGCCGGCCTCGAACCGCTGCACGTGACCTGGCTGCGCGTCACCGGCGCCGCGCTGGTCATGCTCCCGGTCGCCTGGCGCCACCGGGACCTGCCCCGCCGCCGGCCGGCACTGCTCGCCGGCTTCGGACTGCTGGCCGTCGCCGGCGTCCAGGCCTGCTACTTCGCCGCGCTCTCCCGCATCCCCGTGGGCGTCGCACTGCTCATCGAGTACCTCGCCCCCGCCCTGGTCCTCGGCTGGGTGCGCTTCGTGCAGAAGCGCCCCGTCACCCGCGCCGCCGCCGTCGGCGTCGTGCTGGCCGTCGGCGGTCTGGCCTGCGTCGTCGAGGTGTGGAGCGGTCTCACCTTCGACGCCGTCGGGCTCGCCCTCGCGCTGGCCGCGGCCTGCTGCCAGGTCGGCTACTTCGTCCTCTCGGACCACGGCGGCGACGGCGCCGACGGCACGGCGCCGGACCCCCTGGGCGTCATCGCCTACGGACTGTTGATCGGCGCGGTCGTCCTCACCGTCATCGCCCGCCCCTGGGGCATGCACTGGTCGGTGCTGGGCGGCACCGCCGACATGAACGGCACCCAGGTGCCGGCCCTGCTGCTCCTGGCCTGGATCGTGCTGGTCGCCACCGTCACCGCCTACCTCACCGGCGTGGTGTCGATCCGACGGCTCTCCCCGCAGGTCGCCGGGGTCGTCGCCTGCCTGGAAGCGGTGATCGCCACGGTGCTCGCCTGGGTCCTGCTCGGCGAACACCTCTCCGCGCCGCAGATCGCCGGCGGCGCGGTCGTCCTGATCGGCGCGTTCATCGCCCAGTCGGCCAAACCGCACAGCGAGCCGGGGAAGACCGGCACCCGCACCGTGGCCAGCGGCGGAACGCCCTCCAAGGACGCCGAGGAGACCCGCAACGGGCCGCGGAACGACGACGCCGCGGCACCCGCCGGCGACGGCTTGTCGACCGGTTCCCCCGCCACATAGGCTGACGATCGTGCATTCGACCGTGCTGCCCCCTCCCGCCGCGTAAGGCGGGCGGCGGCCACCCAGGAAATCCCGGCCCGGGCAACTCCCGAGCCGGTCGACGCTGCCCGCACACGGGATCACGCGACCACACCGCGGCGCACCGCGCCGTCCTGGATTTCCCGGAGCACACCTCCCATGCACAGCACACCCCACTCCGCCCTGCCCGTGGGCCGCGGACTCGCCTACGTCTCGCTCGCCGCCACCGCCTGGGGCACCGCCGGCGCGGCCGCCGCCCTCCTCTACCGCGGCAGCGGACTCGGCCCCCTCGCCCTCACCTTCTGGCGCACCTTCGGCGGCCTGCTGCTCCTGCTCGCCGTACGCGCGGTGCGCCGCAACCGCACCCGCGCCGCCGACGCCGGCCGACTTCCGGCCGAACCGTCGCGTCGCCGCGCGGTGCGGGTCGCGGTCACCGGCATCGCCCTCGCCGCCTTCCAGGCCGCCTACTTCGCCGCCGTCGAGACCACCGGTCTGGCCGTCGGCACCGTCATCACCATGGGCGCCGGCCCCGTCCTCATCGCCGTCGGGGCGCGCCTGACCATGGGCGAACGGCTCGGCGCCGGCGGGGCGTTGGCCGTCGGCGGGGCGCTCGGCGGGCTGCTGATCCTCGTCCTCGGCGGTGCCGGCGCCGCCACCGTCCGCCCGCTCGGTGTCGGCTACGCCCTGCTCTCCGCGGCCGCCTGCGCGGTGATGACCCTCGCCACCCGCCGCTTCGGCCGGGGCGGCGGCAGCGACCCGTACGCCTCGACCCTCAGCGCGTTCGCGGTCGGGGCGCTGTGCCTGCTGCCGCTCGCCGCGGTCGAGGGCCTGTGGCCGCACCTGCACGACCTGGGCCGCAGCCTGGTCCTGCTCGGCTACATCGCCGCCGTCCCGACGGCCCTCGCCTACGGCCTGTACTTCGCCGGACTGGCCGTCGTCCGGGCCGCGACCGCCTCCGTGCTCTCCCTGATCGAACCGGTGTCGGCGGCGGCCCTCGCGGTGCTGTTCCTCGGCGAGCGGCTCACCACGGCGACGGCGGTCGGCACCGCCGTGCTGCTCACGGCCGTCGCGGCGCTCGCCGTGACCGAGGCGCGCGGCGGCGGCCGCCGAGTCGGCTAGGGCGCTTCCGCGGGGTCGGGGGCGGGGTCGGATGAGCCCTGGTCGCGGGGCGGCTGGTCCTGCGGGACCAGCCGCCAGAACTGCCGCTTGTCCTTGTCCCGGACGACGACGCCCAGCCGGGCGAGTTCGGCCCGCAGTTCGCGGGCGTCGTCGGCCGTGTCCGACTTGCCGAGGGCCCGCTCGCGCGCGGTGAACAGGGCATTCGCGCCGACCGGCAGATTCGGGGTGTCGGGGACCCAGCGCCGGAACTCGTCGTCGTGCGGATCGCCGTCCGCCCAGGCGTAGCCGTGCGCGCGAAAGGCCCCGGCCAGCCGCTCGGCGTCCAGGGTGCAGCCCTCCCGCGCGAGTTCGGCGGAGTCCCGACCGAGCAGGACCAACTCCTTGCGGTCCCGGAACGCCAGGTGGACCGTCGCGCGCGGGAGGGCGACCGGCTTCGCCCGCCGGGTGAGGACCACCTCGTCGTCGGCGACCGTGACGGCGAGTTCGTCGTGCTGTCCGAACAGCGCCACCGCCAGGCCGACCGCCGCGCCCACCGTCAGCAGGCCGATCGTCAGCCAGGGCTCCGGGATCGCGGTCAACAGCCTGGCCGGGCCCTGCCAGGGCGCGTGCTCCAGCGTCACCAGCCACTTCGCCAGCAGCCGCACGAGCCACCCGAGGCCGGCACCGGCCGCCGCGAACGCCACGCAGACGGCGACCACGAGCGCGGGCGGGTCGGCAAGGACCGTGGGCGGGGTCGGCTGCCCGGACTGCGGGCCGGGGCCCTCGGGGCGCCCGGTGGGCTGCGGCTTCTCGATGTCCATGAGCGGATCCCCCTGTGCGGAACGTGGACCGTGCCCCGCAATAATAAACCGAGTACGCGGTCTATTATTGCGACCGTGGCCGGTCCGGGCGCCCCGCGCGACGGCAACGGGCCACCGGGCGCAGCGATCCGGACGCGCACGTCACGGGAGAGAGGCGACAGCGGCATGAGGAAGGTCGACCCGGCCAAGCACCGGGCCCGGCGTCAGTACATCCTGCACGCCGCGGCCCAACTCTTCGCCGCCAAGGGCTTCGAGCGCACCACCACGGCGGAGATCTGCAAGGCGGCCGGCATGAGTTCCGGCAACCTCTTCCACTACTTCCCCAACAAGCGCGCCCTCTTCCACGCCCTCTTCGAGGACGACGGTGCGGACGACGGCGAGAGCAAGGCCGAGCGGCTCGCCCGGGCCCAGGCGAGCGACGACCCCTGGGCGGCCCTCCTGGACGTCGTGGAACTCCTCACCGCCGACGCCATGAACCCCGTCGCCCCGGCGCTGGTCATGGAAGCCGTCGTGCAGGCCCACCGCGACCCCGAACTCGACGCCCTGCTCGGCCGGGACAACGCCCAGGAGCACACCGCCGTCGCGACCCTGCTCGCCAAGGCCGCCGCCGCCGGCCAGATCGACCCCGCACTCGATCCGCACGACGCCGCCGCCTGGGTGCTCGCCCTGATCGGCTCGCTCTACACCAGCGCGGCCACCGATCCGGCGTTCCGCCCCGCGGAACAGCTCCCGGTCCTCCGCCTGATCCTCCAGCGCTTCCTCCAGGCCCCACCGCTCGACGCACACCCGCCACGGGCGTGACCGCACCACCCCAGGACGGATCCGGCACCCGTCGGATCAGCGGTCGTCCGCATCCGCCCCGCGCGACCGGGGCTTGGCCCGCACGTGCATCCGCTCCCCCTGCCGACCGAAGAGGCTGAGCACCTCCACCGGCCCCTCGCCGGTACTCCCGAACCAGTGCGGCAACCGGGTGTCGAACTCCGCCGCCTCGCCCGCCCCCATGACCAGATCACGGTCGGCCAACACCAGTCGCAGCCGCCCGGCCAGCACGTACAGCCACTCGTACCCCTCGTGCGTACAGGGATCGGGCGTGCTCCGGTGCGGCGGAATGACCATCTTGAACGTCTGCAGCGGACCCGGGTGACGGGTCAGCGGCAGCACCGTGGCGCCGTGCAGGTGCCGCGGTTTGAGCCGGACCCGCGGATCCCCCACCTCCGGAGCCCCGACCAACTCGTCCAACGGCACCTGGTGCGCCTGCGCGATCGGCAGCAACAACTCCAGACTCGGACGGCGCTGCCCGGACTCCAGACGGGACAAGGTGCTCTTGGAAATCCCGGTGGCCTCCGCCAACGCGGACAACGTGACGCCCTGCTCCGTCCGCAACCGCTTCAGACGCGGACCGACCTCGGCGAGGGCCTGGGAAATGGCAGCTGAGTTCTCCACACCGCCCATTGCACCGCAGCGTTCCCGGTTTCGGCAACAAGGATTGCTGTTCCTGCGATGCATCGCGCACGCTGCGAGCGGAGGTGATCGCGATGAGCGAGACGAACAACGGCCCCGACGACGGGGCGCAGGACCCCGGGCACCGCGCCCCCGCGCAGCACGCCGACCATCCGGGCCGCGAGGGGGAATGGGACGTCGTGGTCGTCGGAGCCGGCGCGGCCGGACTGAACGCGGCCCTGGTGCTGGCCCGCGCCCGGCGCCGGGTGGTGGTGATCGACGGCGGCGCGCCCCGCAACGCACCGGCCGACCGGATGCACGGCTTCCTCTCCCGGGACGGCATGCCACCGACCGCCCTCCTGGAGGTCGGCCGCGCCGAACTCGCCACCTACGGAGCCGCACTGCTCACCGGCCGGGTCGACGAGATCACCCCGGCCCTCGGCGTACGCCTCGCCGACGGGCCCGAACTCCGCGCCCGCCGCGTCCTGGTGGCCACCGGCCTGCGCGACGAACTCCCCGACATCCCCGGCCTACGGGAACGCTGGGGCCGGGACCTGCTGCACTGCCCCTACTGCCACGGCTACGAGGTCCGTGACCAGCCGCTCGGCGTGCTCGGCACCGGCCCCGGCGCGGTCCACCACGCACTGCTGCTGCGGCAGTGGTCGCCCGACGTCGTGCTGTTCCCGCACCACGGCGAACCGACCGACGACGAACGCGAGCGGCTCACGGCACGCGGCGTGCGGATCGTCGGGGGCACCGTCGCCCGCCTGCTGACCGAGGACGACCGGCTGCGCGGCGTCGAACTGGCCGACGGGCGCGTCGTGCCGCGCACCGCGGTCTTCGTGCAGCCCCGGATGGTGCCGCACGACGCCCTGCTCACCGCACTGGGCTGCGCGCGCGACGAAGCCGGCTGGGTGATCACCGACGCCGCGGGCCGGACCGACGTACCCGGGGTGTGGGCCGCGGGCAACGTGGTCGATCCGCGGGCGCAGGTGGTGACGGCCGCCGGAATGGGCGCGGCCGCCGCCTTCGCCCTCAACCTCGACCTGGTGACGGAGGAGGTCGAGCGGGCGGTGGCGGAGCAGCGGGCACGGACGGGGACCGGTCGCTGAACCGTCGGCGCCAGCCGTCGGACGGCGTCCCTGGCCGTGGGGCACTGGAACTCCGGTTCCGCGGTTCGTCGTCGCGGCCCGTCGGCCGGGGGAGGACGCCTACCCCTGGCCCGTCATCCCCTCACCGGCGGCGCCGTTGACCGCGAGCTGCCCGAAGTCGTGGGCGGCGAGCCACTCCTGCCACTCGGCGTCGTCGGTGGGCGCGTCCCAAGGGTGGATGAGCATCGGCGTTCCTCAGCGGGCGGAGAGGTAGTCCGGCGCGGCGATGGTGGGGGCGAGGTCGTCGGCCGCTATCGGCGCGCCGTACGCGGCGGCCACGGGCAGGACGCCGCTCCAGTGGGGGAGTGCGAGGTCCTCGGGCTCGTCGTTGGGGCCGCCGGTGCGGACCTTCGCGGAGACCTCGCGCAGATCGAGGCGGAGCACGGCGGTGGCGGCCAGCTCCTTGGCGTTGGCGGGCCGGGAGTCCGCGGCGCGACCGGGCAGGACGTGATCGACGAGGGCGTCCAGGGCGGACTTCTTCTCGTCCTCGTCGGTGACCTGGTGGGCGGTGCCGTGGACGACGACGCTGCGGTAGTTGATGGAGTGGTGGAACGCGGACCTGGCGAGGACCAGGCCGTCGACGTGGGTCACCGTGACGCAGACCGCGAGGCCGGGGTCCGCGCTCCGCCCACCGGCCATCCGCAGCGGGCGGGAGCCGGTCGAGCCGTGCACGTAGAGGCGGTCGCCGACCCGGCCGTACAGCGTCGGCAGGACGACCGGCGCGCCGTCGCGCACGAAGCCGAGGTGGCAGACGTAGCCCTCGTCGAGGATCGCGTGCACCGTCGCCTCGTCATAGCTGGCGCGCTCCCGGGCCCGGGTGGGGACGGTGCGCTCCGTCGCGGCGAACGACTTTCCCTCAGCCATTGCGAACTCCATTGCACTAGTACATAATCAACTTTGTGCTAGGAGAGTATCGGATCGAAGGGCGGCGCGCATCGGAGATTGCCGCAAGCGTGGAGCGAGCCATCGGTGCCGGCGACCTCCAACCAGGCGAAGTGCTGCCCCCGCTCAGGGAGTTGGCGCTCCATCTGGAGGTGAACCCCAACACCGTCGCGGCCGCGTACCGCACGCTGCGCGACCGCGGAGTGATCGAAACGTCAGGTCGACGCGGCAGCCGCGTCCGCCCCCGGCCCGCCACCACCCCGCGCGAGGCACTGCGAGCAGTCGCACCGGCCGGCGTACGCAACGTCGCCGACGGCAACCCCGACCCCGCCCTGCTGCCCCCGCTGGAGCAGGCCCTGGTCGAGGCCGCCGCCCGCAACGCCCGACGCCCCGCCCTCTACGGCATGCCCGCCATCGACGACGACCTCGAAGCGCTCGCCCGCGCGGCCTTCACCCGCGACGGCGTGCCGGACGGCCCCCTCGCCGTCGCCAGCGGATCGCTCGACGCCATCGAGCGCGTCCTCGCCGCACACCTACGGCCCGGAGACTCCGTGGCGGTCGAGGACCCCGGCTGGGGCAGCCTGCTCGACCTCATCCCCGCCCTCGGACTGCGCCCCGTACCCGTCGGCGTGGACGACGACGGACCGATCCCCGAACGCCTGGCGGCTGCGCTCAACGGCGGAGCGCGCGCCGTCGTCGTCACCGACCGCGCGCAGAACCCCACCGGCGCCGCGGTCAGCGCCACCCGCGCCGCCGAACTCCGCGCCCTGCTGGCCCGGCACCCCGCGGTGCTCCTCATCGAGGACGACCACGGTCACGGCATAGTCGACCTGCCACTGCACCCGCTCTCCGGCGTCACCGACCACTGGGTGCTCATCCGCTCCACGGCCAAGGCATACGGGCCCGACCTGCGCCTCGCGGCCCTCACCGGCGACTCCGTCACCATCGACCGCGTCCGCGGCCGGCAACGCCTCGGACCGGGCTGGGTCAGCCACCTGATCCAACACGCGGTCGTCCACCTCTGGCGAACGTCCGCCATCGACCCCAAGGCCGTTGCGGCCGCGTACGGCGAGCGACGCGACGCCCTGATGAGCGCCCTCGCGGAACGCGGAGTGCCGGCGCGCGGCCGCAGCGGGATGAACGTCTGGGTACCGGTCCCGGACGAGACCACCGCGGTGGCCCTGCTCGTGCACGCCGGCTGGGCCGTCGCCCCCGGCGCCCGCTTCCGCATGCAGTCCCCACAAGGCATCCGCATCACCGTCTCCGGCCTCACCGCCGCCGACATCAACTCCCTGGCTGACGCGGTCGCCGAGGCCACGGGGGTGCGGGAGGCGCGGAGGTATGAGTGAGGGCGTCCGGGGGGTGAGGGGCGGGTGATTGGTCCCATGAGGTGGGTTGGGCGGGCGAGTGCCGAGGGGGCCGGCGTGGCGCTGGGCTCGGGGAGCGGCAGGCCCTGAGGGTCTCGGGGCGGGGGTGCGCGTCGGCGGCTTCGGTGGGGCTGCCGGCTCGCCGTCGGCTGGGGCCTTGGCGCGGGCTCGCGGTGGGGCCGGGAGCGGGGTGGTCGCGGGGGCTACTACGACTACGGGGTGCGGGGCTTGCTCTGGGTGAGGGCGGCGCCGGCCAGGACGATGAGGGCGCCCAGCGGGGTGTTCCAGGTGAGGTGCTCGTTGAGGAGCGCCACGCCGGACGCGGTGGCGATGACGGGGATGAAGTAGGTGACCATCTGCGCGGTGGTCGGCCCGACCTCCGCGACCAGCCCGTACTGGAGGAGGAAGGCGACGCCGGTGCCCAGGGCGCCCAGGGCGAAGACGGCGAGCAGGGGGACGAGCGGGAACGACGTCGGCAGCGGCGTGAACAGCGCCGTGACCACCGCGAGTTGGGCCGTGGCGAGCAGCAGTTGCGCGCTGGACATGGCGAGGTGCGAGTGCTGGTCCCGGGCGAGGGTGCGGCGGACGTAGATCCAGCCGACGGGGTAGCTGAGCGAGGCGCCCAGCGCCATGGCGGTGCCCGTGAGGTCGGTGCCGGAGAAGCCCTGCCAGGCGCCGAGGACGGTGAGCACGCCGAGGAAGCCGATGCCGAGCCCGGCGACGCGGCGGCGGGTGGGCCGGTCCTCCGAGAGGGCCACGACCGACAGCGCCATGCCCCACAGCGGCGAGGTGGCGTTGCAGATGCTGGCCAGGGTCGAGGGGATCGTCAGCTCGGAGTAGGCGAAGAGCGAGAACGGAAGCGCGTTGAGCAGGAACGCGGCGACCGTGAGATGGCCCCAGGTCCGGGCCGAGCGCGGGAGCCGTTCCCGCTTGATCGCGAGGAACACCAGCAGCACCAGCGCGCCGAACGCCACTCGGCCCAGCGTGACCTGTAGCGGGGCGAACCCCTCGGTGCCCACCTTGATGAACAGGAAGCTGAAGCCCCAGACCAGGCAGAGGACGGCGAAGCGGAACCGCCAGGCGACCGTGCGGCGTGCGGGCCGGTCCTGGGAGGGGGTGACGGCCGACGTGCTGGTGGGTGAGGTGGTTGATGTGGGTGCGGGTGCGGGTGCGGGTGCGGGTGTGGGGCTGGGGGCGAGGCCGGGTGCCGATACATCGGGGGAGGTGGGGGGCGCGGCGGGCGCGTCGGTGGTGCTCATGGCATCTAAGATGCCGGGATTCAAATTCTTAGCACAAGCGAGAATTAATGGCAGATACCGCTTAGCATTGCTTATATGTTGAACCTTGATCGACTGCGGACGCTGTCCGCGATCGCCCGACACGGTTCGGTCAGTGCGGCCGCCGAAGGGCTGCACGTGACGACCTCGGCGGTCTCCCAGCAGATCGCCAAGCTGGAACGCGAGACGGGGCAGCAACTGCTGGCGAAGAACGGGCGAGGGATCCGGCTGACCGATGCCGGCCGCCTGCTGGCCGATCATGCGGCTCGGATCCTGTCCCAGGTGGAGCTGGCGCAGGCCGACCTGGAGGCTCATCGCGGTCAGCCGGTGGGGGAGTTGAGGATGGGGGCGTTTCCGACCGCGGCGCGCGGACTGTTCCCGTCGGCGCTCGCCGCGCTGCGTGCCGAACACCCACAGCTCCGCCCACGATTGCGGGAAATCGAGCCGGACGATTCGGTGCGTGGCGTGGTGCGCGGCGACCTCGACGTGGCCGTCGTACTGGACTGGTACAACCGCCCGTTGTCGCTGCCCGACGGGTTGGCGAAGGCGCCGTTGCTCGACGATCCGTCCGATGTGGCCATGCCGTCGGACCATCCCTTGGCCGGGCGCCAGTTCGTGGAGTTGGAGGAGTTCGCGGACGACGAGTGGATCTCCTGGCCGCAGGCGGAGTTCTGCCACGACTGGTTGGTGTTCACCCTGCGCGGCAAGGGCGTGGAACCCCGCATCGCGCACATGGCGGAGGAGCACCACACCCAACTCGCCCTGATCGCAGCGGGGTTGGGCGTCGCGGTAGCGCCACGGCTGGGGCGTGGGCCGGTTCCGGACGGGGTGAGTGTGGTGCCCGTGCGGCATCCCATGCGGCGGCACGTCTATGCCATCTGGCGGGCGGACGCCGATCGTAGGCCGTCGATCCGGGCGGCCGTGGTGGCGTTGCAGAAGGCGGGGGAGGCCGTGGAGGCGATGGACGCGGGGGCGGAGACGGGGGCGGGGACGGGGGGCGAGGGTGGTCGGCCTCGGGGTGGGGGCGATGGGTGAGGGGTTAGGGGTGAGGGGTGAGGGGGTGGGCGTGGGGTTGGGGGTGAGGGATGTTGCTCTGGCTTTTCCCTCTCCCCCCGCCCCGCCCCCTCCCCCCTGCCCTCCCCCTCCCCGCGCCTTCCGCGCCCTTGTTCCGCCTGCCCCCGCCCCGCCCGATCCCGACTTGCCCTGACCCACGCGCCCCGCGACGCGCCTCACCCCTCTCCGGCCGGCTCTGGTTCGGTGATGTTTCGGATGATTCCCAGTTCCAGCAAGTCCTGTGGGCGGATGTGGAGTTGGTCGGCGGTGTGGTGGATGTCGTCCGGGCCGCGTTTGAGGATGGCGGCGGCCATTTCCGGGGCGATGACGGAGAAATAGCTGTCGGGGGTGGCCCACAGGTGGTTCGGGGCGGCCAGGGCCAGGGCGCCGCCCGAGCCGCCTTCGCCGATGAGGAGCGAGGTGACGGGGACGTGGGCGGCGGCGAGCGCGGCGAACGTGTCGGCGATGGCCGCGCCGGCGCCGGCGCGCTCGGCCTCCGCGTCGTTGGCGGCGCCCGGTGTGTCCACGAGGGTGAGGACCGGGATGCCGAGTCGGTCCGCGAGTCGTATCAGTCTGGTCGCGGTGCGGAATCCGGCCGGGCGGGTTGCCGTGCCGCACTGGGCCGCGAAGGCGATGGTGCGGCCGTCGCGGTGGCCGAATCCGCAGCGCATGCCGGGGTCGCGTCCGCCGCACCGGTCGCCGCTGATCTCCTCCCAGTCGTCGAAGTACGCCTGGAGGTACGCCTCGGCGCGGGGGCGCCCGGTGTCGCGGGCCCGGCCGACCGCGTCCCAACCGGTCTCCGGGAGGTGGGTGGTGCCCAGGGCGAAGGGCACGGGGGCCGGGCGGGGTGGTGCGGTCGGTGGTGGGCCGGCGGTGTTGAGGAGACGGAGCCAGCGTCGGAGGGTGGTGCGGAGGGCGTCGGCGGGGACGACGGCGTCGACCTGGCCGGCCGCGAACTGTCCCTCGGCGGAGTAGGCGTGCGGATCGGCGTCCGGCGGGCGGACCCGTGAGCCGGCGAAGCCGACCTGGGCCTTGGGGAGCGCGAGGATCACATCGGCCCCGGCGCCCAGGGTCGCCCATCCGCCGCCTGTGGTCGGGTCGCGGACCACCGCGATCTGCGGTAGCCCGGCGGCGCGGTTCAGCGCCGACTGTCGGGCCACCCGCTGGAGTTGGGACAGCGCCCGCATCCCTTCCTGCATCCGACTGCCGCCGGTGGCGATGAGGGAGACGAGGGGGAGGCGGCGCTCGCGGGCCTTCGCGTAGGCGGCCTCCAGCCGGTCGCCGGTGCGTTCGCCGAGGGAACCGCCGAGGAAGCCGAACTCGAAGGCGAGCACCACTGCTTCGGCGCCGCCGAGGGTGGCGAGCGCGGTGACCACCGACTCGTCCTCGCCGGTCCGGTCGCGGGCGCGCTGCCGGGCGGTGTCGTAGCCGTGCCAGCCGAGCGGGCCGTCGGGCGGGGGGAGCTGGGCGGGCGGGGTGCCTGCGGTGCCGGGGGTGAGCTCAATGGCGGTGTCGGTGACGGCTGCGATGGCTTGGCGGGCCGTCAGGCGGAGGCTGGGCGGGGGAGCCGCGTCCCGCGGTGGCTGCTCATGCATCGCCGGCTCCTGCCGGGGGTGCCGCGGCGCGCAGGTCCCGCTTGAGGATCTTGCCCATGTCGTTGCGGGGGAGGGCGTCGAGGAAGTGGACGATGCGTGGCCGCTTGTGTGGGGCCAGTTGGCCGGCGACGTGGTCGGCCAACTCCTGGGCGGAGGGCGGCTGGCCGGTGTCGGCGCCGGTTTCGGGCACGACCCAGGCGACGATCCGTTCGCCCAGGTCCTCGTCGGGCTCGCCGGTGACGGCTGCCTCGGCGACTCCCGGGTGGGCCAGCAGGGCGTTCTCGATCTCGCCGGCGCCGATCTTGTAGCCGCCGCTCTTGATGAGGTCGGTGGCCTTGCGGCCCACGATCCGGTAGTTGCCGCCGGGGTCCCGTACGGCCATGTCGCCGGTGCGGAACCAGCCGCCGTCGAACGCCGCGGCGGTGGCGTCGGGGCGGTTGAGGTACTCGGAGAAGAGGTTGGGGCCCCGCACCTGGATCTCGCCGACCGTTTCGCCGTCGCTCTCCTCGACGGCCTGGCCCGCGTCGTCGACGAGGCGCACGTAGACCCCGGGGAGGGGGACGCCGACCGTGCCGGTGGCGTCGGGGCCGTCCGCGCGGACGCTGGTGTTCATCAGCGTCTCGGTCATGCCGTAGCGTTCGATCACGCGGCGGCCGGTGGCGGCGGTGAGCCGCTGGTGGTCGGTGAGGGGGAGCGCGGCGGAACCGGAGACCAGGAGTCGGGCTCGGCCCAGGGCCTTGGCGAGGGTGGGGTTCTGCTCGGCGTCGAGGGCGAGTCGGTGGTACATCGTCGGGACGCCGAAGAGCATCGTGCCGTCCGCGGACAGTTCGCGGGCGACCGCCTCGGTGCTGAAGCGGCCCAGGTGGTGCACGCTGCCGCCGCGGCGCAGCGGGCCGAGGACGCCGAGGATCAGGCCGTGGACGTGGAACAGCGGCAGGGCGTGGACCAGTACGTCGTCGGCCGTCCACTGCCAGGCGTCCTCCAGCGCGTCGAGGGTCCGGGCAAGGGCGCGCCGGGGGAGGACGACGCCCTTGGGCGGGCCGGTCGTCCCGGAGGTGTAGACGATCAGTGCCGGGGCTTCGTCGCCCGGCTCCACGGGCAGCGGGCCGGGCACCGGCGCGTCGGCGGACGGGGTGGCTTCGACGTCGATGCGGGGGAGCGCGGCCAGGGGGTCCGGCAGGGTGGTGCCTGGCTCGGCCAGGACCAGAGCGGGGGCGCTGTCCGTCACGATGTGGGTGAGCTCGCGCTCGCCGATCTTCGGATTGATCGGTACCGCGGCCACGCCGGCGAGCAGTGCGGCGACCACTGCCACGGACGTCTCCAGCGTCGGCGTCGCCCAGACCGCCAGCCGGGGCATGCCGCCCGGGGTGAGGCGGTCGATGCGCTCGGCGAGCGGGCCGGCCACCGCGGCCAGTTGGCCGTAGTCCAGGGCGCGGTCGCCGAAGCGCAGCGCGGGTGTGGGCGAGCCGTCGCGCAGGGCGGGGAAGAGCACGTTCACCGGGTCTCCTTCGGTCGTGTCGGCTGCCGGCGCAGGTGGGCCGGAGCTGTCCCGATCCCGCACGCGCCGCCGCGCGGAACGGGCTGACGAAGACCACTTTCGCAGAGACCGTCGACGTTGTGATCGACGCGCGGTCCGCCTGTGGATAACTCGGCTCGCGCGGCGGGCCGGGGTGTTGCGTCCGGGCGTCCGGGCGTCCCGGCGGCCGCGCGAGGCGGGGTGCCGTGCGCTCAGCTCGGGATCTTGCGGAAGTCCCAGGACACCACCGACTCGGGCGTCAGGCGCAGCCAGGCGTGCCGCCCGTCGTGCGGCATCTGTGCGAGGCCGAAGTTCTTCTCCGCGAACGACCTTTCCGGAGCCTCCAGTTCCGGGCAGGGTTCGCCCGTGCGCGGTGCCTCGCCGACGCGTTCCGCGCGGCCGGTGAGTTCGACGCCGCGCAGTTCGCCGTACTCCTGCCCGTCGTCCACGACCACCGCGATCCGCGGGTCCTTGCGCAGCTGCGCCCACCGCTTGCTGCGGGTGATCGAGTACAGCCAGAGGGCCGTCCCGTCCCAGACGAACCACAGTGCGCCCACGTGCGGGGTCCCGTCCGGGCCGACGGTGGCGACCCGGCAGGTGCGTTGCGCGGCCAGGAAGGCGTCCAGCTCCGTCGGGGTCATCATGATCCGCCGGCCGCGGCGCTGGGGCGTGGCCTCCGGGGGTGGGTCGGCAGTCGTGAGCGTGTCGGCCGTGCGCGGTGCCTCGGTCATCCTCGCCGCCCTTCATCGTTTCTGATGGAGTGTCAGAAATGGGGTGCCAGAAATCATGGGGGCTCTTCCTGCCGAACGCAATGGTCGATACCCTCGCGCCTCCCGGCCCGCCGCCCCGGCGCGCGCCCGAACCCGCGCACGCCGCGACGCCATCCGTAGCGGGCCTTCCGCAGAGGGGAACGCCGATGCCTTCGGACAGCCGGCTCGTCGAGCAACTGGACCCGGCCACGACGGTGCTGCTCACCGTCGAATGCCAGCGCGGTGTGGTCGGCCCCGACAGCGCCCTACCGGAACTCGCCGACGTCGCCCGCACCTCGGGGGCGCTGCGGCGGATCGCCCACCTGGTGGCTGCGGCCCACGACGCCGGTGTCCAGGTGCTGCACGCGATCGCCGAACGCCGCCCGGACGGCCGCGGCGCCAGCCGCAACGCCCGGCTCTTCCGCGCCGCCGAGCGGCTGCCGGTGCGGCAGACCACCGGGTCCACCGCGGTACGCGTCGCCGACCCGATACCGGTGTCGCAAGCGGACCTGGTGGTGCGCAGGCTGCACGGCCTCTCCCCGCTCGCCGGCACCGACGTGGACGCCCTGCTGCGCAACCTCGGGTGCCGCACGCTGGTCGTCACCGGGGTCTCGGCGAACGTGGCGATCCCCAACGCCGTGTTCGACGCGGTCAACCTCGGCTACACCGCGGTCGTTCCGGCGGACGCCATCGCGGGGGTGCCCGCCGACTACACTCCCGCGATGGTCCGCAACACCCTGTCCCTGGTGGCCACGGTCACGACCACCGAGGACGTCCTCGCCTGCTGGCGGCACCCCCGACGCGCCCGCTGATCACGCGCCGGGAGTGGCACGGATCAGCGCTCAGCCACCGCTCGCACCGTGCTCCGGGGCGGGCAGCGCCTCCTGGAGGAAGTCCCGTTGCGCGCGCAGCAGGTTGGCGTTGACGGCGTCGTCGGCGGGCAGGTGCGTGGCGCCCGGCAGCGGCAGCACGGTGTGCGGTCGGCCCGCCGCCAGCAGTTCCGCGGAGAACCGCAGGGTGTGCGCCACGGCGACGTTGTCGTCCGCCAGCCCGTGGACGAGCATCAGCGGGCGGCGCAGCAGGTGGCCCTTGCCCACCAGGGAGCAGCGCGCGTAGTTCTCCGGGACCTCCGCGGGATGGCCCAGGAACCGCTCCTTCCAGTGGGTGTCGTACAGCCGCATGTCGGTGGGCGGGGCGCCGGCGACCGCCGCGTGGAAGACGTCCGGATGGTGCAGCACGGCCGCCGCGGCCAGGAACCCGCCGAACGACCAGCCGCGGATCGCCACCCTCCCCAGGTCCAGGTCCGCGAAGCGCTCCCCGGCCGCCCGCAACGCGTCCACCTGGTCGGCCAACGCGGGCCCCAACTGGTCGCCGTGCACCGCCTTCTCCCACCGCGGCCCCCGCCCCGGAGTGCCCCGCCCGTCCGCCACCAGGACCGCGAACCCCTGCTCCGCGAACCACTGGGACACGCAACCGCTCCACCCCCGCGCCCGTACGGCGAGCTGCAACGCCGGCCCGCCGTACGGGTCGAGCAGCACCGGCAGCTTCCCGGTGCCCGGCCGGTGCCAGGACGGGAAGTACAGCACCGCCCGCAACTGGCGCTCGCCCAGGCGGAGGTGCGTCTGCCGGGGAACGACCAGAGGCTCCTCGGCGAGCGAGGCGATGGCCCCAGGGGACCGCCGCACCGGTCCGTCGTCGTCCCCGAGGACGTGCACCGCGTGGCCCTGCTGCGTCAGCCCCGCCAGGACGGTCGTCCCCCCGCGTGACGTGCCGGTCCATACACCGGGCTCCGCACTCAGCCGACGGCACCCGACACCGGGCTCGTGGCGCCAGACGTGCGTCTCCGTGGGGTCCTCGCTCGCGGTGAACAGCACCCGCTCGCCCTCGACCCCCAGGACCGCCCGCAGTTGCAGCCCCTCGGGCGTGACCCGCCGCCCGTCCACGGTCAGCCGGCGGGTGTCACCGTCGTCCTCGGGGAGCACCAGGGCACCGGAGGCCGTCCGGGCCGGAGTGCCGGGCACCAGCTCCACCCAGGCGGGATCGGTCCGCTCGTGCCGCACCTCGGTGGCGCCGCTCGCCGGATCGACCGCGAGCGTCCGCAGGACCCGCTGGTCCCGGCTCTGCACGGCCACGAACGGGCCGTGCGCGTCCCAACCCGCGTCGACGACGTACTCGTACGCCGCACGGTCCCAGGACACTTCGGTGCGGCCGCCGTCCAGGGAGAGCAGGTGCAGCGTCACCTCCGCGTTGGCGGTGCCGGCCGACGGGTAGCGGATCACCTGCGGCGGCCGGCTCGGGTCCGCCGGATCGCTGAGGTAGCGCCGTGCCACGGGTGAGGTGTCGACGCGCGCCACCAGGAGGCCGCGGCCGTCAGGCGCCCACCAGTAGCCGCGCGAACGGTCCATCGACTCGGCGGCGACGTACTCGGCGAGCCCGTAGGACACCTCCGGGCCCTCCGGGCGGGCCAGTTGCCGGTCGTCGCCGTCCAGCGCGACGACGTGCAGGGCGCGACCGCTCACGTAGGCGACGTGCCGTCCGTCCGGCGACGGCCGCGGATCGACCACCGGACCGGCCGCCGGCACGGCGAACGGCGCACCGCCGTCCGTCCGCACCGCCCACAGCGCGCCGGACAGCGCGAACGCCACCAGCCCGACCGCGGCGTCGGTCGCGTACCCCACCACCCCGACGGAACGCTCGCGGGCCCGCTCGCGCCGCAGCCGCTCCTCCTCGGGGACGACCTCCGTACCCCCGCCCACCAGGAGCACCGGATCGGCCAACAGCCTTTCCTCTCCGGCCTCGTACTGCCACAGCCGCCCTACGGGATCGTCGCCGGACCCGGTGCGCACGAACAGCGCCCGGCGCCCGTCCGGCGAGAGCGTGAACTGCCGCGGCACACCGAGGGAGAAGCGCCGGGTGCGCGCGAACTGCTCGGGGAAGCGGTCGGAGTCCCCGGTGCCGGTGCCGGTGCCGGTGCCGGTGTCGGTGTCGGTGTCGGTGTCGGTGTCGGGGCTGGCGTCGGCGCCGGGGGTGCGGGCGAGGTCGTCGGTTCGTCGTTTCACGGTGGTCGTCCTCCAAGGGGTGGGACGGGACGGTGGGCGCAGACCGGGACGGGAGCGCCGCTACGGGCCCGTTGACCGGGGCTGACTGTCTGGAGTGCTTGCTGCGTGCTCGTGGTGCGCCGGATCGCCCGACGCGCTCCGTGAGCCTGGTGTGCCTGAAGTGGCGGGTGCCTGGTGGTGCGCTCGACGTGCAGAGTGTGCGCACGCCACGGGACGGTTTCGCCAGGTGCGGGCACCAGGTGCCCGGCCACAGCACCGCGTTGCGGCGTCATGGGGACGCGGCGACCGGTGGATTCGTCGTCCTGCCGGGCGGCTGCGCGGTGACGACGGCGCCCTGTGGCGATCGCAGCGGCGACGGCGGACAGGGCCAGCGGATCATAGCGGGTCGCGGCCGGTCGCCGCCCGGCGGGTCGACGGACTGCCTCACCGACCGCCGACGGGTCCCCGCGGCGGCCGGACGGCGAGCCGGGCGCACAGGGCGGCGAGCGGCAGTTCGGCCGCGACGGCCATGGCCACCGCGGCGGCCAACTCCGGCCCCGGCGCGGCGGTGGCGAGGTCGAGGCAGGCGTCGGCGAGGAGGAGCACGGCCGCGGCCGCCGCGGGCGCACGGTGGCGGGGGTCGGCGCGCAGCAGGCGGGTGCCGGCGGTGAGCAGGGCGGCGGCCTCCAGCGCGTCGAGGGCGACCCAGGCCGCCGCCTCGGCGGGCGGCAGGATGCCGGCCAGGTAGCCGCGCCACGGCAACAGGGCGAGGCCACAGGCGGCGAGCACCCGGCCCTGGCAGCGGCCCGCGCGGCCGTGCCGGGCCGATCGACCGAGGCCGGTGCCGGCACCGGCCTCGGCGCCCCTCGTTGCGCAACGTCCGCCGTCCGCACCGGGAGTGAAGGCGAGGACACCGCCGTGCTGATGCTGTCCCAGTACGTCGAGGAACGCTACGCCGCCGAACTGCTCGCGGCGAACACCAGCGGCGTCGGCTACCTCCTCAAGCAACGCGTGGCCGACGTCGAGGAGTTCATCGAGGCGCTGCGCCGGGTCGCGGCCGGCGGCACCGCCCTGGACCCCCAGGTGGTGGCGCAGTTGCTGGTGCGGCGCCCCAGCGACCCGTTGGAGCCCGGGAGGTCGTAAAGGATTCCTTGACGCCGGTCGGGCTGTAAAGGCATCCTTTACGTGTGTCGGACGTGACGGAACCCTCGATGCCCCTCAACGCCCTCAGTGCCCTGCTGGCCGAACAGGGCACGGCCCTGGCCGCGGAGGTGGCGCGCAGCCCGTTGGCGCCGCCCGCCTACCTGGAACTGGTCCGGCGCTCGCGCGACGTCGACAAGCTGGCGGAACAGGTGCTCAAGCTGTGCGTGCAGCAGTGCCGGGACGCCGGCCACACCTGGCAGGAGATCGGCGACCTGCTCGGCGTCACCCGCCAAGCCGCCTTCCAGCGGTTCGGCAAGCCCCTCGACCCCCGAACGGGAGAACCCATGGACAAGACCGTGCACCTGGCCGACGCCGCGGAACGCGCCGTCCAGATCGTCACCGATGTACTGGAGGGCCGCATGGACGAGGCCCGGAAGACCTTCAACTCCCAGGTCCTGGAGGCGTTCACCGACGAGGTCCGGGGCGACGGACTGGCCACGGTCGCCGGCATGGTCGGCGCGTTCGAGGGCTTCGGCGAGGGCGAGCCGTTCGTCCGCCGCATCGGCGACCACACGGTCGTCGACATCCCGCTGCGCTACGAGGCCGGCGACATGAAGGCCCGGGTCGCCTTCGACGCGGACGAGAAGGTCGCCGGGCTCGTCATCATCCCGCCGGACGCCGCGTAGCCCGCACCGCACCGACGCCCGACCGGTCGCCGTCCGGGTCGTGCTTGACTGCCGGCATGATTGCCTTCGAAACGCTACGGGTCTTCTGCGGCGCCGACGGCCGCCACGGCAACGCCCTCGCAGTCGTGCGGGACGGGGTCGCGATCCCCGAGGAGGGCGACCGGCTGATGGCCGCCCGACGGCTCGGCTTCAGCGAGACGGTCTTCGTCGACGACGCCGCCCGAGGCGTCATCGACATCTACACCCCCACCGCGCGGATGCCGTTCGCCGGCCATCCGTGCGTGGGGGCGGCCTGGCTGCTCGGACCGGCCCAACTGAGCACACCCGCCGGAACGGTGCGGGTGCGGCGGGACGGGGAGTTCACCTGGATCACCGCGCCGGCCGCCTGGTCGACCGGGCGGACGCTGCGCCGGTACGACTCGGCGGCGGAGGTGGCGGCGCTCGCCGTGCCGCCGCCCGGTGAGTGGATCTACGCCTGGGCCTGGCAGGACGAGGCGGCCGGTCGGGTGCGGACCCGCGCCTTCCCCGGCCGCGGCGACGGCATCGACGAGGACGAGGCCACCGGAGCCGCGGCCATGCGACTGACGGCCCACCTGGGACGCGACCTGACGATCCAGCAAGGCAAGGGGTCGCAGATCGTGACGACGGTCGGCCCGGACGGAACGATCGGCATCGGCGGACGGGTGCGGAGCGTCGCCGGTGCACAGCCCCTCCCCGACGGCCCGAACGCGTCCTGAGCGGAGCCGCGTTCGCGGTGCGGCGCCTCGACCGCGTCGGCCCGCCGAACCGCCCGGCGGCGGGCGGCCGGTCTGTCGCGAGCGGGCTCCGGGATGGCAGCATCGGCGGCGGGGGCCGATCGGCGCACGGGGTCCGGCACGGGCGGACCGCCCCCGACCGCCGGCCGTCGTCGTCCCGTTCGTCCCCGACGTCCCCGCCGTCCTCGATGCGTCCGATGCGTTCGGCGGGCGGGGGGCCGGGCGCGCCCGCGCGGCGGCCTTGACGTGTGCTCAGTCGTTCCGCCACACCAGCGTGTACCGCCAGAACAGCCGCCGGCGCAGCCCGGCGCCGGGCAGGACGGCGCGGGCCGCGCGGACGACGTCGGGGAAGGACATCTCCGCCGGGCGGGTCCGGGCGGTCATCGAGACCGGTGCGGGCGCCGCGCGGCCGCCGTTCTTGAGCCAGCCGACGGCGGGGTTGAGCGGACTGGAGACGGCCGCGAGCAGGTGGTCGACGACAGTGGCGGGGCGGGACAGGCCGACCAGTACGAGGGTGCCGCCCGGCGCCAGGTGCCGGCGGAACACCGTCAACGCCTCGACGAACGGCAGGTGGTGGACGACGGCGACGCACGTGACGACGTCGTAGGTCCGGTCGGGGAGCCCGGTCAGGGCGTCTTCGGTGGCGAACGTCACCGGTGCTCCGGGCGGGGTCAGCCCGCGCGCCCGGGCGGTGATCGTCGGGTCGGCGTCCACGCCGTGCACCGCGTCGGCGCGGGTGGCCAGCAGCCGGGCCAGGTCGCCGCTGCCGGAGCCGACGTCCAGGGCCGCCGCGAAGCGCCGGGGGAGCCGTCGCAGGATCCAGCGGTGGTAGTGGGCGTTGTGGTCCCAGGGGTGGGCGGCGTTGAACCGTTCGAGGGCCCGAAGGGCGCGGTGCGGCAGCGGGGTCATGCCGCCACTCCACCAGATGCCCGATGCCGCCGGCGCCACCGGCGGCGGCGGCTGCCGACGACGCCCCGGGCGACCGGGGCGGGCGCGCGGCCGCCTACCGTCCGGCCTGCCGCTCCCGCGCGACCCGGGCCAGCGCGTGCGCGAGGAGGGTCTCGGCGGCGGCGCGTGCGTGCCTGCCGTAGTCCGGCTCGTTCAACACCATGGCGCGGCTGGCCGCGCCGTCCGCGAGGGTGACCAACTGCTCGGCGAGCGCCTCGGGTTCGGGGCAGCCCAGTTCCGTCACGAGCGTGGTGACCAGCCGCACCATCAGCAGCTTCTGCTCTCGGGCGTAGGCGTGGATCGGGCTCTGCGGATCGGGGAACTCCGCCGCGGCGTCGATGAACGGGCAGCCGCGCACCGAAGGCGCCTCCGCATCGGGCTGCTCGAAGAGCCGGAGGATCCGCTCCCGAGGGCTGAGTTCCTCCAGGGTCAGTACGCCCTCCAGGGTCTTCCCCGACGATGCGAGCGTCTGCAGGTGGGCGATCACGAGGTCGCTCTTGGTGCGGAAGTGGGCGTAGAGCGTCCGCTTGGACACCGGTGCCTCCTCCGCGACCTGTTCCATCCCGGTCGCGGTGATGCCCTGCTGCGCGAACAGCCGGCCGGCGGCCACCAGGATGCGCTCCCGCGCGCCCCGCCCCCGCCGCTGTGTCGTCTCCTCGGTCGCACCCATGCGGCAAGTATACGCCTGCGTTTACTTTCGGCGTGGCGTGTGGGTAAGGTCGCTCCGTAGTGAGGTAAACGAATTCGTTTACTTAGTTCTTCGTCAAGGAGTGCGTCATGAAGCGTGCGGGGTGCCTGAGGGATCCGGCCGGTCCTCCGGAGACGAGCGGCCAGGTGGAGCGGCTGATCCGCGGCCGGCATGCGGTGCGCGCGTTCCGGCCCGACGCCGTGCCCGGGGAGACGATGCGTGCGATCTTCTCGCTCGCCGGCTCCGCGCCGTCCAACTCCAACACCCAGCCGTGGCGGGTGGCGGTGGCCAGCGGTGCGGCGCGTGAGCGGCTGGCCGACTCCCTCCAGGCCGCCCACGCCGCGAACCGCACCTCCGTGGACTTCCCGTACGACGAGGGCGCGTACGCACCGGCGCAACTGCGGCGGCGATCCGCGTTCGGCGCGCAGCTCTACGGCGCGCTGGGCATCGACCGCGACGACCACCCGGCGCGCGCCGCGTACGACGCCGAGAGCCTGCGGTTCTACGGCGCACCGCACGTCGCGTTCCTCTTCGTCGCCGACCGGGCCGACGCACGCCTGGCCGCGGACGTCGGCGCCTACCTCCAGACATTGCTGCTGGCGATGGCCGGGTACGGCGTGGACAGCTGTCCACAGGGGCTGCTGAGCTTCTACGCCGACACGGTGCGCGGCGAACTCGGCATCGAGGCCGGCAAGTTGCTGGTCGGCGTCTCGTTCGGCTACGCGGACGGCAGCGCACCGGTGAACCGCCTCAGCACCGGGCGGGCCGCACTGGAGGCGACCACGACGTTCCACGGATAGCGCCGGCCGCCGGGCCGGGCGTCACGCGCGGACCGGGCCGCCGGCCCGGGCCGCGCGTGACGGGCGCCACCCGGCACCGGCCGCACCCCGCCCATACCCACCCTTTACACTGGGCGTGGCGAAGGGGAGTAGTCCCGAAACACCGCTGGTCGACACACTGGATGCCCCACGGGGCAACCCGGCCACCGGGCCGGCCGCGCAGGAGGGCCGGCGGACGAGACCTTCGGCCACGGCATGACCTGGCCTGCGCAAACGGCGCGGGCCACACCAGCATGCCGGGCCGGAAGGGTTCTCCCGTCACCTCGCTGGGTGTCGTACGAGCCGGCGGCCCGGCCCCAGCAGAAAGCACCCGGATGACCCTCGACCCCCTGGCGATCGTCACCGCCTTCGGGCTGATCTTCCTCGCCGAACTCCCCGACAAGACCATGTTCGCCTCGCTGGCGATGGGCACCCGCATGCGCCCGCTGTACGTGTGGTTCGGCACCTCCACCGCGTTCCTCGTCCACGTCGCCCTCGCCGTCGGTGCCGGCAGCCTGATCGGTCTGCTGCCCACCATGGCGGTGAAGCTCGTCTCCGCCGCCCTGTTCGTGTTCGGGGCGTTCGTCCTGCTGCGCAACGGTGGCGACGACGACGAGGACGAAGCGGGCAGCAAGACCGTCACCGGGTTCTGGCCCGTCTACGGCACCGCCTTCATGGCCGTCTTCATCAGCGAGTGGGGCGACCTCACGCAGATCACCACCGCCAACCTCGCCGCCACCAACGGTTGGTTGCCCACCGCCATAGGGTCGGCCGCGGCCCTGATGTCCGTCTCCGCGCTCGCGCTGGTCGTGGGCCGGTTCATCGCCAAGCGCGTCCCGCTGAAGACCGTGCAGCGCATCGGCGGCATCTGCATGGCCGTCCTGGCCGTCTGGACCCTGATCGAAGCCTTCACGGGCTGACTCGGGAGCCCCCCCCGCCAGGCAACGGGCCCGGCCCCCCGACGCGTCGGGAGGCCGGGCCCGTTGCGGACGTCGCCCATGACGTCCGCGGGGTGCGGCCGGTGCCGTCAGGTGCCGGTGCCGGAGCCCGTGCCCGGGCCGGAGCCCGTGCCTGTGCCCGTGCCTGTACTAGTGCCTGGACCGGTGCCGGAGCCCGTGCTAGTGCCTGTGCCTGTGCCTGTGCTGAGCGTGCCGACGAGGTGGGCGCCGTCCACCAACGTGCACGGTGCCGTGGGGGTTTGAGGGGGTTTGTTGAGGGAGAGCGTTGCCACCGCGTTGGTCACCGCGGCGCACAGCGGAATGTGCAGGGCCCGTACGTTGTCGACGGTGTCCTCCACCACGGCCTGCGGGACGTCGACCCCGAACGGTTCGGTGCCGCCGCGTTGTTGGGGCGGCGGCGGGCCGGTCGGGAGCTGCGGCGGCTGCACGATCACGCAGTGCCCGGCGGGCTGCTCTCCTGGGTGCAGGGCCTGAGCGGTGACCTTGATGATGTTCGGGGGTTTGCTGGGGCTGGTGCAGAAGGCCACCTTGATCTGGGCGGCGTCCTGCGGCGAGCCCTTGAACAGCTCGACGTAGGGGATGGTGGGTGGGGCCGCGGCGGCGACCGGCGCGGAAGGCCAGGCCAGCAACGCCACGGTCGCCGCGGGAACGGCGCAGAATGTGTGCGAAAGGCGCATGATGTCGTTCCTTTCCGACTATGAGCACTTTCATCGCATTGCCTGCCCCCGCCCGGCGTCACGAACCGACGCAGGGAGCGCCCCCACCCGAATGCAGGGCGATATCGGGGCTGGAGCGGGCAGGCGAGGGAACCGCGCTTGCGGAAGCGTCTGCGGCGTGCTGCGGCGAGGGGCGTTCGCCGGTGGGGGCGCGCCTGGTGGCCGTGGCGCCGTGCCGCCCGGTCTCAGCGGCGGGACGCCAGGGACAGCAGCGGTGCGCCGGCCGGGAAGAGGTACTTGGCGGCCAGGACGGGGCGGCCGCCGGCCCACACGGTTTGGGTGAGCAGCAGGGCCGGGGTCTCCGGCGGGCGCGCGATGGCGTGGCCGCGTTCGGTGCCGAGCATGGTGGCGCCGAGCGTGCTGCGCGCGGTGAGCCCGTGGCCCTGCTCCGCGGCCAGGAAGGCGGCGAGCATGGTGCCCTCCGGGTCGTCGGTGGTCGCGGGCGGCCCGGCGGCGTCCGGCTCCGGCAGGGAGGCGCGGAGGGTGTCGGCGAGGTCGGCGCCGGTCGTGGTCCGCAGGACCTTGTCGTCCGCGGCCCACTCGTGCGCGAAGCACGCCGCCGTGCCGTCCACCTCGACCACGGTCTCCCAGAAGCAGGCGCGTTCGGTGGCGGCGAGGCGGAGGTGGTAGCCGGAGAAGTCGGTGGGCTCCTCCAACTCGGTGGCGAGCCGGCGGCACCGCACCGCACCGGGGCCGAGCAGGGACTCGACGGGCAGCAGGCGTTCCAGCCCGGGGGCCGGCGGCGGCTGGTTGACCGTGCTGCCGGCGCCCTGGCGGCGGGTGATCACGCCGTCCTCCTGGAGCAGGATCAGCACCTCGCGCAGCCCGGAGCGGCTCACGCCCAACTGGCCGGCCAGTTGGGGCTCCGGTGGCAGCCGGGCGCCGGGCGGGAACGTGCCGTCGTCGATGGCGGCCACGATGCGCTGGTACAGCTCGACGCGCGAGGAGTGCCGGCGCGCTCCCTGACGAGGCATGAAAGCTCCCGAGGTTTTGTCGGACATTCTTCGGGTCGCGGCTGCGGTGCGCTCCGCGATCCACGTCCGGCCCTCCAGGTTAGCCGCCCGCTCCGCGCGGTCGTGCTGGTGGGGTGGGTGCGGGGAGGCGCCTGGCGTGCGGCGAGGTCGGTGGGGCGTCGAGGGTGGGGGATTCCCCGTGGACGGACCCTTGTGCCGGCCGTGGACGCTGGCTAACCTCCCCTCCAATCGATTGTCCGACAATCTCGGGCATGGTGAGGTCGTCCGAGCCGTCCCCCGACCGTCCTCCCCACACCCCGCCCGTCCCGTCGGCAGCGCCCTTCGACCCGGAAGCACCACCCATGCCCGTCACCCCGCCCCGCCCGCTGCTCATGGACTGCGACACCGGCATCGACGATGCCGTGGCGCTCCTGTACCTGTGTCTGACCCCCGCCGTCGACGTGCGCGCGGTCACCACCGTCGCCGGCAACACCAGTGCCGAACGCGCCGCCCGCAACACCCTCCAGGTGCTGGAGGTCGCCGGGCGGCACGACGTCCCCGTCGCCGCGGGCGCCGGCACCACCCTGCGCGGGGAGACCCGCCCCGAGGCCGCGTTCGTGCACGGCGAGGGCGGACTCGGCGGGGTCGAGCTGCCCGCCCCCGCCGCCGCCGTGGACCGGCGGCACGCCGTCGACCTCATCATCGACACCGCCCGCGAAGCCGGCGGCGAACTGGAGATCCTCGCCACCGCCCCGCTGACCAACCTGGCCCTCGCCCTGCGCAAGGAACCCCGGCTGCCCCACATGGTCCGCCGGGTCACGGTGATGGGCGGCGCCGTCCACCACCCCGGCAACATCAGCCCCGTCGCCGAGGCCAACATCGGCAACGACCCGGAGGCCGCGGCCCTGGTGCTGTCGGCGGGCTGGGACCTCACCGTCGTACCGCTCGACGTGACCATGCGCGAGAACCTCACCGAGGCGCACCGGCAGCGCCTCCTGGCCAGCGGCTCCCCGATCGGGCGGCTCGCGGGCGAGATCCTCGACTTCTACTTCACCTTCCACGAGGAGACCGCCCTGCCGTTCCGCGGCTCGGCGCTCCACGACCCGCTGGCTGCCGGGATCGCCGTCGGCGAGGTCGTCCCGAAGAGCACGCCCCGCCTGGCCGTCACCGTCGACACGGCGGACGGCGCCGCCCGCGGCGCACTCGTCGCCGACACCCGGGGCATCCACCTCGGCTACCCGCGGCAGCCCGACGCCAACGCCACGGTGGTCCTGGAAACCGACGGCACCTTCCCCGAACTGCTCGTCGACCGACTGTCCCGGACTCCGGAAGGGGCCGCGAGATGACGGGCACCGCCGCCCCAGGGGCGGCCCCGACCGAGCGGAACGCGGTCGGCGTGGCGGCGATGATGGCCGCGCTGCTGGCCGCCTGCGTGGCCTTCCAGCTCAACGCCAGCATGCTCAGCCCGGCCCTGGTGACCATGGCGCGGGAACTGCACACCGACGAGGCGGGCACCGGGCTCTCGCAGACCGCGTTCTTCACCGCGTGCGCGATGTTCTCGCTGTTCCTGCCCCGCTTCAGCGACATCGCCGGCCGCCGCCGGGTCCTGCTCGGCATGCTCGTGGTCCTGACCGCGGGCACCGTCCTGGCCGCGTTGTCCACGAACATCGTCGTGCTCGACGTCGCCCGGGTGGTGCAGGGCGTCTCCGGGCCGGTCGTCCAGATCTCCCTGCTGACCCTGCGCTCCCAGGTCACCGAGCCCAAGCGGTTCGGCACCCTGATGGGCGTGGTCACGGCCGTCAACGGCGGCATCGCGGGGGTCGACGCCCTCGCGGGCGGGTGGCTGGCGAGCCACTACGGGTTCCGCAGCGTCTTCTGGGTGATCGCCGCCGTCGCGGTGCTCGCGGCCGTGGCCGTCGCGGTCGGCTGCCCCGAATCCCGCCCCTCGGCCGGCACCCCGATGGACTGGCCGGGCGTCGTACCGCTGGTGGTGGGCGCCGCCGCGCTGCTCCTCGCCGTCGACCAGGTGGAGAAGCTCGGCGCGGCCAACTGGCCTCTGGCGATTGCCCTGTTGCTCGTCGGCGCGTTCGCCTTCGCCGTGTTCTGGAGGATCGAGAAGCGCAGCCGACATCCGCTGGTGCGCATCAGTGACCTGCGTCAACGGGCCAGCTGGGCACCGTTGTTGACCACTCTGCTGACCCTGATCGGCGTCTTCGCGGTCGTCAACGGCGTCCTGATGTCCTTCGTGCAGAACGCCGAGGTGGGATTCGGGATGGGGGCGAGCCTGGCCTCGCTCGTCTTCCTCACCCCCTTCGCGCTGGTGGGCTGGCTCGTCGGGCCCTTCACCGGGCGCCTGGCGCCGGTCATCGGCTACGGACGCATGCTGCGCTGCGGCCTGTTGGGCAGCGCACTGGTGCTCGGGGTGATGGCCCTGGTGGGCGTGCGGTCGTTGCCGGTCATGATCGGCTGCACGGTCCTGCTCGGCGCCACCTACGCCGGCATCGCCAACATCGTCCTCAACCTGCTGGGCGTCGTCCTGGCGCCCAAGGACCACCCGGGCTTCCTACCGGGCCTCGTCTCGGCGGCGTTCGGGCTCGGCGCGGGGCTCAGCTTCGCCCTGCTCTCCGCCGTCCAGGTCACCGGCAGCCCGCAGGGCGGTTCCTCGGCGAGCGGGTACGTGACCGCGATGCTCACCGGCGCCGTCGTGACGGCGGCGGCCTACGGCGCCTCGTTCCTGATCCCGCGCCCCAGGACGGCCGAGGTCACCGCCGGCGCCTGAAGCACCCGGGCCGGTGGTTCGTCGAAACGGCGCGCCACCGGCCGGGCGCTGACCGCCGTGCGGCCCGTTCAGGAGAGCAGGTCGCCCACGAAGGCCCCCGCGGCCACCCAGAAGGACTGCCCGCCCGTGCCGAAGGCGGCCGCCAGCGCGTACCCGACCGCCGCGTCCTGCGGCAGGACCTCGGAGCCCGCCGGCCGGTCCTCCGGCCAGGTGGCCGACACCCGGCCGTCGCCGGTGGAGGACAACTCGCCGATGGCGATGCCCTCCTTGAACAGCGTGCTCTCCTCCAGGCCGTCGGGCGTCAGCCGGTACCGGAGCCCCGCACACTCCACGTCCACCCGGTAGGAGCGGCGGAGGAACCGTCCCCGCGCGGGCGCGAGGCGCGCGGCCTCGCCGTCGACGGTCAGGGTGAGGGCCGCGGCGGAGCGGGTCCCGAGGGGAACGGCCTCGTCGACGTCCGTGCCCTCGGCGCGCACCAGGCTGACGGTGGGGAGCGCGTCCCCCCTCACCGTGACGACGCCGCGGTCCGCGTCCAGCGCGACGTGGACCTCGCCGAACAGCAGGTCGTCGGCAGTGGACGGGGCTGTGCCCGGGTCGTCCTTCCGCAGAGTGGAGAGGGGTCGCGGGTGCATGGACGGCTCCGGTGACAGGTCCGGTGACGGGTCCGAGGGCGCGGTGCCTGCGGAGGGCGGGAGTTGACCCTGTCGGGTGCCGTGGGTGCCGTGCTCGCCGTCGGTGCTTCGATCGCCGTCGACGCCTCGGGCGCCTTCGGCGGGCTGAGGTGAGACCTGGGGGTCGGGGAGCGTCTGGTGAGAGGGGTGCGTGTTCAACGGGGTGCTGTGGCTTCCTGTCGCCGGCCGATACCCGTCCATGATCCACTAGCGCGGCCGGAGCGCCGGCGCGAACGACGCGGAGCGCGCTGTTCGGCCCGCGACGGCGCCGCCCGGGGACGTCCCCCGTCGCGTCCGGCGGGCCCCGTCGCGCCCCGGGGTCTCACGCTTCGGCGATCCGGAAGACGGGGTGCCGGGGGGCCGCGGCGAGGAACTCCTCACGGGCGGACTCCGCCGTGAGGTCACCGAAGTACGACTTGACCTCCCACCCCCAGCGGTCGAGGTAGGTGCGCAGGAGTTCCGGGGTCTCGGCCGGCGGCAGTTCGACCGCGGTGAACGGGACCGCGCGGCGGCCGACGCGGAGCTGGCCGCCGCCGGCCGCCCGCATGTTGCGCACCCACTCGGAGTCGCCGCGCGTCGAGACCAGGTAGCGGGCCCCCTGGTACGTCATGGGGTTGACCGGTACGCGGCGCCATTCGCCGCTCTTGCGGCCGCGCACGGCCAGGTCGGCGGAGCCGGCGAGGCTGATGCCGCGGCGGGCCAGCCAGCCGATGGTGCCGTTGAGTCGGGCGGTCAGCCGGGCCGGCTTCAGGTAGTGGGACATGGGGTTCTCCGTTTCGAGGTGGGGTGGGGCGCGGTGGGGTGCGGCCGGTGGTGCGGGTGGTGCCCGCGGTGCAGGTAGGTCGGGAGGGGCAGGTCGGAACCGGCGGGCGCGGCGGCATGGGCGGTGCACCGATGGATCGATGCTCCATTGCGTGAGCGATGCTCTCGCTTAAGAGCAGTGTGCACGCGAAGGGTGCTCGTACGCAAGAGCACTGCTCTCGTTTTTGTTCGGCGCTCCGTCGGCTGTCACACTGCTCTGCATGACAGCCATCCGTGGAGCCAGGGAACGAGCCCGCAGCGAAATCACCGAGGCCATCAAGGACGAGGCGCGCAAGCAACTCGCCGCCGAGGGAGCCGCCAAGCTCTCCCTCCGGGCCGTCGCGCGCGAGCTCGGCATGGCCTCGTCCGCGCTCTACCGCTACTTCCCCAGCCGCGACGACCTGCTCACCGCGCTGATCGTCGATGCGTACACCGCTCTCGGCGTGGCGGCGGAGCGCGCCCGCGACGCCCACGCCGAGCCCCCCGCCGCACCCGGCACCCCCACCTCCCGCCGTCCCGAGGGCGGTTCGACCGGCCGGTCCGAGAAGGCCGGACGCGGCGGGGCCCGCGCCAGGGCCGCCGAGCGTGCCCTCGCCCAGTGGTGCGCCATCTGCACGGCGGTGCGCGACTGGGCCCTGGCCCATCCGCACGAGTACGCGCTGATCTACGGCTCGCCGGTCCCCGGCTACCACGCGCCGCACATCACCACCGAGTCGGCGGCCCGGGTCGGGCTCGCGCTCATCGGCGTCGTCCGGGACGCGCACGCCGCCGGTCTGCTGAAGGAGCCGGCCGAGCCCTTGCCCGATGCGGTGGTGGCCGATGCGCTGGCCCTCGGCGCCGAACTGGACGTGGAACTGCCGCCCGCCGTACTGGCCCGTCTGATCGGCGCCTGGGCGCAGCTCTTCGGCCTGCTGAGCTTCGAACTCTTCGGCCAGTTCAACCGGGTCGTGGAGGCCCGCAGCGCCTTCTTCGAGCAGGCCGTGCGCCAACTCGCCGGCAGCGTCGGGCTGGTCGCCCCGGGGCCACACACCTCGACCTGACCCGGAGCCAAGCTGCTGCCTGGCGCCCCGGCCCCGCCTCCGCCCGCGATCCCGGCACGGCCTCCGCCTGTGCTCGGCGGCCGGGCGGCCGGGGGTGGTGCGGCCGGGCGGCGGTGCGGTGGTGCAGGCCGAATGCGTGCCGGGAGGTGCTCGATGCGTATGCCGGCCCGTCGCCGGTGATCGGGGCGTGCGTGACAGCAGCGGATCCCGTGGCGAAGTGGAGGCCGGCTTCCGCCCGTTCGAGGTGCCGGCGCCCGGCCGCGACCGGACGGCCCCGGCTCGGCGCCGCCGTCCGGGAGGGCAACGGGCGCACGGGGCCCGGCGCGGACCGGTCAGGTGCCCGACAACACCATCGCCACCGCCACCAGGGCGAGCAGGCCGACGTAGGCCCGGGCGTAGAGGCGATCCGGGATCCGCGGCGGGCGGCGGCGCAGCACCGCGATCACCGGCAAGGCCCCCACCAGCAGGGCCGCCGCGGCGCCCAGGTCGACGAGACCCACCAGATGCGGGTGCGCGCCACCGGCGGTCGGGAGCGCGGCGCCGGCGAGCGAGACCGCGGTGGCCGGCAGGGCGATGGCCAGCGTGAGGGGGTTGGCCAGCGCGGTCGCCACCCGCATCGGGTGCCCGGCCCGCCGGGCCGCGGGCACGGTCATGACGCTGCCGCCGACGCCGAGGAAGGCGGCGACCGCACCGATGGGCGCACCGAGCAGCGCCGGGAGCGGTCGCGGCGCCCCGGGTGCCGTCTCGGCCGGTGCCCGCGGACGCAGGAACCCGGGGCGCAGCAGCAGGTCGACGATGGTGAGTGCCACGTAGCCGACGAACGCCCAACGGACCAGGGGGGCCGGGGCGAGGCGGGTGGCCAGCGCCCCGACCGCGGCCCCGACCGCCATGAGCAGCAGCAGCGCGCCGCTGCCGCGGAGCGCCCCGAGCACCCGCCGGGGCGTGACGGCCGTGGCGAAACCGGCGTTCACCACCATCACCAGCGCCGAGGTGGCCGTCGCCACCCGCATCGCGTCCGCGCCGAGCGCGGCGTCCGCCCACACGACCACCGGGACCGCGACGAAACCGCCGCCGAACCCGAACAACACGGTCGTCGCCCCGGTGAGGAGCCCGATCCCGATCAAAGCCATAACGTCCACGGGACCACCCCACCAGCTCCGCCGACCTGCGCGCATCCGAAGGTCGGCACCAAACCTTTGCGTCTCGGCCAGTACCGTGGCCGGGTGAAGAACGTCGCCCTGGACGCCGTCGACCACGTCGACCGGGCCGTCCTGCCCATCGGCACCGACTACCCGCCCGGTCACGTGCTGGACTGGCACGAGCACCGCCGCGCGCAGTTCCTCTACGGCGCCACCGGCGTCATGGTCGTCGACACCGCCGAGGGCACCTGGACCGTGCCGCCCGAACGGGCCGTGCTGATCCCGGCCGCCACCCAGCACCGGGTCCGCATGCTGGGGGTGAGCACCCGCAGCCTGTACGTCGAGCCGGATGCCGTCCCCTGGTGGCCCGCCACCTGCACGGTGGTCGACGTGCCGCCGCTGTTGCGCGAACTCCTGCTGAGCGCCGTCGAGTTCGAGGCCGACTACAACCTGTCCGGCCGGGAGGGGTGCATCGCCACGCTCCTCCTCCACGAGATCGCCGCGCGCACGCCCCTCCCGTTCCACGTCGCGCTGCCCTCCTCCGCCGACCTGGCGGAGCTCTGCCGCGGGTACCTGGCCGCTCCGGACGTCGGAGTCACCAACGCCGCCTGGGCGGGCCGGACGGCCTTGAGCGAACGGGCCTTCACCCGGCGCTTCCGCTCGGAGACGGGCGAGAGCCCCGCGGTGTGGCGCGGCCGCGCCCGCCTGCTCGCGGCGGTTCCGCTGCTGCGTACCGCGTCGGTCAGCGACGTCGCCGGCCGCCTCGGCTACGCCTCGCCCGCCGCGTTCACCGCCGCCTTCACCCGCGCCTTCGGCCTGCCCCCGTCCCGGTTCACCGCGGCCCGCTAGGACGGCCGCACAGTGCGTCACGTTCGGCGGGCGCGTGGGGCCGGCCAGGCGCCGTCGATCTCCGCCAGTGGGAAGAGGGCGAAGCCGCTCGCGGCCCGGGACGGGCTCAGGCCGAGGCGGGACGGGCCCGGCGACGCTGTCGACCGAGATGACGGTCCCGTGCGGGCGGAACGCCTTGGCGCGGGCGCCGCCGTCGGAGGTGACGTGCACGGCGGCGAGGGCCTGCGGGACCATCAGTGCCGGGATGCCCGCCCATGTATCGGGCGAGCACCCCGGCGACTTCGGCCCTCGTCCGCTCGCTGTGGGGGAGGAAGCGGCACGGGACCGGGAGCGTTGTCGAAGTGGATTACTGGGGTGCCCGGTTGGTCAGGGTTAGTTGTCTGCGTCCGAAAAGGTCGAACCCGAGTAGAGGTCGCCGACGGCGTGCAGCGCCTTGCCGAAGGTTCCCACCACGGCGCAGCCTGCTGCGGCCGCGGGGGGACAGGGCTGCGGGTCGGCGTTGTCCGCCACGCCCGTTTTCGCTGCGGGGGCGGCGGTGGCTGCGGGTGCGATGAATGCCGTGGCGGACACGGCGAGGGCGACGGCGGTAAGTACGGTGCGAGGCTTCGTCATGTGTTGAGCAACGACCGAATTAACGGTCGGTAACGTCGCGTGACGGCAAACTCCGCCCAGGCCCAGGGTTCGGGAACCGGTACGTGGGCCGCCCGGCCAGCGCTTCGCCCTGGGCGTCTTCGCGGCCCGAAAGCGGAAACTGCTGGGCCGTCACGGCAACGCCGAGGGGGCCTTCGCGGGGGCCCACGCGCGGATCACGCGGGTCAGGTCCGCCGGGGCGGCCGCGAGGCGAACCGGCCTGCCCGCGTCGTCGAGTTCGGCGACGTGCCAGCTTCTGGGGATCTGGTCGCCGTCGCCGCCGCGGGCACGCCGCACGTGCTTGACGGTGAGTCGTTGCACGGGTATCCGTTTCGCCGCGAACCGGCCCGGGCCGGCGTGCGGCGTCACGGCGGGCGGCCCGCCACCCAGCACGATGTGGGTGCCGAAGTGGTACGGGTTGTAGTCGGTGTGCTCCAGGAAGCGGGCGGCCACGAACACCTCCTCATCGGCGGACGCCTCCCCGTCGCCCCCGTCGCCCCCGTCGTCCGTCCCGACCTCCCCGGGCGTACGGACCCGAGTGGCACGCCAGGCCAAGGCGAACAGGCCCAGGGTGCACAGCGAGCCGGCGACCGCCCCCGCGAGCGCGACGGGAGAGCCGAGCAGGGTCGTGGGGTGGAGGTAGCAGAGCGGCAGGAGCCACAGGGCGGTCCCGACGAGCGCACCCGCGAACGGGAGGGCCGACGGGACGACCTCGTCGTCAGGCAGCCGGCGCCCGCGCAGGCGCAGCAGCACCTGGGCCGCGGGGTAGCCCGCCGCGAGGGCGAACCCCGCCGCGATGAGGGCCACCGACCCGCCGGTGGGCACGTGGTCGCGCCACGCGTAGTGCTCTCCGGCGACCTCCCTCACCTCGCCGCGCCAGAGGGTCAGTTCGACCCGGGCGCCGGCCTGGAACGCCTGGGCGGCGTCCTGGGAAACCGCGAGTCGCTCCAGCGGTCCGCGCTCGGTGAAGTACAGCCAGCTGGTCCGCTTGGGGGAGTGGACCTCGGTTCGGGCGATCACGGCCTGCTGGGTGGTCAGGCACGCGCCGCGCTCCCTGGCGGGCGTACCGGCGGGGCACGGGGCGGCCGACTTCCAGGCCTGCTCGTACGAGGCGACGGCCGGCACGAGGCATGCGGTCCCGCCAGCCGACGCGAGCAGCAGCGCGCACACGATCAGCGAGCCGGCCCAACTCCGCCCGGCGGTGCGGGACGAGAGGACGGGGACGTGGTCCGATGCCGGGGTCCCGTGCGCACGGTGCAGTGCGCGGAGCGCCTCCCACGTCGCGTCGAAGTCCGAGGGGTACCCCGAGAACGCCTGCGGGAGGGGCAGGAGCGTCGTGCGTCCGTTGCGCAGCAGCAGGCTGATGCGACGGATCTCGTGGACGCGGGGGTTGTTCGCGTGCAACCGGCGGACGCGCAGGTCGGCGACGTCGGCCCACGGCACGCTCCGGCGGCGGAGGAGCTTGCGGAAGTGCAGGCCGTGCGCGTCGGCGGTCACCTCGGCGGTGACCGCGCACAGCGACCCGACGCCCGACAGTGCCAGCAGCACGCCGATGCCCCACCAGAGGTCCAGGATCGTGCTGCCGTACGTCGCGCGCTCCACGGCCAGGCCCGCGCCGACCACCCCGAGTCCGACGAAGAACCACAGGGCGCGCCGCTGGGGAGGCCGGCACGTCACGTCCCGCGCGTTGCTCATGCGCGGAATCCTGTCATCGGGCGGGGCGGTGCCGCTTGTGGGGGATGCGGAAGCTTTCTGGCGAACTACGTTGCCCAGGTGAAGACATTCGCGCGGCGACCTGCCCGGGACACCGAAGGGTTCGCCCTCCTCGATGGGGCCCGCGAGCAGCGAAGGCCCGGTGGAATCCACCGGGCCTTCACCGTTGAGTAGCGGGGACAGGATTTGAACCTGCGACCTCTGGGTTATGAGCCCAGCGAGCTACCGAGCTGCTCCACCCCGCGACGGCACCCTGAACCTTACGGCACCGACCTCGATCTGCCGAATCGGCTTCCGTCCCGACCCGACGACGCCCCATCGGGGCACTGCTTCCGGCGCGGAGTCGACGCTCCGCAGTTGCGGGTCTCGGCCCCGTGGCATGACCGCGAGGGCGTCAGGAGTTGAGCTCCTCCAGGGTCCTGCCCTTGGTCTCGACGGCGAACAGGGCGATCACCGCGCCGACCGCGGCCAGGCCGGCGAGTTGGGTGAAGAGCAACGTCAGGCCGCCGCCGGCCGCCAGGATCGCGCCGACGACGACCGGTCCGAGGATGACGCCGGCCCGGTTCCACAGTCCGCCGAACGCGGCGCCCTTGGCGCGGTTGCGGGTCGGGTACAGCTCGGGGGAGTAGAGGTAGAGCCCGGCGTTGAGCGCGAAGACGAAGAAGGTCGCGCCGGAGGCGAACAGCGCGACCCGGCCGCCGGAGACGGCTCCAGTCAGTGCGAGGGTGCCCAGCGCCAGTGCGGTGCCGCCGAACGCGGTGACCAGGGCCGGGCGGCGGCCGATCCGGTCGATCACGAGGGCGATCACCAACGTGCCCAGCAGGCCGGTGACGTTGCTGAGCAGGGTGTAGACCAGCGCGGTGGTCAGGTCCAGGCCGAACGTCTTGGTGTAGAGGGACGGCATCCAGGTGGCGATGCCGTAGTTGACGTAGTAGGCGGCGAACCACAGGGCGGAGACGACGACGGTGCGGCGCAGGTAGCGGCCCTGGAAGAGTTCGCGCAGGCGTCCCGGGGAGGAGTCCGCGGTGGCGGGGGCCGTGGCGGCGGGGGCGGGCTCCGGCAGGGGGGCGGCGGTGGTCCGGGCCACCTCCGCCTCGATCCGGGCGAGGACCCGTTCGGCCTCCGCCGTGCGTCCGCGGGCGGCCAACCAGCGCGGGGACTCGGCGACCTGGCGGGGGAGGGCGGCGGCCAGGAGCGCGGGCAGCGCGCCGATCACGAACATCGCGCGCCAGCCGAGGTGGGGCACGACCCAGACCGCGACCAGTGAGGCGGCGGCCAGGCCGGCCGGGAAGATCATCTCGTAGAGCAGGACGAAGCGGCCGCGCCGGTCCGAGCGGGCGATCTCGTTGACGTAGGTGGCGGCGACCGGGACGACGCCGCCGATGCCCAGGCCCTGGACGAGGCGGAACAGCGCGAACGTCTCGATGCCGCCGGAGAGGGCCACGGCGAGGCTGGCCAACGCGGTGACGGCGACACCGAGGGCGACGGTTCGCACCCGGCCGATCCGGTCGCCCAGCGAGCCCGCGGCCAGGGCGCCCAGGAGCATGCCGAGCGAGCCGGCGGTCACGGCGAAGGTGGCCTGACCGGTGGTCAGGTGCCACTCGCGCGTCAGGACGGGCAGCGCGGAGGCGGCCATCAGTTGGTCGAACGCCTCGAAGAAGGTCACGGCGCCGATCAGGCAGCGGACCTTGACGTGCCAGCGGGAGTGCGGCAGGCGTTCGAGCCGTGCGGCGATGGGTCCCGCGGGTTCCGCGGCGGGCCGGCCGGCCACTGTGGTCATGGAGGGGTTCCTTCCGCGAGCAGAGGAGTTGCGGAGACAGTAGGAACAGTTGTCTAAGCGGTCAATGGTTAATGGCAAAGATATTTTTCGCCGTCGGGGGTCTTGTCCGGCAAATATTTAAGCCCTTAGATTCCTAGCGCTCGGAGTCAACGGGGCCCGCAGCGCCGCCCCTTCGCCGACCGGTCCGGGAGGTCCATCGTGTCGTATTTCTCCACCGACATCCTGATCGGCGGGCAGTGGCGCCCCGGCACGGGCGAACCGCTGACGACCGTCGACCCGGCCACCGGGCGGGTCCTCGCCGAGCTGCGGGCGGCCTCCGTCGACGAGGTGGACGAAGCCGCGCGGGCCGGTGCGCGCGCCGCCGCCGACCCTGCCTGGCGCGACCTCCTGCCCCACCGGCGCGCCCAACTCCTCCATCGCATAGCCGACTTGGTGGCGGAGGCGGCGGACGAACTGGCGGCGGTACAGACCGCGGACACCGGCAAGACCCTCGCCGAGACCACGGCCCTCGCCCTCAGCGCCGCTGCGACCTTCCGCTACACCGCGGCCGCACTGGAGACCGCGCAGGAGGCGCTCACCCCGTCGCGCGGTGCCTACGTCACGATGAGCGTGCACGAGCCGATCGGTGTCGTCGCGGCCATCAACCCCTGGAACTCGCCGGTCGCCAGCGACGCGCAGAAGATCGCCCCCGCGCTCGCGGCCGGCAACGCGGTCCTGGTCAAGCCCGCCGCCTGGACACCGTTGGTCTCCCTCGCGCTCGGCCGCCTGATCACCCAGGCATTGGGTGAACTGGGCCTGCCCCCGGGGCTGTTGTCGGTGCTGCCGGGCAGTGGTCGCGAGGTCGGTGCGGCGGTCGCCGCTCACCCGTTGGTCGGCCGGATCGGCTTCACGGGCGGGACCGGGACCGGTCGGACCATCGCCGCGGTCGCGGCCGGCAAGCTGATCCCCGCCTCGCTCGAACTGGGCGGCAAGTCCCCCACCATCGTGCGGGCCGACGCGGACCTCGAACAGGCCCTGGCCGGGGTGATGTTCGGGATCTTCTCGGCCAGCGGGCAGTCGTGCATCGCCGGCTCCCGCCTGTTCGTCGCGCGCCAGATGTACCGGGCGTTCGTCGACGAACTCGTGGCACGGGTACGGAAGTTGCGGGTCGGGCCGGGCACCGACCCCGCCACCCAGGTGGGCCCGCTGGTCCACCACCGGCACCGGGACGCCGTCGCCGGGTACGTGGACCTCGCCCGCGCCGAGGGCGGCCGGGTGCGGTGCGGCGGCGCCGCACCCGAGGGCGACGCGTACCGCGACGGCGCCTACTACCTGCCGACCGTCATCGACCGCCTCCCGAACTCCGCGCGGGCCTGCCAGGAGGAGATCTTCGGCCCGGTGCTGATCGCCCTGCCCTACGACGACGAGGACGACCTGGTCCGACAGGCCAACGACACCGTCTACGGACTGGCGTGCGGCATCTGGACGCGCGACCACCGGGCGGCCTGGCGCCTGGCGCGCCGCATCGACGCCGGCACCGTCTGGATCAACACCTACAAGCAGTTCAGCATCTCCACCCCCTTCAGCGGGATGAAGGACAGCGGCCTGGGCACCGAGAAGGGCCGCGACGCGATCCGCGCCCACCAACGACAGAAGTCCCTGTACTGGGGCACCTCGGACGCGCCCCTGCCGTGGGCCGGGTGACCGCCGAAGAGCGCGAGCGACGCACCAACTCCACTGCCCCCCAACCCCGTTACCGGAGAAGGCCATGACCCGACCCCCCGTCGCCCGACTGCGCGCCCTGCGCTCGGTCGAACTGTTCACGCCCGCGCTCGGCGAGGCCGCCGACTTCTACGCCGAGGTGTGGGGCCTCGCCCCCGTCGAGTCCGAACGCGACGCCGTCTGGCTGCGCGGCACCGGCGAGGAGCACCACGCGCTGCACCTGACCCGCGCGGACCGCAGCGGTCTGGGCCGGCTGTCGTTCGCGGTCGGCACCCCCGCCGAGGTGGACGAGGCGGCCCGACGGCTGCTCGCCCGAGGGATCCCGCCGGTCGCCGGGCCCGGCCGCCTCGACCAGGTCGGGGGCGGCTACGGCCTGCGCTTCACCGACCACGAGGGGCGCCTGATCGAGCTGTCCGCCGAGACCTGGGCCGTCCGGCCCGGCGGCCGGGACGCGGCGGTGCCGGTCGGGGTGACCCATGCCGTGCTCAACACCACCGACATCGACGCGTCCGTCGCCTTCTACTGCGACGTCCTGGGCCTGCGCGTCTCCGACTGGTCCGAGCACCAGATGGCGTTCCTGCGGTGCAACGCGGACCACCACTGCATCGCCTTCAACCAGGCCGAGTGGGTCTCGCCCAACCACGTCGCCTACGAGATGCGGTCGATCGACCACTTCATGCGGGGCCTGGGCCGCCTGCGCCACCACGGCATCACGCCCCACTGGGGGCCCGGCCGGCACGGTCCCGGCGACAACACCTTCTCCTACTTCACCGACCCGACCGGCCTGGTCTGCGAGTACACCTCCGAGGTCGCCCAGGTGGTGGAGGACCGCTGGATCGCCAAGGTCTGGCGGCGCACGCCCGAACTGTCCGACCTGTGGGGCACCGCCGGCCCGCCCTCCCCGGAAATCCGCCGCCACATGGCGGGCGCCCCCGACCCCGGCCCGCTCGCCGCCCCCGCCGAGGAGGCCACCGCATGACACCCCGCACCCGCTTGCCCCGCAAGGTCGGCCTGGTCGGCTGGGGCGCCATCGGCCGCGTCGTCGGCGCAGCCCTGGCCGAACACCGCGTCCCCGGCGCCGCGTTGGAGTGCCTGGTCGACAACCGCCCCCTCGGCGAGGGCGCACCCGCCCCGCAAGTGACCTTCGAGGAGGCCCTCCAGCGCTGCGACCTGATCGTGGAAGCGGCCGGCCAGGGCGTCGTCCGCGCCTGGGGCGAACGGGTCCTCACCGCCGGCGCCGACCTGCTGATCGCCTCCACCGGTGCCCTGGCCGACGAGGACCTGGCCGCTCGCCTGCTGGCGGCCGGGCCGGGCCGGGTGTACTTCACCGGCGGCGCCGTCGGCGGCCTCGACCTGCTCCAGGCGGTACGCGCCCTCGGCCCGTTGCACACGGTCGAGCTCACCACCACCAAACTGCCCGGCACCCTCGAACAGCCTTGGATGGAACAGGAGTTGCTCACCCGACTGCGGACCGCGACCGGCCCGGTCGAGGTCATGACGGGCACCGCCCGCGACGTTCCGACGCGGTTCCCGAGGTCGACCAACGTCGCCGCCTCCGTCGCCCTGGCCGTCGGTGACCTGGACGCCGTGCGGGTCCGGGTCGTCGCCGATCCCGCCGCCCGCCACACCCGGCACGTCGTCGAGGCGTCCGGGCCGCACGGGACGTACCGCTTCGACGTCGCGCACCTGCCCGACCCCGGCAACCCGGCGACCAGCCGGGTCGTGCCGCACGCCGTGCTGCGCAGCCTCGCCGCGCTGGCCGGGCGGACGGGACAGATCCTGTGACCGCCGCCGTCCACCTCGAAGCGGCCGGCGAAGACGGGCCGCTGCTGCTGTGCCTGCACGGCATCGGCTCCTCCTCCGCCGCCTTCGCCCCGCAACTCGCCGCACTGTCCCGGCACGCCCGGGTCCTCGCCTGGGACGCCCCCGGATACGCCAAGTCACCTGATCCACAAGGCTCGTTGGCCCTCGACGACTACGTCGACACGGCCGCCGCCCTGATCCGTGCGCGCGGGGCGGACGCCCACGTCCTCGGCGTGTCCTGGGGCGGCGTGCTCGCGCTGCGGCTCGCCGTCCGCCACCCCGAACTCGTCGCGTCGCTCGTCGTCGCCGACTCCAGTCCGGGCTCCGGCACCGACCCGGCGAAGGCCGCCGCGATGCGGGCCCGGGCCGACGAACTGGCCGAGGTCGGCCCCCGGGCCTTCGCCGAGCGACGCGCCCCCCGCCTGCTCTCCGCCCGAGCCCCCGCCGCGCTGGTCCGCCAGGTGACCGACACCATGGCGGCCGCCGTCCGCCCGCCCGGCTACGCGTCCGCCGCCGCGTCGATGGCCGCCGCCGACCTGCGCGGCGAACTCGACCGGATCGCCGCGCCGGCCCTCGTCCTCTGCGGCGACCAGGACCGCGTCACCGGCCCCGACGCCTCCCAGGCGATCGCCGGCGCCGTCCACCCGTCCGCCTACGTGACCGTCAAGGACGCCGGTCACCTGGCCAACCAGGAGCAACCCGCGCGCTTCAACGCCTGGGTGCTCTCCCATCTCCGCATCACCGCCCGCATCCCCGCATAGGAGCCCACCATGCCGCTGACCACCACCGACTACGACAACGGCGGGGACCTCGCCGCGTACACCGACGCGCTCATCGCCACCCGGGAGTCCCGCGAACCCGACTGGGACACCCTCGCCTTCCAGGCGAAGGCCGGTGACCAGTACCGCCGCGCGCAGATCCGCTACGTCGGCTCCGGCGCCACCGGCAACCACGAGGGCGACAACCGGATCATCCCCTCCGGCGGGTTCACCTTCTCCAACATGCTGCTGCCGCCGGGCGCCGAGGGACCCGAGCACACCCACCACGACGTCGAGGAGGCATTCTTCGTCCTGGAGGGCCGGGTGCGGGTCGGCATCCACCGCGGCGAGGCCGAGGCGGAGTACCGCACCCTCGGCTACCGCGACATGATCGTCGTCCCGGCGGGAGTGGCCCGTTCGCTGAAGAACGAGGGCGACACCGACGCGCTGTTCTGCGTCGTCATCGGGACGCGGAAGCCGCAGGTGCCGACCTACCCCGCCCACTCGCCGATGCACGGTGTCACCCGTGACTGAGCGGCGCACGAACGGCGACCGGACCGTCGTCGTCACCGGGGCGGGCCGCGGCCTGGGACTGGCCATGGCCCGCCGCGCCGGACGGGACGGCTACCGGGTCGTCCTCGCCGAGGTGGACGCGGACCGGGGGAGGGCGGCGCAGGCCCGACTGCGTGCGGCGGGCGGCGACGCCCACTTCACCCACTGCGACGTCGCGGACCCCGCATCGGTGCGGCAACTGGTGGACTTCTGCGTCGCGTTGGGGCCGCTGTACGCCGTGGTGAACAACGCGGCGCTGGCCAACGGCGTCGGCGGCAAGGAGTTCTGGGACCTCGACGTCGCGGACTGGGACCGGCTGATGACGGTCAACGCGCGCGGCCCCTGGCTGGTCTCCAAGCTCCTGCTGCCGCAGCTCCTCGCCCACGGCGGGCCCGGCCGCATCGTCAACCTCGCCTCCGACGCCGCCCTGTACGGCTCCCCGCGACTGGCGCACTACATCGCCTCCAAGGGCGCCGTGATCGCCCTGACCCGGGCGATGGCCCGGGAGCTCGGCGACAAGGGCATCACCGTCAACGCGGTCGCGCCCGGCCTGACCGAGTGCGAGGCCACCGCCACCGTGCCCGCCGAACGGCACGACCTCTACCGCGTGGGCCGGGCCATCTCCCGCCCCCAGCAGCCCGACGACCTCACCGGCACGGTCGCCTTCCTCCTGGGCGAGGAGTCCCGCTACCTCACCGGACAAGTGATCGCCGTCAACGGCGGCTTCACCATGCACTGACCACGGTGCACCGAGCGAACAGGAGACACCTGACATGGATCTGGGCCTCGCCGACCGCACCATCGTGGTCACCGGCGGCAGCTCGGGCGTCGGCCTGGCCACGGTCCGCGCCCTCCTCGACGAGGGCGCGCGGGTGGCCACCTGCGGGCGCGACGCCGACCGGCTCGCCCGGGCGACGGCCGGACTCGACGGCGGCCGCCTGCTGACGGCGGTCTGCGACGTCCGGGACCCGGACGCGGTGCGCGCGTTCACCGCGGACGCCGCCCGCGCGTTCGGCGGCATCGACGGACTCGTCAACAACGCCGGACAGTCCCGGATGAAGGGCCTCGACGCCTGCACCGCCGACGACTGGCGCGACGAGTTGGAACTGAAGTTCTTCGGCGTCCTGAACCCGCTCCAGGCGGCCCGCCCGCACCTGAAGGCGTCCCCCGCACCGAGCGTCGTCACCGTCAACGCCGTCCTCGCCAAGCAACCCGAACCCCGCCTGATCACCACCAGCGCCGCCCGGGCCGGCCTCCTCAACCTCACCAAATCGCTCTCCGTCGAGCTCGCCGCCGACGGCATCCGGGTCAACTCCGTGTGCCTGGGCCTGATCGACACCGGCCAGTGGACCCGCCGCCACGCCGCGGCGAACTCCGCACTGAGCCCTGCGGACTGGCAGGCGCGGCTCGCCACCGACCGCGGCATCGCGCTCGGCCGCCTCGGCCGGCCCGAGGAGGTCGCCTACGCGATCGTCACGCTGCTCTCGCCGCGCGCCTCGTACATCACCGGCACCAGCATCGACGTGTGCGGCGGCATCGGCCGCACCATCCTCTGAGGAGACCCCCATGCACTACGACAACGGAGGCGATCTCCTCGTCGCCGTCCTGCGGGAACTGGACATCGACACCGTCTTCGGCATCGTCAGCGTGCACAACCTGCCGCTGGTCGAGGCCGTCGACCGCGCGTTGCGGTTCGTCCCGGTGCGCCACGAGGCGACCGCGGTGAACGCCGCCGACGCCTACGGGCGGGCCCGCGGCGGCATCGGCTGCGCCCTCACCTCCACCGGCACCGGCGCCGGCAACGCCGCCGGATCGCTGATCGAGGCGCTCAGCGCGGGCACCGCCGTCCTGCACGTCACCGGACAGGTGGCACACCGCTACCTGGGCGGCGGCCGCGGCTACATCCACGAGACCAAGGACCAGTTGGGCATGCTGGCCGCGGTCTCCGCGCACGCGGCCACCGTGGACTCCGCCGCCGACGCCGGCCGGATCCTGCGCCGCGCCGCACGGGCGGCCCGCACCGCACCCGGCGGCCCCGCGAGCGTCGAGTGGCCGATCGACCTCCAGTACGCGGCCCAGACCGATCCGCCGACGGAGCCGCCCGCACCGACCGCGCCGACCCCCGCCCCCGCGCCTGCCCCCGACCAACTGCGCGCCGCCGCAGCCCTGTTGTCGTCCGCGCGCCGGCCGCTGATCTGGGCGGGCGGCGGCGCCACCGGGGCCCGGACCGTCCTCGCGGAGCTGCTGGCCGCGACCGGCGCGGGCCTGCTCACCTCGAACTCCGGGCGCGGCACGGTGCCCGAGGACCACCCCCAGGTCATCGGCAACTTCGCCACCACCCCGCCGGCGCGCGCCCTGCTCGCCGACGCCGACCTGCTGCTGACCGTCGGCACCCACTTCCGCTCCAACGAGACCGCCGACTACGAACTCGAACTGCCCGCCGCCCACCTCCAGATCGACCTCGACGTCGCCGCACTCGGCCGGGTCTACCCGACCCGGCACCCGCTGCACGGCGACGCCACCGGCGTCCTCGCCGCGCTGCTGCCGCACGCGGCACCGGCCGAGCCGGCCTGGACGGACCGGGTCGGCGCGGTCCGCGACCAGGTGCGGGCCGCCCTGCGCGACGCCATCGGCCCGCACGCCGCGCTCTGCGACGCGCTGCGCGCCATACTGCCCCGCACGGCCGTCGTGGCCCGCGACGTCACCATCGCGTCGAGCAGTTGGGGCAACCGCCTGCTGGAGCTCTACGATCCGCGCGACAACGTCTTCCCCCGCGGCGGTGGCATCGGGCAGGGTCTCGGCATGGGCATCGGAGCCGCCCTCGCCCGTCCACAGGACCCCACCGTCGTCATCGCCGGCGACGGTGGCCTCGCCGTCCACCTCGGCGAACTCCTCACCCTCGCCCAGGAACGCCCGCGCCTGACCCTGCTCGTCTTCAACGACGGCGGCTACGGCGTGCTGCGGAACATGCAGGACGCCCACCGCGCGCGGCGTTCCGGTGTGGACCTGGCCACCCCCGAATTCGCGCGACTGGCCGCCGCGTGCGGGCTGCCGTACCGGCGCATCGCCGCCGCGGAGCACGCCGCGCCGGTACTCGCCGAGGCCGTCGGGTCGGCCGGGCCGGTGCTCGTCGAGGTCGACCTGGCGGCACTGGGCCCGATGAAGCGCCCGTTCACCCCGCCCGTGAAGGTCCCCGGCCAGTGAGGAGCCAGCCGCGATGAGCGAGACGTCCCTGCACCTGATCGTGCGCCGGATGACCTGGGAGGCCGACGGGGTCCTCTCCGTCGAACTGGCCCGTCCCGACGGTGCGGCCCTGCCCGCCTGGACGCCCGGCGCGCACGTCGACGTCGACGTCGGCGGCCGGATCCGCCAGTACAGCCTGTGCGGCGACCCGCGCGCCGCCGCGACGTACCGGATCGGCGTGCTCAACGAACCCGCCTCGCGCGGCGGTTCGCGCCACGTCCACACCCGGCTGCGCCCCGGCGACACCGTCCCGGTCTCCCCGCCCCGCAACCACTTCGCCCTGGAGGACGCCCCCGGCTACCTGTTCGTCGCCGGCGGCATCGGCATCACCCCGCTGCTCGCCATGGCCCGCGAGACCGCCCGCCGCGGCGCCGACTGGCGGATGGTGTACGGCGGCCGCAGCCGCGCCTCGATGGCCTTCACCGACGAACTGGCCGCACTGGGCGGGGCGGTGACCGTCGTCCCCCAGGACGAGCGCGGGCACCCCGACCTGGACGCCGCCCTCGCCGACCTGCCCGCCGGCACCCTGGTGTACTGCTGCGGCCCGGAGCCCCTGCTCGCCGCCCTCGCACGGAAGTGCCCCGCCGACCGCCTGCGCGTGGAGCGCTTCGCGGCGCCCGCGGTGGAACCCCGCGCCCGCGACCGGGCGTTCGAGGTCGAGTGCCGGGCCTCCGGCCGCACCCTCACCGTCCGCACCGGCACCTCGATCCTGGAGGCCGCGGAGGACGCCGGCATCCTCGTCACCAGCTCCTGCCGGGACGGCATCTGCGGCTCCTGCGAGACCAGGGTGCTCGCCGGCACCCCCGACCACCGCGACCTCCTCCTCAGCGACGCCGAGCACACCGCGAACGCCACCATGATGATCTGCGTCTCGCGCTGCGCGTCCGACCGCCTCGTCCTCGACCTGTGACCCACCGCCCTGCGCCCCGCGCCTAGGAGGCCCGATGAGCACCGCCGACCGGCCGTACCTGGACCCGCACCAGTCCCGTACGCGCGAACCCACCCCCTACGAGTACAAGCTGGCCGCCACCCTCGAAGAGGTCTTCACCAAGGAGGGCCACGAACTCGCCGACGTCATCCGCGGACTGAACAACCGTCAGGTCAACGCGCCGGACGGCACCCCCTGGACCGAGGAGTCCTTCCGCGCCGAGATGCACCGCCTGGGAGCCTGACCATGACCCTGTCCTGCACCGACACCGCCGACCACATCTACGCCAACGGGCTGCGCAACCAGTGGCACCCCGTCGCCCCGTCCTCCGCCGTCGCCCCCGGCGCGATGCGCAAGGTCACCGCGCTGGGCGAACAGTGGCTGCTGTTCCGCCGCTCCGACGGCACCCCCGCCCTGCTCGCCGACCGCTGCCCGCACCGCGGCGCCCCGCTGTCCCTGGGCACGCACCTCGGGGACCGGGTGGCCTGCTGGTACCACGGCGTCGAGGTCACGCCGGACGGCACCGTCGCGTCCGTACCGGGCCTGCCCGGCTGCGCCCTCGAAGGCAGGAAGCTGGTCACCTCGCTGCCGGTCCGCGAGGTCGCCGGCGCGGTCCTCGCCTACTTCGGCGACGACCGGCACCCCGAACCGGCCGCACTCACCCTCCCCGAACCACTCGACGACCCGGACGTCGAGGCGATCCTCTGCCACGCCGAGTGGCAGGTCCCCTGGCGCTACGCCATGGAGAACCTCCTCGACCCGATGCACGGCGCGTTCCTGCACCGCGCGTCGCACACCATGTACGACGGCGACACCACCGCCAAGTTCCGCATCCGGGAGACCGACCGCGGCTACTTCTTCGAGAAGACCGACCAGCGGGGCGTCAACTTCGACTGGGTCGAGCTGTGCCGCACCGGCGTGGACTGGGTGGACCTGTCCATCCCGTACCCGCCGTCCGCGGGCCCCGGCGGCGCCTTCGGAATCGTCGGCATGGTCTGCCCGGTGGACGCCGCACGCACCGGCGTCTTCTTCTGGCGCTACCGCCGCGTCCAGGGCTGGCAGCGCGACACCTGGCGGTTCCTCTACAAGACCCTCATCGAGGAACGGCACTGGGAGGTCCTGGAGCAGGACCGGGTGATGCTGGAGGCCCTGCCGGCCGACGCCGACCAGCGCGAGAACCTCTACCAGCACGACCTGGGCGTGGTCCGCCTGCGCCGCCTGCTCCGCGCCGAGGCCGAACGGCAGAGCACGGCCGCGACCACCGGGTGACCCCGGGCCGCGGCCTCAGCCGGCCGGCTCCTCGTCCGACGCGAGGATCGAGTGCTCCAGCTCGTGCAGCAACCGGGCGAGCTGGCGGCACCCGGCCGGCGACATCCCCGCGAGCATCCGGCGCTCGTTCTCCAGGTGCTCGGCGAACACCTCGTCCACCATGGCCAGCCCCGCGTCCGTGAGCCGCGAATACACCACCCGCCGGTCCTCGGCGTCCCGCTCCCGCACGATCAGCCCGTCCTTCTCCAACCGGTCGATGCGCAGGGTGACCCCGGCGGACGACACCAGGCCCGAGTCGGCGAGCTGCCCCGCGGTCAGCCGGTACGGCCGGCCGGCCCGCCGCAGCGCGGTGAGCACGTCGAAACCGGCCACCGACAGGCCGTGGCGCTCGATGGACGCCGTCAGGCGGGCGCTGTACCGCAGGTACGAGCGGTGCAGCCGGGCCAGGACCGCCAACGGGGAGGTGTCCAGGTCGGGCCGCTCCCGGGCCCAGTCCTCGATGACCCGCGCCACCGCATCCGGCTCCGCCACCCTGCGCTCCGCCATCCCCGTCCCCTCACCCGGCCCGCGGGACCACGCCGCCGCAGGTCATCCACGGCGTCCCGGCCCCTTGACACCCGAAAATCCTATCCCTGAGAGACCGCCCCCGAGCGCGGCCGGTGCGGGTCCGCACCCTGTGGCACGATTTTTCAGGTGACCGAGAGAAACCCTCCGGCGCAGCGCCTGCGGGACCTCGCGCTGCTGCGCCGGGTCCGCGACCGGATCGACCGGGAGTACGCGCAGCCGCTGGACGTCGAGGCCCTCGCCCGTGGCGTGCACATGTCCGCCGGGCACCTCAGCCGCCAGTTCCGCCTCGCCTACGGCGAATCGCCGTACAGCTACCTCATGACGCGGCGCATCGAGCGCGCCATGGCCCTGCTGCGCCGCGGCGACCTCAGCGTCACCGAGGTCTGCTTCGCGGTGGGCTGCGCGTCGCTGGGCACCTTCAGCACGCGCTTCACCGAACTGGTCGGGATGCCGCCCAGCGCCTACCGGCGGCAGGCGGCACGGTCGACGGTGGGCCTGCCGTCGTGCGTGGCGAAGCAGGTCACCCGACCGATCAGGAATCGAGAAGCGCCGCCCACGGGCCGCGGCTAGCGTGACGGCCATGGACATCACCCTTCACGTCAGCTCCCTCCCGCACGACGACCCGGAAGCCTCCCTCGCCTTCTACCGCGACGTCCTCGGCTTCGAGGTCCGCAGCGACGTCGGCCAGGGCACCATGCGCTGGATCACCGTGGGCCCCGCCGGCCAGCCCGACACCTCCCTCCTGCTGGCGCCGCCGGCCGCCGACCCCGGCATCACCGACGACGAGCGCCGCACCATCGCCGAGATGATGGCCAAGGGCACCTACGGCTGGATCCTGCTGGCCACCAAGGACCTCGACGCCACCTTCGAGCAGGTGCAGGCCAGCGACGCCGAGGTCGTCCAGGAGCCGACCGAGCAGCCCTACGGCGTGCGCGACTGCGCCTTCCGCGACCCCGCCGGCAACCTGATCCGGATCCAGGAACTGCGCTGACCCGCCCGACAGCCGCCGCCCGTGCCCCGCGGGCACCACCCCGGCCCACCCGCCCGACCGCGGACCGGGTTCCCGCCCCGGCCGCCGCCACGACGGCCCGGGCACACCGCGCAGGCGGCCCCCGCACCGCACAGACGGAGACACGAACAGCATGGCCAAGAGGACGGACCCGCAGGCGCCCGCACCGCACGCCGCCGACCGCCACGACCTGATCCGCGTGCACGGCGCGCGCGAGAACAACCTCAAGGACGTGGACGTCGAGCTGCCCAAGCGCCGGCTGACGGTGTTCACCGGCGTCTCCGGCTCGGGCAAGAGCTCGCTGGTGTTCGACACCATCGCCGCCGAGTCGCAGCGGCTGATCAACGAGACCTACAGCGCCTTCGTACAGGGCTTCATGCCGACGCTGGCGCGTCCCGAGGTCGACGTCCTCGACGGGCTGACCACCGTGATCACCGTCGACCAGCAGCGGATGGGCGCCGACCCCCGCTCGACCGTCGGCACCGCCACCGACGCCAACGCGATGCTGCGGATCCTCTTCAGCCGGCTCGGCGCGCCGCACATCGGCCCACCCAGCGCGTACGCCTTCAACGTCCCCTCGGTCCGGGCGTCCGGCGCGATCACCGTCGAGCGCGGCAACAAGAAGGCGGTCAAGGCGACCTTCAACCGCACCGGCGGGATGTGCCCGCGCTGCGAGGGCCGCGGCGCCGTCTCCGACATCGACCTCACCCAGCTCTACGACGACACCGCTTCCCTCGCCGAGGGCGCGCTCACCATCCCCGGCTACACCGCCGGCGGCTGGAACTACCGCCTCTACGCCGAGTCCGGCCTCGTCGACCCCGACAAGCCGATTCGCAAGTACACCAAGAAGGAACTCCACGCCTTCCTCCACCACGAGCCGACCCGGATGAAGATCGCGGGCATCAACATGACCTACGAGGGTCTGCTCCCGCGGATCCAGAAGTCGATGCTGGCCAAGGACAAGGAGGCGATGCAGCCGCACATCCGGGCGTTCGTGGAGCGCGCGGTGACCTTCACGACGTGCCCCGACTGCGACGGCACCCGCCTCAGCGAGGGCGCCCGGGCCTCGAAGATCAAGCGGATCTCGATCGCGGACGCCTGCGCGATGGAGATCCGGGACCTGGCCGCCTGGGTCCGCGCCCTCAAGGAGCCCACGGTGGCACCGCTCCTCGCCAAGCTCCAGCACACCCTGGAGTCGTTCGTGGAGATCGGCCTCGGCTACCTCTCGCTCGACCGGCCCGCGGGCACCCTCTCCGGCGGCGAGGCCCAGCGCGTCAAGATGGTCCGCCACCTCGGCTCCCCGCTCACCGACACCACGTACGTCTTCGACGAGCCGACCACCGGCCTGCACCCGCACGACATCCAGCGGATGAACGACCTGCTGCTGCGGCTGCGGGACAAGGGCAACACGGTGCTGGTCGTGGAGCACAAGCCGGAGACGATCGCCATCGCCGACCACGTGGTCGACCTCGGCCCCGGCGCCGGTTCCGACGGCGGCAGCCTCTGCTTCGAGGGCACCGTCGAGGAACTGCGGGCCAGCGGCACCGTCACCGGCCGGCACTTCGACGACCGCGCCACCCTCAAGGAGACCGTGCGCGAGCCCACCGGCGTGCTGGCGGTCCGCGGCGCCACGGCGCACAACCTCAAGGACGTCGACGTCGACATCCCGCTCGGGGTGCTCACCGTCGTCACGGGCGTCGCCGGGTCCGGCAAGAGTTCACTCGTGCACGGTTCGATCCCGGCCGGCGAGGGCGTCGTCTCGGTCGACCAGAGCCCCATCCGCGGTTCGCGGCGCAGCAACCCGGCGACCTACACCGGTCTGCTCGACCCGATCCGCAAGGCGTTCGCCAAGGCCAACGGGGTCAAGCCGGCCCTGTTCAGTGCCAACTCCGAGGGCGCCTGCCCCACGTGCAACGGCGCCGGGGTCATCTACACCGACCTGGCGATGATGGCCGGCGTCGCCACCACCTGCGAGGACTGCGACGGCAAGCGGTTCGACGCGTCCGTCCTGGAGTACCACCTCGGGGGCCAGGACATCAGCGAGGTGCTCGCGATGTCGGTGGCCGAGGCCGAGGAGTTCTTCGGCGACGGCGCGGCGCGCACCCCGGCCGCACACCGGATCCTCGGCCGGCTCGCCGACGTCGGCCTCGGCTACCTCAAGCTCGGGCAGCCCCTCACCACGCTGTCGGGCGGTGAGCGGCAGCGCCTGAAGCTGGCCGTCCACATGGCGGAGAAGGGCGGCGTCTACGTCCTCGACGAGCCGACCGCCGGTCTGCACCTCGCCGACGTCGAGCAACTGCTCGGCCTGCTGGACCGGTTGGTGGACTCCGGCAAGTCGGTGATCGTCGTCGAGCACCACCAGGCGGTCATGGCGCACGCCGACTGGATCATCGACCTCGGCCCCGGCGCCGGCCACGACGGCGGCACGATCGTCTTCGAGGGCACCCCCGAGGACTTGGTGGCGGCCCGCGCCACCCTGACCGGGGAGCACCTCGCGGCGTACGTGGGGGACTGAGCGGCCACCCGGCCGTCGGCGGGGGAGCCCTCACCCGCCCCGTGGTCGCGCTGCGGCTCCTCGTGCCCGACCCGGCCGTCCACACCGCCGCCCAGGTGATGGTCGTCGCCACCTGCGACATGGTCGACGCGGCCACGGGCATCGAGGCGCTCACCGCGGCACAGGACACCGCACGCGCCGCGCACGACCGCGTCGTCGACGCTGCCGCCGCCTACTTCAGCGCGGGCGGCGTCCCCACCGCCCTGCGGTCCTCCGTCTCCGATGCCCTGCGCGCGGCGGCAGCCCGACGGGACTAGTTTCCAACCCGCTTACGGGACAGGCGTGTTGGCCGGCCAGCCGGGGCGGACCGGATCGCTACGAGGAGTGCCGCCGCCGGCCGGGGAACGGCCGTCGGCGGCGCGGTGGGGCGGGGGGTGTCCGGTGGTCAGCCGGTGACGGTGATGGCGGACGTCGGGTCGGTGGTGTCGGTGACCTTGTAGGTGGCGTTGAACTTCGAGGTGGTCGCGGTCGTCGGGCAGCCGAAGCCGCCCACCACCTTCACCGGCACCGACGCGTCGGTGAACTTCAGCGTGGACGGCGCGCCGTTGGTCCAGGTGCCGTTGACGGTCGCCGCCGCGGTCGGCGCGGCCGTCACCGTGCAGCTCGCCAGGCCGCTGGTCTTGAGGACGAAACCGGCCGTGGGCATGGTCAGCCCGGCCGTCACCGTCGGGCCGTTCTGCATGGCGACGGACCAGTTGCCGGTCGTGGTGACGGTGGCGCTGACGCCCGGCATGCTGGTGGTGCAGGAGCTGTAGGTGGGCGCGGAGACCGCGCTGCTGACCGGTCCGGCGGCGTTGGTGTTCGCGGGCGCGGTCGGGACCGTGCCGCTGGCGCCGGAGGTGGAACAGGTCACCGTCACCGAACCGGCGGAGAACGTCGCGGTGCCGGTGAGCGTCGCGCCGAAGGCGTGTCCGGCGGGCGCCACGGTGGTGGACGCCGCGGCTGTCCGGGCGCCGGGCGAGGCGGTCGCCGGACCGGTCACGGCCAGGGTGAGTCCGAGTGCCGCCGCGATGCCGGCCGACGCGGTGAGCACGGTGCGGGGGAGGTGCTGTGCCATCACTGTCTCCTTCGTGCGGGGGTGCGCCCGGGGGTCCGGGCCGTATGAGGGGGGAGGTGCCGTGGTGGTGTCCGGCCGTGCGTGGTGGCGTGGGGGTGCCGGGGCGCGGGGAGGGGCGGGGCGGGCGCGCCGCGCGGCAAGCGGATCGGCCGGGTGGTGGCTGCGGTTGCCCGGCGGCCGGGCGGGGGCGGAGGGGCTGGGAGGGGGCGGAGGGGCGGTGGGGGCTGGGGGGCTGGGAGGTGTGCCGCGCGGGTGGGCGCCGCCCGGAGCGGTGTCGCGCCGGCACGGGAGTACGCCGACCTCCGCACGGGCCGTTCGGGCGGCCGTCGGGAAGCCGTCCGGAGGGCTCCCCGACGGCCGCCGGCCCCGCCGGGCTAGGTGGACACGGCCGTGCCCGGGGCGGCGGGCGGCGGTCCGGCGTCCACCGGCTGCCAGGCGAAGATCAGCGCCCCGCCGAGGATGCCGAGGACGGTCCCGATCAGGAACCCGCCCAGGTTGGACATCACCAGGGCGGCCATGGCGCCCAGTACGGTCAGGACGCCCGCCAGGCCCCGGTAGTGCGGGGCGAACCACGCCGACAGGCCCATCAGGACCATCACCAGGCCCATGAGGACGGACGGGACGCCGGCGATGCCCTGTTGGAGCATGATCTTCAGCGGGGCCAGCGGCAGGGCGCAGATCTCCGCACCGGCCAGCACCGCCGCCAGCCCGCCCCAGAAGGGACGGCCCCGGCGCCAGCGCCGCCAGCCGGCCAGGGCTCGGGCGGCGCCCATCTCAGAAGCATTCCTTCGTGCCCTTGGAGACCTGCATGCTGAGGCCGGAGAGCCGGAACGTGCCGGCGTTGGTCGCCCAGGCGGTCTGCCGCAGGTGGTTGATGGAGACGTCGTCGGCCTGCTGCGCGAAGAGGTCCTGGAGGCCCTGGGCGTCGGCCGGCCCCTTGGTGAGCGTCGAGGCGTCCCGGCCGATCTCGATGTGGTGGAAGGACGCGTCGCCGGACAGCTGGGTGGCGTCCACGAAGAGGTCGGTGGCCCGCACCGGCGTGCTGCTGCCCGCCGTCAGCTTGAGCGAGATGTCGCCGAGGACCGGCAGGTGGGTGACGACCGACTGGCACAGGTGGTGCAGTTCGGCGGATTTGATGGCGGTGACGGCGACGGGCAGGAGGTCGCCGCGGGCGTTGGCGTCCACGCTGCCGTACTGGGCGAAGCCGTCGCCCGTGAGGCTGTCCGCTGACACCTTGAACTGCTGTCCGGAGACCGCGAACGAGGCCGCCAGGGCCCCGTTGGCCAGGGCGATGCCCAAGGCTGCGGTACCGGCGACGGCCGGGACGGTCAGCACGGCGAACCGCCGCCAGCTGATGCGTCCCGTGACGTGTCTGCCGTGTGCGTCCTTCACGTCGTGTCCCCTTCGAAGAGTCCGGTGGGCCGCGCTGTCGAACGTGTGGGGGGCGTAGCGGGCTCCGCGTGCAGGGCACGGCGCCGCCGCGCGTGGGGTGGGCGGGGCCGTGCGGAGGTGCGGGGCCGCGGCGGCGAACCGTGCACGCCGGCTGGGCATCGGGTGCGTCGTACGCGGCGGGGCGGTGCGGGCACGCGGCGCCAGAGGGCGCCGCTGCGTCGTTGGTGCCGAACTACGGGTGTTACCCCGGGTGTTACCGGCGAGTTGAATGTAAATCCGCCGCTGTCCGCTGGCAAGGACGCGCGTGCGACGGTTTTCCGTCGACTGTGCGCACCGGTGGCGCGAAAGGACCGGCCGCGGCGTGCGCGGCGGCCCCCGGCGCGCGGCCCGGGAGGTCCTCGTGCGCCCCGGTCCGGCCCCGCAACTCCCGTACCCCGGAGGGATCTTCCGACCGTCGGGTAGCCCTGGCCAGAGCCCTCCCGTTCCTCCTACGATGCAGGGAACGGGGAGGGGGACTCAACGTGGCACAGCGTGTGGGGCGGGTGGAGTTCGTCGTCGCCTGGGCGATCAGGAACCTCGACGGACTCATCGCCGTGGGGCTCGGCCTGACCATCGGCCTGATGGACGTCCTCGGCGACGTCATCAGCGACAAGGTCTCGTCCGGTGCGACGCTGCTGGTGCTCGGCACGCTCGCGGTCGGCTCGATGACCGAACGGCTGCGCCGCAAGTCCGACATACAAGAGGCGTACGCGGACACCCGGCGCGCCCTGGAGGACCTCGCGATGGTCCGCTCCCTGTCGGGGGACCAGGTCGGCGACGCGCTGGAGCGGGCCCGCGCGCAGACCAACCGCTGGTACTTCAAGGGCGGCACCGGCACCTACCTGCGGGCCGTCACGCTGCCCCGGTGCGTCGAGGCCGCCACCCGCCAACGCGCCCAACTCAGCATCAAGATCGACATCATCAACCCGGCGGAGGAACAGACCTGCGCCGCCTACGCCCGCTTCCGCCAGACCTTCGCCCGCCGCCGCAACGACGACGCCGCGCACGCCTGGACCGCCGACCGCACCCGCAAGGAGGCGTACGCCACGGTCCTGGCCGCCTGCTGGTTCCGCCAGCGGCTCGACACCCTGGAGATCAGCGTCCACCTCTCCTCGGGCGTCCCCACCCTCCGCTTCGACCTCTCCGAGACCTGCCTGATCATCACCCAGGACGACCCGAACCGCGTCAACCTCCTCGTCGCCCGCGACCAACCGCTCTACGACTACTACGTCACTGAGCTGCACCAGAGCCGCGAACAGGCCGTCCGCCTCGACCTGCGCGGCGTCGCCCCGCTCGGGGACGAACCGACCGTCGACGAGGTCCGCTCGGTCTTCGACGACGTCGACCTGCCCCTGCCCTCGGTGTTCAGCGACGCCGACGTCGCGGAGATCGTCGAGAAAGCCCTGCACGCTGAGGACCCCTACCGGAGGTGAGACGCCTCGGGCGCGGCTCATGGACTACGACACGCTCGACCGACTGCTCCGGCCCGGCATCCCGCGGGAGGCGCCCCGCGCCAGCGTCACCGGCGCCCTGGAGGACATCGCCTGCGGCAAGCGGGAGTTACGCGCGGTCCGCCACCCGCTCGGCTTCCTGTGCCTGCCGCTGGTCCGCGACGGCGCCCGCGGCGTCTGCGTCCACCTCTTCGGCACCGGAGCCCCCGCCGACCCCACCGCCTCCCCCATGCACGCCCACAGTTGGGAGCTGCGCAGCTACGTCCTCTACGGCCGGGTCGGCAACCTCCCGGTCGCCGTGACGGACGAGGCGCGCACCCCCACCCACCGGATCTTCGAGGTCTTCAGCGCCCCCTCGGGCGTCGACGAACTGCGGCCCACCCCCCGGCTGGTGCACTGCGAAGCGGGCCCGGCCGCCTCCAGCGGCAGCGGCGAGACGTACAGCCTGCCGGCCGGGGAGTTCCACGCCACCGTCGTCACCCGCGGCCAGCCCGCCGCCACCTTGGTGCTCGGGCGGTCGCTGCCCGGCCACACCGACCTCTCCCTGGGGCCCCTGCACGGCCGCGGTCACCGTACGGTGCGCCGGCTGTGCGGGGCGGAGCACACCGAACGGACCGTCCGCACAGCACTCAGGAGGATCCATGCCGAGCAGCGCGAGTGACGTGGAGGCCGCCCCCTACGCGAGCGAGACGCGGGTGGCCGTGGCCGCGGCGGAGGAGGCGGGGGCCCTGCTGCGCGGCCGGTTCGGCGCGGCCCGCGCGGTGGGCGTCAAGGACGCCGAGGGCGACGTCGTCACCGACCTTGACCTGGCCGCCGAGAAGCTCATCCTCGCCCGCCTCCAGACGCACTTCCCGCACGACCGGATCCTGTCCGAGGAGGCCGGCCTCCTCGACGCGGTGAGCCGCCGCACCTGGCTGGTGGACCCGCTCGACGGCAGCAACAACGTCGCGATCGGCCTGACCGCCTACGCCGTCGGCATCGGACTGTGCGTGGACGGCGCGCCGGTCGTCGGGGTGGTGCACGAACCGGTCACCGGCTCCACCTGGCGGGCCGTCCGCGGCCAGGGCGCCGCCTGCGGCCCCGACCCGCTGCTCGGGCCGCACGGTGCGGTGCCGCGCAGCGGTCCGGTGGTGGCCTGGACCCAGGGCCACGCGGTGCGTCGCACCGACCCGGTGGCCGCGGGGCTGCGGGGCCATCTGGAGCGCCGCACCCGGCGGGTGCTCCAGCTCTGGGCGCCGTTGCTGGGCTGGAGCATGCTGGCGCGCGGCGCGATCGACGGCTTCGTCGGCTACCGCGCCGAGGGCATCGACTTCCCCGCGGGCGCCCTGCTGGCCGTCGAGGCGGGCGTGGAGTTCCGCACGCTGACCGGCGGCCCCTTCACGGTGGGTTCCACCGGACCGGACACCGACCGCAGCTTCGTCGCCGCCCGCGGCGACACCCTGACGCACCTGCTCGACGTGGTCGCCGGGGCGCGGGCGGCCTGAGCACGGCCGGCGCCCCGCCGCTCACCCCACCGCCAGTGTCGCCGTCGCCGCCAGCGTCGCCGTCACGGCCAGGACGAACCCCGTCCCCATGAACCGCCGCAGCGGGATGACGGTGCCCTGGCCGCGGCACCGCTCGAACCACAGCAGCGTCGCCAGCGACGCCCACGGCGTGACCAGCGGGCCGACGTTGGTGCCGATGAGCAGCGCCAGCAGCTGATGGTGGTTGCCGACCGGCACCGCCGCCTCGCCCGCCATGTAGACCGGCAGGTTGTTGAGGACGTTGGACAGGCCCGCGCCCACGCCCGCCGAGCGCAGCATGCCGCCGAGGCCGCCGTCCGGTCCGACCGCCGCCGTCAGCAGCGCGTGCAGCCCGTGCGCGTTCACCGTCTCGACGACCAGGAACATCCCCGGCACCAGCACCAGCAGCCGCCACGGCACCAGCGACCAGCGCAGTTCGGCGGGGCGCCGCACCGCGAACGCGACGACCACGATCAGCATCGTGGTCAGCGACGCCGACCAAAGCGGCACGTCCGCGACGAGGATCGCCACCAGGAAGCCCACGCACGCCAGCGCACACACCCGGAACAGCACCGGATCGGCCGGCGCCCGCTGCTCCGGCGGCAGGTACCCGTCGGCGCCTCGCCGTCCGCGCCGCCAGTAGAACCCCCACAGGCACGCCATCGTGGCGGCGACGGCGGCCAGCTGGGGCAGGCCCATCGTGGCGGCCATCGCGGTGGGGGAGAGGCCGACCCGGTCCGACGCCAGCAGGTTCGTCAGGTTCGACACCGGCAGCAACAGGCTCGCGGTGTTGGCGAGCCAGACCGTCGTCATCGCCAGCGGCACCGGCGCGATGCCCACCCGCCCGGCCAGCGCCAGCATCACCGGCGTCAGCAGCACCGCCGTGGTGTCGAGGTTCAGCGCGATGGTGGTGACCGAAGCGAAGAGCACGCACAGCCCGAACAGCCGCGGATAACTGCCCTTCCCGGTCCGCGCCACCCAGGACGCCACCGCGTCGAACACCTCGGCCCGGCCGGTCAGCTCGGCCATCACGATCACCGTCGCCAAGAACACCAGCAGCGGCCCGACGCGCGCCATCGCCTCCCCGGCGGGCGCCGCCGGCAGCAGCCCCGTGGCCACGCACAGCAGGCCGCCGGCGAGCAGCCCGCCGGCGAGCCAGTCCAAGGGATGCAGACGCTTGAGGAATCGCACGCCCGACAGCGTCGCACACGCGAGCGGACGGGGTCGGGGCGAGGGGCGAGATCGCCGACCGGCGCCGGGCGCCTCCGGCGTGATCCTTCCAACCGCCTGTCCCACCACCTCCCGAACTCCTACGATGGGGACATGGCGACTGACGGGGAACTGCTCGGCCGGACACGTGACTTGGACTTCTTCATCAGCTACTCGCCCGCCGACGAACAATGGGCGTCATGGATCGCGTGGACCCTGGAGGAAGCCGGGTACCGCACCGTCATCCAGGCATGGGACTTCGTCGCCGGCACCAACTTCATCGACTTCATGGACCGCGGCGTCAGCGAATCCGTCGCCGTCATCGCCGTCCTCTCCGGCCACTACGGCCGCTCCACCTACGGCCGCATGGAATGGCAGGCCGCGCTCCGCGCCGAACCGGAGGAGCCCGAGCGCAAGCTGCTCACCGTCCGCGTGGAGGACATCCCCATCGAGGGACTCCTCGCCACCATCACCTACGTCGACCTCGTCGGCGTCGCCGACGCCGCGACCGCCCGCAGCCTGCTGCTCACCCGCGTCGGCCAGGCCGTCGACGGCCACGCCCGGCCCGGCCGCCGCCCCGGCTACCCCGGCTCCGCCACCCCCGCCGAATCCGTCCACCTGCCCGGGCCCGCCGCCCCCGCCGACGACCGGCAGCGTCCGCTCGGCCGCACCGGCTGGTCCGGCCGCCGCCGCCCGGCCCGCGCGCCCCGCTACCCCCAGGCCCCCGGCGCGGCCCGCGACCAGGGCGCGCTGACCGTCCTGCACCTCGCCGGCCCCGACTTCGGCCGCGGCCGCGAACCGGAAGCGCTGCGCCGGGAGATCCGCGGCGACCTCGTCGAGCTGAAGGACGCCGGCGCCCCCGCGCCCGACCTCCTCGTCGTCACCGGCGACCTCACCGCCTCCGGCAGCCCCCGCGAGTGCGACCAGGCGCTCAGCTTCCTCACCGGACTGCGCTCGCAGCTCGACCTGCCGCCGCAGCGCGTCGTGGTCGTCCCCGGGAACCAAGACGTCAGCCAGGCCGCCTGCCGCGGCTACTTCCACACCTGCGAGGCCGACGAGATCCCGCCGCAGCCCCCGTACTGGCCCAAGTGGCGCCACTACACCCGCCTCTTCCGCGGCCTCTACGAGGGCCTCGACACCGTCTTCGACAGCGACCAGCCCTGGACCCTCTTCCCGGTGCCCGAACTCCACACCGTCGTCGCCGGGTTCAACTCCTCCATCGCCGCCAGCCACCGCCCCGACGACCAGTACGGCTTCCTCGGCCGCGACCAGGCCGCCTGGTTCGCCGAGGCGCTGCGCGGCTACGAGGAGGAGGGCTGGTTGCGCATCGGCGCGCTCCGCCACCCGCTCACCGGCCGCCGCCGCCCCCAGGACGCACCCGGCGGCCCCGGCACGCTCCGCGACGTCGACACCTTCACCCGCCTCGCCGCGCCCCGCCTCCACTTCGTCCTGCACGGCCCCAGCGGCGGCCCCCGCACCACCGGCGGCGAGCCGTCCCACGACCACCTGCCGCTCCACGACGGCAGCCTGCCGCTGTACGGTCCGGCCGCCCCCGCCGGGTTCGAGCTGCTGCGCGTCACGGCCGACGGCGTCACCCGCTGGACCGGCGACGGCGGCACCGAACCTGCCGTCTTCCCCGTCAGTTGGCACGGCGCCGGACGGATCCTCGGCACGCCCGACGAGCCCGCCGCCCCGCCCGCCGCCGCGCCGCCCGCCGACAACCGGGCCGTCGACGAGCCCGCCGACTCCCTCGCCGAACGCGTCAAGGAGGTCTGCCGCGCCCGGCAGGAAGGCGTCCGCCTCCGCGACGTCCCCCGCGGCGCCCCCGACGACCTCACCCAGATCATGGTCACCTGGAGCGACGAGGGCGTCGTCCGCCAGCAGCGCATCGCCGTCCACCCCGGCACCCCCACCGACGCCGAACTCGACCGGTTCCTCGCCCAGGCGCACGCCACCGACACCGGTTCCGAGGCCGAGCTGGTCCACGACGGCCCGCCGCCCGAACAGTCCCTGCGCGAACGCGCCGGGCGCCGCGGCGTCCGCGTCCGCAGCTTCCTGGAGTTCCAGGGCCTGCTCGACCTGCGCGGCTACGTCACCGCCCAGACCGCCCGGCTGAGCAACGACGACCGCTACGCCCCCGACCTCTACCTCCCGCAGCGCTACCGCGACGCCGAACGCCCCGACGCCGACGAGCGCGACCACCTCGTCGAGGCCATGCTCCAGCTCCTGGAGACCGACCACGGCCGCTTCCTGCTGCTCCTCGGCGACTTCGGACACGGCAAGACCTTCGCCCTGCGCGAGCTCGCCCGCCGCATCCCCGAACGCCTCCCGCACCTCACCCCCCTGCTCATCCCGCTGCACACCCTCGACCGCGCGCACAGCCTCGAAGGGCTCGTCGCCGCCCACCTCGCCGGCCACGACGTCGACACCATCGACCTGCGCGCCCTGCGCTACATGCTCGGCCAGGGCCGCGTCGTGCTGCTCTTCGACGGCTTCGACGAACTCGTCAACCGCGTCAGCTACGACCGCGCCGCCGACCACCTCCAGGTCCTCCTCAACGCCGCCGTCGACAACGCCAAGATCGTGGTCAGCAGCCGCACCCAGCACTTCAAGTCGCAGGATCAGATCCTCACCGCCCTCGGCGAACGCGTCGGCCTGCTCCCGCAGCGCCGCATCCTCGCCGTCGAGGGCTTCGTCCCCGAACAGATCCGCGCCTACCTCGTCAACCGCTACGGCGACGAGGAGACCGCCGACCGCCGCTTCGCACTCCTGGGCAACATCCCCGACCTGCTCGCCCTGTGCGCCAACCCCCGGCTGCTCAGTTTCGTCGCCGACCTCGACCCCGACCAGCTGCGCGCCGTCGCCGGCGCCGGCCGCGCACTGAGCCCCGCCCGGCTCTACGAGGACGTCTTCACCGCCTGGCTCGCCCATGAGGAGCGCCGCGGGCAGGGCGGCCCCGGCGCCGCCCCCGGCCTCACCCTCGACCACCTGTGGGCCGCCGTCACCGCCCTCGCCCGCCGCCTGTGGGAGACCGGCCGCGGCGGTCTGCACCTCGACGAACTGACCGACACCGTCGCCACCGCCCTCGCCGGGCTCGCCGGCACCACCCTCACCACCCAGGAGAGCGCCCAGGCCGTCGGCGCCGGAAGCCTGCTGATCCGCACCGACGACGGCCTGTTCCAGTTCATCCACGGCTCGGTCGTCGAATGGCTCATCGCCCGCGCGGCCGCCGACCGCCTCGCCGAGGGCGACAGCACCCTGCTCGCCGCCCGCCCGCTGAGCGCCCTCGCCGTCGAGTTCTTCTGCGACCTCGCCGACCACGACCTGAGCACCGCCTGGGTCCGCACCGTCCTCAACGCCCCCGGCCCCGGCGTCAGCGACGCGGCGCGCGCCAACGCCGTCCGCGTCATCGACCGGCTCCGCGTCCCCGCCGGCGCCGACCTGCGCGCCGCCCGGCTCTCCGGCGAGGACCTCTCCGGCCGCGACTTCTCCGGCGTCGACCTCACCGGCGCCGACCTCACCGACACCCGCCTCATCGGCGCCAACCTCTCCGGCGCCGTGCTGCGCGACGCCCGCCTCAACGGCGCCCGCCTCGACCACGCCGACCTGTCCGGCGCCGACCTGTCCGGTGCCGACCTGCGCGGCGCCCGCCTCACCCGCGCCGACCTGCGCGGCGCCCGTCTGACCCGCAGCCGCTGGCACCGCGCCGCGCTCATCGACCCGCTCACCGACGCCCGGGTCCGCGCCGCCCCCGAACTGCGCACCGCGGCCCTCGCCCCCGGCATGCCCGTCGAGGTCGGCTTCCGCCCCGCCGCCGTCGGCGTCCCCTACGGCTTCGACATGCGCACCAGCCGGCTGCCCGAGCCCCTCTCGTACAGCCCCGAGGGCGAACTCCTCGCGGTGGGCAGCGAAGACGGCGGCGTGCTGGTCTGCGCCGCCGACACCGGCCGCGCGATGCGCACCCTGCACGGCCACGAAGGCCGCGTCTACGCCGTGAAGTTCCGCTCCCGGATCCTCGCCACCGGCGGCGCCGACGGCACCGTACGGCTGTGGGACCCGGTCTCCGGACGCCAGCTGCACCGTCTGGACGTCCACCCCGGCGGCGTCTGGCCGGTCTCCCTCGACGACGCCGGGACCGTCGTCGCCACCGGCGACGCCGACGGCCTGGTCACCCTCTGGGACACCGCCACCGGCGAACCCCTGCACCAGCTCCCCGGCCACACCGCCCCCGTCTACACCGCGGTGTTCAGCGTCGACGGGCGCACCCTCGTCACCGGCGACGCCGCCGCCAACCTCCGCATCTGGGACACCCGCACGGGCCGGTGCACCGGCCGCCTCGACGGCCACGAGGGCGCGGTGTTCCGCGCCCGGTTCAGCCCCGACGGCACCCTCCTGGCCACCGGCGACCACGGCGCCGACGGCCACGGCACGGTCCGCGTCTGGCACGTCGCCGAACGCCGCCTGCTGCACACCTTCACCGGCCACACCGGCCGCGTCTACACCCTCGACTTCCACCCCGAGGGCACCCTCCTCGTCAGCGGCGACACCGACGGCCAGGTCCGGCTGTGGGACCCCGTGGTCGGCGCGCCCGCCGGAGCGCTGGAGCGGTGCACCGGCGCGGTCTACCAGGTGATGTTCGGCAACGGCGGACGGCTCCTCGCCGCCTGCGACAGCGACGGCACCGTACGCCTGTGGCGCGTCGCCCTCTCCGGCGGCCACCGCGCCATCAGCCTGCTGCGCCAGCAGCCCGTCGAACACCGCGGTTCCGCCTGGGCCTGCCGTTTCCGCCCGCAGGACAGCCAACTCGTCACCGTCGGCAACGACGGCGGCGCCCAGATCTGGAACGCCGACACCGGCCAGGGCCAGCGCATCCTGCGCGGCCACGGCCGCCGGGTCAACACCGTCGCCTTCAGCGCCGACGGCTCCCGCCTCGCCACCAGCGGCAACGACGGACTGGTCCGCCTGTGGGACGCCCGCACCGGCCGCCGCACCGCCGAACTCACCGGCCGCGGCGACCGGTTGATCTCCGCGGTCTTCAGCCCCGCCGGCCCGATCCTCGGCACCGCCAGCAACGACGGCGACGTCTACCTGTGGAACGCCCTGACCGGCGAGTACCTCCGCGAGATCGACGTGGAGACCGACCACACCTGGGCCGAGGCGTTCAGCGCCGACGGCACCCTGCTCGCCACCGCCAACGACGACGACTCGGTCCGCCTGTGGTGGCGCGCCACCGGAGCGCACGTCGTCACCCTCTCCGACCACCGCGGCCGGGTGCGGTCCATCGCCTTCCGCGGCGACGGCACCGCCCTCGCCACCGGCTGCGACGACGGCCGGGTCCGCCTCTGGCACCAGGAGGGCGGCGGCCTGACGGCCGAACTCGACGCCCACAGCGACCGCGTCTACGCCGTCGCCTTCGGCTCCGACGACGACTGGCTGGTCAGCGCCTCCTGGGACGGCACCGCCATCGTCTGGCGCGACGGTGCGCCGCAGCACGTCCTGACCGGACACCGCGGGCGGCTCTGGGCGGCCGTCGCCCACCCCCGGCTGCCGCTGCTCGCCACCGCCGGCGACGACCGCGTCATCTGCCTGTGGGACGCCCGCACCGGCCGCCGCACCGCCCGCCTCACCGGCCACACCGGACGGATCTTCTCCCTCGCCTTCAGCCCCGACGGCACTCGGCTGGCCAGCGGCGGCGAGGACGGCACGGTCCGCCTGTGGAACGTCCCCGCCCCGGACGGCCCGCCGCCCACCCCACACGCCACGCTCATCGGCGTCCCCGGCGGCTGGGCGGCACTGACCCCCGAGGGCGGCTACAAGTACGAGGGCGAGGTGGCCGGCGAGTTCTGGCACGTCGTCGGCATGGCCCGGTTCACCCCCGGTGAACTCGACGAGTACCTTCCCGGCGTCCACCGCCTCCCGCTCGACGCGGAGTTGTGACGCCGCGGGGCAGCCGCCCCGGCTCCACCGGGCGGCGCGTCACTTCGGCGCGCCGAACCAGTGCCCGAGCGCCGCTTCCGGTCCGTCCGGGCCGCCGGCCCAGCACACGTACCCGTCCGGTCGTACGAGCAGCGCCCGCGTGCCACCGACCCGGCTCACCCGGTCCACCCGGTCCGACCAGAGGTCGGCGACCTCGGCGAACCCGTCGGCCGGGTCGAGCAGGACCCCGCGCCCGGACCGCAACAGTTCGTGCAACGGGACCGGCCCGAGGCCCGGCTCCGAGGCGGGCAGACCGACCAGCGGCTCGTCCTCGGCGCCCGGCATCGCGTAGCGGATGCCCATGCCGGACAGCATGTCGTCCAGGTGGTACTGGACGTCCCGCAGGCGCGTCATGCCCGCGAACAGTTCCCTGGCGGCCGTCACGTCCGGGGCGCGGGTGCCCTCCGAGTCCATCAGCAGGCTCTGCGCCTGGACGTTGCGCAGCACACCGGCCCCGACCGGGTGCCGTTCCCCGTGATAGGTGTCCAACAGTCCTTCCGGGGCCCAACCGCGCACGGCGGCGCCGAGTTTCCACCCGAGGTTGAGCGCGTCCTGGATCCCGGTGTTCATGCCCTGCGCGCCGATCGGAAGGTGCACGTGGGCGGCGTCGCCGGCCAGGAACACCCGCCCGTGCCGGTACCGGGCGACCTGGCGGGCCGCGTTGGTGATGCGGCGGGCGTAGCGCAGTTCGAGCAGTTCCACCCGGGATCCGAGGACGCTGCGCAGGCCGTCGCGGATCTCGTCCGCGGTGACCGGGACGTCCCGGGGCAGCGACCGACCCGGCCCGCCCATGGCCAGCCGGCGCAGCGGCCTGCCCTGCGGATCGGTGCCCAACGGGAACACGTGCACCCAGTGCCCGTCCGGACTCCAGGTGTGCGTCGGGACCTCGTCGCCGCCCAGCCGCACGTCGGCGGCGACCGTGGTCGCCGTGCCCGGCCGGCCGGGGAACTCGGCCCGCAGCAGTGACCGCACCGTGCTGTGCGCACCGTCGGCGGCCACGAGGTACCGGCAGCGGATCCGCGCACCGCCGGCGAAGGTCGCGGTGACCCCGTCCGCGTCCTGGACGAGGCCGGTCAGTTCGTGGTCGCGCCGGACCCGGCTGCCGCGCGCGGCGAGGTGCCTTTCGAGGAACCCCTCGATCGCCACCTGCGGTATGGACCGCCAGGGCAGACGGTGCCGGCCACGGGTCAGCGGCAGCGGAATCCCGGCGAAGTGCGCGGTGCCGGCCGGGTAGTCGCCGGTGGCCAGCAACGGCTCCAGCAGTCCGCGCTGGTCGAACGCCTCCTGCGTGCGGGACTGCACGCCGCCGGCCTTCGACAACTCGCTGCGCCGCGCGAGCTTGTCGACCAGCACGGCCGACACCCCCGCCACGAGCAACTCGTTGGCCAGCGTCAGACCGGTCGGACCCGCGCCGACGATGAGCACCTCGGTGTCCATGACTTCCCCTCCGAACGTCTCGATCAAGGCGCCTGCAACACTCCGCCCACCGAGCCCCCCGAGCCACCAACCGGCCGCCGCACGGCGCCATCCGACACCACCCCCCGCCCCCTCGGCAGAATCCGACCCTGCCGGCCGTGCCGACCACGCCAGCCGGCGCGCACCACGGCACGGCTCGGTCCGACGTGCCTGCCCGGAACGGCGGGAAGGCGTCGACGCGGACGGGGCCACCGGTTCGCGTCCGCCGCGCGGAGCCCTACGGCCGCCGGGGGTACTAACGCGGTGCGGCCGCCTGGCGCAGGTGGTGGCGCACCTCGCCGACCAGGTTGATGCGGACCCTCCGCTCGACGAAGCGCCACCGGCCCTCGGCGCGCTCGAAGCGGTCGTGGTACCGGCCGGCGGCGATGGGCTGCAAGGGCAGGTCGGGCAGGGCCTGCAACACGGTGACGTAGGAGCGCGCTTCCGCCGTGTGGGCCTGCTCGTCGACCTCGACGGCCACGTTGGTGACGACGTGCTGGGTCCGCGGTGTGCCGTCGTCGTGGACGATCAGCGTGTCCCGGAACGACTTCTCGATCGCGTCGCGCCCGTGCACCGGCCCGCCGCTGCCGACGAAGGTGGCGTCGGCGAGGAGGACGCCGAGCCCGGCGAAGTCACCGTCGTCCACGAGCTCGGCGTAGCGGGCGATCAGGTTCTCGATGGCGCGACAGCTCGACGCCGGCTCGGCCGCCGTGCGCTGGGACGTGGACATGGCTTCCCCCAAACGAGACGGTGGCCCGCACCGTGTTGCATCCGTCGTCATGACGGCGATCCTGCCAGCCGAAACCTCATCATGTTGCCCCTCCCTGGGCCCGGGGAGCCCCGGGCGCCGTTGTGTCCGTGTGCGCAGCCCTGCAGGACCCTGCCCAGGCGGGGCCCGTCGGACGGCCGGTAGCAACTGGTGTCCGCGTTCAACTGGGTGAGGAACTGTGCCAGCAGCGCGCCGATCCCCTCGCGTGTCGACACCCGCTGTGGGATCCGGTCGGCAGCCGCATGGCGCGGCAGTGGCAACAGGGCCTTGGGCACCTCCACCCCCACGGACGTGGCCGGGCTGCGGCCGGTGTGGATCTCCCATGGCACCGAGGAGTCGTTGACGTGCAGATCGGTCGGCTCGTACCCGACCTCGTGGTCGCCCCACCTGCCCGGCGCCGTGCCGCTCACGACGAGGGAGAGGTGGAACACCTCCGGGTCGGACTGGCGGATCAGTTTCGGCGTGCGCCGGCTCACCATCGACTGGAACGTGGCCGGCCACACGCAAACGGCACCGACGTCCAACACCCGCTGGGTGGCCCGGAAGTCGTGGGCGTGGTCACTGCTCAACCGCACCGGAGCAGGGGTCCGCTCCAGTCGTTCCTGCCAGTAGGCCAGCCGGTCCGCCACCGGCGCGTCCTCGCTCCGGAAGACCCTTTCGTTCAGCACGTTTCCCCCCGATTCCTGGTCCTCGGACGATGATCACCGGCCGCAATGAGCGTCTGATGAACGCCGGCATGACACGTCGAAGCGCCGGGGCGGCAACGCCACCGTCAAGCCATGGTGGAGCTGCGCACCACCGGCCTGGTGGAGACCTTCCCGGACCGGTGCGACCGCGTCGTCCGCATCCGGCATTCCGCCTCCCCCATCCCGCGCGGGGCCACGTGAGGGCGGGGACGGGGGCGCATGCCTCGCCGCCTCGACGGGTCGCACCGCGCGGTATGTCCGCATCGTGGTCGACGCGAAGGGCCCGCTGTGGGCCCGCGTTACGATCCGGAGATGTCAGGCACGTTGAACGCAGACGGTATCGAACAGGCGGCGCGACGGCTTGAGCCGGTGGTGCGGCGGACGGCGTTGGAGGAGAACCAGCGGCTCTCGGAGCTGCTCGGAAGCCGGATCCTGCTGAAGCGGGAAGACAGTCAGGTCTGCCGTTCGTACAAGGTCCGTGGCGCCTTCAACCTGGTCTCGTCGCTCACCGACGAGGAGCAGCGGCGCGGCGTCGTCTGCGCCAGTGCCGGCAACCACGGCCAGGGCGTCGCCTTCGCCTGCCGCCGGCTCGGCATCCGCGGCCGGGTGTTCGTGCCGTCCAACACGCCGCGGCAGAAGCGCGAGCGCATCGCGGCGTTCGGCGGTGACATGGTCGAACTCGTGGTGGTCGGCAGCACCTACGACGAGGCCAGCGCCGCGGCGCACTGGGACAGCGAGCGCACCGGTGCGGTGTACGTCCACCCCTTCGACGACGTGCGGACGATGGCGGGGCAGGGCACCGTCGCCCGCGAGATCACCCAGCAGTGCGACACCGCCCTCGACACGGTGGTGGTGCCGGTCGGCGGTGGCGGCCTGATCGGTGGAATCGCCGTCTGGCTGCGCGCGCACTCGCCGCACACCCGCATCGTCGGCGCCGAACCGGCCGGCGCCGCCAGCATGCGGGCCGCGCTGGAGCACGGCGGGCCCGTGGCACTGCCCGAACTCGACTCGTTCGTCGACGGGGCAGCCGTGGGCAAGGTCGGCGAGCGGGCCTTCCCGCTGGTCAAGGAGTTGGTGGACGAGGTCGTCGCGGTCGACGAGGGTGCCGTGTGCACCGAGATGCTCGACCTCTACCAGACCGACGGGATCATCGCCGAACCGGCCGGTGCGCTGGCGAGCGCGGCGGCCCGGCAGGTGGTGTCCGGCACGGGACCGGGCACCGTGGTCTGCGTGGTGTCCGGTGGCAACAACGACGTGAGCCGCTACGCCGACGTGGTGGAACGCTCACTGGTGCACGTGGGCCTGCGCCACTACTTCCTGGTGACGTTCCCCCAACAGCCGGGCGCACTACGGCACTTCCTCGACGAGGTGCTCGACAAGGGCGAGGACATCGTGGCCTTCGAGTACGTCAAGAAGAACAACCGGGAGACCGGACCGGCCCTCGTCGGGATCGAGTTGGAGCGTCCCCAGGACCTCGACAGCCTGTTGCGGCGCATGGGGGACAGTCCCCTGTCGATCGAACGGATCGCGCCGGGCTCCCCGTGGTTCTCCTTCCTGCTGTGAACCGCGTGGAGCGCCGCGCCCGCCCAGGCACCGCGCCCGCCGCGCCTCAGAGGCGGTACAGGCGGGCGAGGGTCCCCTCCAACTCGGCCTGCAACGTACTGCTGGCGGTGTCGGCGTCGCCGCGTTCGACGGCCCGCACCAGAGCCTCGTGGGCCGCGTCGCCGTGTTGGGGCTCGTGGGTCCGCAGGTCGAGGATGTCCAGCAGACCGATCAGCCCCGTGCGCAGCGCGGGGACGAATTCGACGAAGAGGTCGCTCAGCACGGGGTTGTGGGCGGCGGTGACGACCGCGGTGTGCAGGGCGATGTCGGCGTCGACGAAGCCCGCGTCATCGCCGGCCGCCGCGGCCCGGCGGGCCTCCAGTGCGGCCCGCATGGCGGCGATGTCGGTCTTGGTGCGGCGCTGTGCCGCCAGGCGTGCGGCCTGCACCTCGACGAGCATCCGGACTTCGTAGACGTCGGTGACCGCGGCGCGCCGCAGCCGGGTGGGCCAGTCCTCCTCGGGCTCGGTGGCGATCACGAAGACGCCGGCGCCCTGACGGGCCTGGACCAGGCCGGCCCCGGCCAGGGCGCGCAGCGCCTCGCGCACCGTGGAGCGGCCCACGCCGAGCGTCTTGGCGAGGGCGGTCTCGGCCGGGAGCTTGGTCCCCACCGGCCACTGTCCACCGGTGATCTGGTCGCGCAGGTGCTGGGTGGCCTGTTCGACCAGCGGACTGGGACGGAGGGCGCCGAGCGGCATTCCGCCATCACCTCTCAGGTTGTCTGATGATTCGGGTGGTGAGTCTACTCGGGGTGGCGCTGCTGCCGGGCGCCGGCGGAGGCGGCCGGTGGCGCGCGTCGCGGTGAGTCGAGGGGGAGGGGAGGACGCGGTCCGGTCCGGCGAACTCCGGTCTTCCGCGGCCCGGTCGCACCACACGCCTGTCGCTCCTCCCACACACCCGACCCCGGTTCCACGCCAAGCACGCGTCACGCCAAGGACGTTGACGGCAGGCGTCCGCCCCCCCAGCCACCGCCACCCACCAGCACATCAGGTTGTCTGAGGAGTTGGAAGCGGCTACTGTGCTCGCCATGCTGCTGATCGACATGCTCCTCCTCGGTCGCCGCTGCGGGGCCTGACACGACTGGCGCCCCGCAGCGGGGTGGTGGGACGTTCGATCAGCCGGTCGTCATGAGGTTCGGTCGCCACCCGGCTCCCCCTGTCGCCGCTCGCGCGTCAGGACTCCTCTGAGGACCCGAGGAGCCCGGGTGTTGGACTTCCCCGCAAAGAAAGTGAGTGGTGTCCCCACCATGAAAAAAGGGCAACTCGGCTTCCTGGCCGGCACGCACGTGGTCAACGACCTCTCTCAAGGGGCGATCCCCGCGATGCTGCCGTTCTTGGTGTCCCAACGTCACTACAGCTACGCGGCGGTCTCCGGCCTGGCCTTCGCGGCGAGCGGTCTGTCCAGTCTGCTCCAACCGGTGTTCGGCGCGCTGTCCGACCGCACGCCACGGCCCTGGTTGGTGCCCGCGGGATTCGGTACCGCGGCCGTGGGCGTGGCGGCCGCGGGGCTGTCCGGGAGCTACTGGGTCACCTGGTTGTGCGTCGCGCTCGCCGGCATCGGCATTGCGGCCTACCACCCGCCCGCGACCAGCCAGGCACGCGCCGCCGGTGGTTCGTCGCAGAAGGCCATGAGTGTCTTCTCCGTCGGCGGAACCATCGGCGGGGCCCTCGCGCCGACCCTGGTCACCCTCGTCATCGGGGGAGCGGGGTTCGGCGGCAGCTGTCTGCTGGCGGTCCCCGCGCTGGTCATGGTGGCCCTGTGGCTCCTCAAGGGCCCGTGGATGCGCGCACGGGGCCACGTGCCGGCCGCGCCGCTGGCCACCGGCGCGGCGGCCGAGGCGGGGGCGGGTGGTGCCGAACGGGCGGATGACTGGCGCGCCTTCGCGCGGCTGGTGGCCGTCATCATCGGATGGTCCGTTCCCTACGTCACGGTCACGTCGATGGTGGCGCTGCACGCGCAGCGGGATCTGGGGGAGTCCACGGCGGCGGGTGCCGCCGTGCTCAGCACGTACACCGCGGCCGGGGCGGTCGGCACGTTGCTCGGTGGTTGGCTGGGGGACCGGTACGGCCGGATGACGTCGCTGCGGGTCGGCTACCTCGTCGCGTTCCCCGCACTGTTGGGCATTGCCTGGGCCCCCGCGTTCCCGGTCCTGGTGCTGAGTGCGGCGGTGTTCGGTGTGGCGATGTTCCTGCCGTTCGCCGCCCAAGTCACCTTGGGCCAGGACTACTTGCCCCACCGCCCGGGCACCGCCAGTGGGCTCACCCTGGGGCTGGCGATGGCGGCCGGCGGACTGTGCTCGCCGGCGTTCGGATGGCTCGCCGACGCGCGAGGTCTGCCCGCCGTCTTCTACACGCTCCTCGCGGTCTTCGTCCTGCCCGTCGTCATGGCCACCCGGCTGCCGGACCGCACCCTGACGGCGCCCGACCCGAAAGCTCCCTCGCCGGTCGAAACCGCACACACCGCTCAGCAGCCGCAGTAGGGAACTCCGTGGTCAGCGGCGAGGCAGTTCACGCGCGCCGGATCCGCATGCCGAATCCGCACGTCGGATCCGCATGCACCGTTCCTGTGGCGCACCCCGGATCTTCGTTTGCCTGGCAGGTCACCGCGAAGGACCTGCCGGCCGAGGTCGCAGCGGAGGTCGCAGCGGAGGTCGTGTGAGTGGCCTGGTGGCCGTCAGGAGGACGGCGGCGGGCGTGCCCGTCAGGCGACGGCCCCCGGGCTGCCGTACCCGACCGGGTACGGCAGCCCGTCGTGCCTGGACCGGAAGCGAGCCGAAACGCGGACCGGCCGCTCCGAGGCGCACCTCGCCGAGCCCTCTCCACCCATGGGGCGGTGTTGGGGCTGGCCAGGGCGGGTGGCTCAACCGGTTCCCGCCGCTGGCCCGCGCTCATCGGCGCTGGCTGGTGTCACTGGTCCGTGCCGTCACCGGGGACGGTGCCGTCGGGGCTGGTGTGCCAGTTGGTGACGATCGGCTTGTCGATCTTGACGGGGCCGGTGTTGACGTTTGCGGGGTTGGGGTCGGAGGTGCCGATGCCCGCGATGAGGAAGGTGAACCCGACGCTGTTGTTGTCCTTGGTGGTCTTGGGGTTGATGCCGGCGTAGGCGGTCTTGGAACCGCCGAGCTCGATCGCCGGGCCGACGGACTGTTCGGCGGGCTGGGCTTCGATGCCGCCGGAACCGAAGGAGATCGAGGGCAGACCGCTGGGGATGGTGCAGGTGATGCCGGACTTGGCGCGGGCCGCGAGCAGGATGTAGCCGCCCGCCTGGGACTTGGAAGTCGCGCTGAACGTCAGGTCGTTGGCCCCGCAGGTCTGCCCGTAGCCCTTCTTGCCGTCCGACGGCGCCGATCCGGTGCCCGCGGAGGAGCCGCCCTCCTTCGCGGTCTTGCCGTTCTCGCTGCCGGTGGCCTCGTCGGAGGTGTCCTTGCCGGCAGTGTCCTTGCCGGTGTCGCTCGACGCGGCGTTGGTGGCCTTGCCGGAGGCGGCGGAGTCGTCGGAACCGCTGCCGTCGGCCGGGCCGCAGGCGGTGACGGTCACCGCGAGTGCCGCACCGGCGGCCACGGTGAGCGCCACGCGTCGGAGTCGGGCGGTGTGGGTGCGGTTCACGGTTGTTCCTCGTTTCGTTCGGGCATGCACAAAGGCCGGGCCGCAACAGTGCCGTTGCCCCGTTCATCGGATGACTTCATCTTCCCCCACGCCGCCACCAACTCGCTAACGCGTCACTGATGCTCCCTCAGGTCGACGTGAGGAAAGGCGTGTTCGGCGCGGTGTGCGTGATCCTCATTAGGGCGTTTCTTTCGAATCATCTGAGCATTGGTCCGATGTGTCGTCGCTCGATGCCCAACGGGCCTTATTCGAGCCTCAGTTGTCGCATCCGACTCCGAAGTGAGGCGGGTGGTGACGTGATCGCCATCGCCCTCGCCATCTCCACCGACCGGTCGGCAGGGCAATCCGAAGGAAACGGTCTGGGGCATCCCTCACCCGCATGATTCCTGTGATCCGCATTGCGTGCGCATTTCGCGCGGCTCGGGCCTGCGGTCGCTTTCTCGTAAAGCGGTCCTCTTCCGCGGTGGTCGCATTCGCTGAGGCGCAGGGCAGTCGGCACGAGTTCCCGTCCAAGTCGTCCGGGGCCAACATGCTCGTCGGCATCTGGATTCTTGCCACCGGCCCTTGAGGGGCGGCATCCGGTCGGCCGGGACACGGTGCGCTCGGTTGCCGCCCGGCTGCCCGCCCGCGCCCGCGCCGGGAGTTCGCGTGGCGACGGCTTCACCCAGGGCAGAACGCCGGTCCCTTCCCCCACAGTCCAGGATCCCTAGGCTGAGGGGGTGACCACTCATGCGCCGAACGAAGCCCGCGTCATTCCCCTGCGCACGCAGCCCGCGCCGCCCGCTTCGGGTGGGGTGGACCGTGCCCCGCACCGGCCGGCGGAAGCCCCGCGGACACCCGCACCGAGGGAACCGCTGTGGCGCGACCTCGTCGGCGACGTGCTGCGGCGCGAGCGGCTGGCCCAGGAACGCACGCTCAAGGACGTCGCGGAGGCGGCCCGGATCTCGATGCCGTACCTGTCGGAACTGGAGCGCGGCCGCAAGGAAGCCTCCTCCGAGGTGCTCGCGGCCGCCGCCCAGGCACTGGGGCTCGGCCTCGCCGACCTGCTCCAGCGCACCCAGGACCACCTTGCCCGCCACACCCGTAGCCGGGTGGCCCGGGGCCGTACGTCCCCCACCGCGCGGTACGACGGCCTCTGCCTCGCCGCCTGATCGAGCCGACGGCCGGTACGTCGGGGCGCACCACCGTCGTACCGGCCGGCTCGCCGGCCCCGGCCACGGCCGCGCGTGGTCAGACGAACGCGAGTCGCCGGCTCAACACCTCGTCGGCCAGCCCGTAGGCGACGGCCTCTTCGGCGGTGAGCACCTTGTCCCGGTCCATGTCCGCACGGAGCGTCGCCACGTCGTGGTGCGTGTGGCGGGACACGACCTCCTCCACCTGCGAGCGGATGCGGACCATCTCCTTGGCCGCGAGGCTGAGGTCGGAGACCGTGCCCTGCCGGCCGCCGCTGGCCGGCTGGCCGAGCAGCACCCGGGCGTGCTGGAGCACGAAGCGCCGTCCGGGGTCGCCGCCGGCCAGCAGCACCGCCGCCGTCGACGCCGCCTGGCCGACGCAGAACGTGGAGATCGGCGACTGCACGAACGTCATCGTGTCGTAGATCGCCATCAGCGAAGTGAACGAGCCGCCGGGCGAGTTGAGGTAGATGGAGATCTCCCGCTCCGGGTTCGCCGACTCCAGGTGCAGGAGTTGCGCGATGACCACGTTGGCGACGCCGTCGTCGATCTCGGTGCCGAGGAAGATGATCCGCTCGTTCAGCAGTCGGCTGAAGACGTCGTAGGACCGCTCGCCCTGTGCGGTCCGCTCGATCACGTAGGGAACCGTGTAGGACCCCATGTCACAACCCCATCCGTCGGCGCGACGCGGCCGGGCGGATGTCGGCGAGCGACTCCACCACCCGGTCCACGATCCCGTACTCCTTGGCCTGTTCGGCCGTGAACCAGCGGTCCCGGTCGCCGTCCCGCCTGATCGTCTCCGGGCTCTGACCGGTGTGCTCGGCAGTGATCCGTTCGATGGCCTGCTTGGTGAATTCGAGGTTCTCCGCCTGGATCTCGATGTCCGCGGCGCTGCCGCCGATGCCCGCCGAGGGCTGGTGCATCATGATCCGTGCGTTCGGCAGCGCGAACCGTTTGCCGGGCGTGCCCACGGCGAGCAGGAACTGGCCCATGCTGGCGGCGAACCCCATCGCCAGTGTCGAGACGTCGTTGGGGACGAGCCGCAGCGTGTCGTAGATGGCCAGGCCCGCGGTGACCGAACCGCCGGGGCTGTTGATGTAGAGGCTGATGTCGGTGCGCGGGTCCTCCGCCGAGAGCAGCAGCAGCTGCGCGCACACCCGGTTGGCCGACACGTCGTCGACCTGCGTGCCGAGGAGGACGATCCGTTGGGCGAGCAGCTGGGCCGCGAGGTGGTCGTCGAAGCGGCTGGGCGGTGTGTCGCCCTCCTCCGCGCGCAGCGGCGACGTGGCGAGTGGATGCATCGGGTCTCCTTGTCGAGGCGGGCATGCCGTCGACTCCACTCTTGACCTCGGGAGACCCCCGGACGCGGTTTCTCTGCCCGCAGCAGATTCGCCACGGGCAGAGGCCGGGGCCGGCGGCGGGTTCGACGCCGGGGCCGCCGCGACGTACGAGCCTGGTGGGGCCTCGGGTGGCCCGGCGTCCGGCGGTTGTGAGGCGTCGACGCCACCGACAGCGCGTCATCCCGACGGGACCCCTCCCACCGACGGGCCTGCACGCGCCTTCACGGGCCTGCACGGGCCCGCACGGGCCTCGACGGTCTCCTGCTCGTGCCGGTGGTGCCTTGCCTTGAACTGACTTACCGTCAGGCAGCCGGCTGCGCGAGCGCGCGAGGTTAGCCGGGTGTTAGCGGAGCGGCAGTCCCGCGATAGTGGCCCCGAGCAGAGTGGGTGTCGTAGCCAGGAGACCTCGTCACCGACTTCCCCCGGGGGAGCCCAATGAATTCCAAGACCGTTGTCCGTAGCGCCCGTCGTCGCCGTACCCTGCGCGTTGCCGCGGCGGCCCTGACCGCCGCCGCTGCCCTGTCCTTGACCGCGTGCTCCGGTTCGGACGCCGGTGGCGGCAAGGCCGCGGGGCAGGCGGCCACCGCCGGGTCCAACGGCGCGGGCTCCTCCGCCGCGGCACCGGCGGACTCCCAGGCGGACTCCGGCGCGAAGGGGGACGCCAAGGGCGGCGGCACGGGCGAGGCGAAGTCGAGCGCTGCGGGCACGCAGTCGGGCGGTTCGCGCGCCGGCAAGGGCACGTCACCGTCCCCGGTCCGCACCGTGAAGTTGGTGGACGGCAGCAAGGCGGAGGTCTACGACCTCGGCAAGCAGCGCTACCGCGCCAAGATCATCAGCAAGGGCTCGGTGCTGGCGACCATCGAGACCACGGGCCAGGAGATCGACGCCGGGCTGGACGCCAACGACATGTTCGTGGTGCTCACGATGGGCGGCGAGGTCCGCTCGTGGATGGGTGGCGGGCAGCAGGGTCCCGGCACGTTCCACCTTGCCGGTGGTTGGACCGCCAAGGTGACGAAGGTCGGCGAACTGCGGTACCGCGCGCAGATCATCGGCCACGACGGTTCGGTGGACGCCACGTTGGAGACCAAGGGCCACGACGTCGGCCTCGACGCCAACGGCGTTTACATCGTGCTCAGCACCGGCGGCATCATCAGCGCCCACGAGTGACCTTCGGACCGCCCCGGGGCGGTGGACCTGCCCCCGGCAAGCCCACCGCCCCGGCGAGCGACGGAGACGTCCGAACGGCCCGGGGCCGGCAGGGGGCGGCCCGTCGCTGCCTCCCCGCCGCGCGGACGGGCCTGACGGCCGGGTGGCCGGAGCCCGACGCGGGACCGGTGGTCACTCGCGGCGCCACAGCGCCGACACGTTGGGCGGCTCCCAACCCACCATCGACGTGTGGGCCTGCACGCAGCGGTACGTGCCGCCCCGGTAGGTGACCCGGTCGCCCGGGGCGTAGGCGCGGCCGGGCGTCCAGGCACCGCTCGGCGGATCGGTGGGCGGTTCGGTGGGGTCGCCGGGCCCCGGTGTCCCGTCGACGTCCAACACGAAGTCGAACGTGCCCTCCTTGCCGCTGCCGGCCCCGCGAATGTTCATCAGCAGTGCGGCGTCGAAGAGGGTGTCGGTGGCGTTCCGCGGCTCGCCGGGGAAGTACAACTGGCTGGTCAGCACGGGCTCTCCGGGGGCCTGCGCCTTGACGTGGAGGTGCCGCGTGCGGCCCGGGTACAGGCCCGGCACGATCGTGGTGAGCGCGAACGCTCCGCGCGCATCCGTGAACTGGTGGCCGCGCAGCGTGTAGCCGGCCATGTCGTAGCTGCCGGCGTCGTCGGCCTGCCAGAAGTCGAGCAGCACGCCGGAGAGGGGGGCGCAGTGCCGGCCGAAGACGTAGCCGCTGACGGTCAGCGGGGTGCCTGGCATCCCGGCGTCCACCAGGTCCGTCCGCAGCGGCGAGTCGGGCTTGAAGTAGGGGCCCTCGATCTGGTCGTGGGTGGGGCCGTCGCCGTCGTCGCAGGCGGGCGTCACGGAGAGGGGGCGTCCCTGGCCGGCGGAGTCGCGGGCGAGCGCCATCGTGCCCGACGACAGCAGCGGGACGGTGGCACCGGCGGCGACGGCCGCCTTCAGCAGGCTCTTGCGGCTGATCGGCCGGCCGGAGCCGGTGTCGCGGTGCGGAGGGGGTGTCATGGCGATTCCTCGGTCTCCTGAGTAGGGAAGGAAGAGGGTCGGGGCGTGCCTGACAGGTGACTGGCGGTGTGCGGACGTGCGGACCGTGACCACGACGGCCGGCCGACGCCGAGGGCAGCGCCGCGCAGACCGCGCCATGCCGTTCGGAGGGCCGCCCTGGGCGCGATCACCACCGACGACGGTAGGGGCAGCGGCGGTGGTTCAGCGAGATACCGCCCGATCCCCCTGGGCGGCGTTATGGAGCGGAATGAGCCTGCGGTGGCTCCCGCCTTGCCCGAGGTTCACGCCGGGGTGCGGCAGGCAACGCTCCCGCCGGGGCGCCTCACATGCGCCAGAACGGCCCCGCAATTCTCAACTACCTTGCCAAATCGTCGACTTGACTGAGCAGGGGCAACCGGGGAAGGGCTTGTCGAGCCCCGGTGGACGGGCTGCTCCGCTGATCGGAGCGTGGTGCGGCGCCGTGACTCGCCGCGGACGTCAGACGGCGTCCTCCTCCAACGCCACGGCGCAGCAGGCCGCCGGCCGGATCCCGTGGCCCGCCCGGGCCCGCCAGTCCGTGTAGGTGTCGCAGCGCGCCGCCGTACGCGCGTGTGCCCGCAGTGCCTGCGCCAGCATCGTCGCCGCGACGTCCGGCCGCTGGTTCGCCGGGTGCCAGCCCAGCAGGTGCCGCCAGTGCAGCGGCGTACCGGCGAGGGGGCGGGTCGTCAGGCCGGGTGTCGGCGGGAACGTGGCCCGGCACAAGCCCACCGCGCGCCCCACCTGCACCAGGTGCGCGCAGGAGGCGGTGTCCGTCTCGTACATGCGGCGGGGGCTGAAACCGGCCCGGGCGCAGGCCACGGTGAAACAGTCCCCGAAACAGCCGTCGCCCGGCACGCACGCCCACGTCTCCTCGGCCAGGGCGGCCAGATCGACCTCCCGTCGGTGGGCGAGCGGATGGCTGTCGGCGAGCATGACGAAGACGGGATCGACGGCGATATCGCGCCAGACGAGATGAGGGGCGCCGGGCGGCGGCGCCGACCCGCAGGCCCCGGCCAGTGCGAAGTCCATGCGCCCGTCGGCCAGCAGCTCGGCCAGCTCGCGCTCGGACCACGAGACGTGGGTGGTCACCGTGGTGTCCGGGGCGGCGTCGGCGAGCCGGTCCACCAGTGCGCCCAGCAGCGGGCCGTGCGTCGCGCCCAGTCGCAGCCGCTCGGTCCCCGGCCTGGTGAGCGCGAACCGGGCGGCCTCCCGCTGGAGTTCGCTCACCGCCGGCAGTACGACCCGGGTCCGCTCCAGCACGAGTTCCCCGAGCGCCGTGGCCCGCACGCCGTACCGCCCGCGTTCGAAGAGCGCGCCGCCGAAGGCGCGCTCGATCCGTCTGAGCTGTGCGCTGAGCGCGGGCTGGGCGAGCCCGAGCGCCGTCGCCGCTCTGGTCAGACTTCCCGCGTCAGCGATCGCGCGGAGGATTCTCAGATGTCTCAACTCCAGTTCCATGAAGGGAGCTTGCGCAATACACGGACAGCGGGCAAGTAGTTGTTGAAAGTTCAGGCGTCGGGATTGCGTGCGCCGCTCTCCAGCGCTTACGGCCTGCACCTGGCCGAATTCGTGCGTCGTCGGACCACCGGGGACGGCGTGCCGACCCCCGCCCCCGCGTCCCGCACCGGACTTTCAGCCGATCCAGGGGCGGGGCGTTTCCAGGTGACGGCGACGGCCCTCGCCGCATCGCGACGAGGGCCCCGGGTCCCGCCGGGCGGGCGGCGCGGGCTCAGACCCCCGCGATCGACTGGATCCAGGAACGGTACGCGGTCACGTTGCTGTACGCCGTGCTCGTCTGGCGGTCGCTGGTGGAGGCGACGCCGACCTGCACGCCGTTCGTCATCATCGGTCCGCCGGAGTCGCCGCCGGCGGTGATGCCGTCACCCCAGGAGGCGCAGATCGCGGAGCCCCCGTAGGCGTCCGTGCAGCCACCGCTGACGGTGACGTTGGCGAACTTCAGGTACCGGGACTGGCAGTTGATCTCCGAACCGCACTGGGAGGTGGCGCCCCAGCCGTACACCTGCACGTTCTGCCCGACGCGCACCGAGCCGGGCTGTCCGAGGGTGGCATAGGTCGTGGACACCGAACGGTCGAGACGGACCAGCGCCAGGTCCGCTCCGTGGGTGTAGGTCTGCACGCCGTTGGCCGTGGTGCCGCCGCTGTACTGGTCCAGGCTCCCGATGCGGAACGACAGGGCGCCGCCGGCGACGCAGTGCTTGGCGGTGAGGATCCACGTCGGGGCGATGATGGTGGCCGAACAGGTCTCCTGGCCGTTCGAGTACAGCCGGGCGGCCCAGGGGCCGCTGTTGGCGTATTGCCCACCGATGATGGGCTGCGGCCCCTTGGTGCCTGGGGGAACCGGCGCCGCGCCTGCGGTGGGGGCGACGAGTGCGAGGACGGCGACGGCTGCGGCGGCGAGAGCGGGCACGAGCTTCGATATGCGCAAGGTTCCTCGATCCGGAAGGCACGCCACGTGAGACGTGCGTGTGCGGGGTCGATGGCCCGAGGGGCCGCGCCCACGGCGAACGCCCGGTGCGAAGGGGCGTTCGCCGTGAACACGACCATGCTCCCGTAGGGATTCGTGAACGGAGTACTAACGCTTGTCCATAACACGGAAGTTATGGAGCGCCGACTCGGCAGCCGGGGGTGGGGTCCCGCGGCCTGACTGCCTGGCTAGCTGCCTGCCTGCCTGGCTGGTGGTGGCCGGTGCGGATCTGCGCCGGCCGCACGCGGTGAAGGTGCGGGCGGCGGCGAACTCGACAGGCATGCCTGCGGCCCGGTGCCGGCGGCTCAACCACTACATCGCCCGCGAGCTCTCAGACACCGACACTGCGCGCAGCCCCATGCAGGCGCAGGTCCCGGTGGGGCAGCAGGGGCCGTCGTCTGCGCGCCCTACCCCGCGGGGGCCGATGCGGTCGAGGGCGCCTGGACACCAGTCGCCTGTCGCCCGATGATCCGAGGCCCCGGCTGGCTCATGCCTGGTACTCCGTGAGGTCGATGCTGTGAACGCGCAGCGGATGGCCGTGCACCGGGTGGATCGTCTCGCGCTCCAGCACCATGCCGAGCTTGCGGATGACGTTCTCGGAGGCCGTGTCGCCGGCCCGGCTGATGCTGATGACGTGGTCGAGGCCGCGGTCCTGGAGTGCGAACTCCAGCGTGGCCTGGGCGGCTTCGGACGCGTATCCCTGGCCCCAGAACTGTTGGCCGAGCCGCCAGCCGATCGCCACGGCGGGCCCCACCTCCGGCAGGAAATCAGGCACGTACAGCCCGGTGAACCCGGCCAGTTCCCCCGAGGCGAGCAGTTCGACGGCGAAGAGCCCGAAGCCCTCTTCGTCCCACTCCTCCTCCCATCGCTCGATGGCCTCCGCCGTGTGGTCCAGGTCGTGCACCGAGCCGTCGTCGACCCAGTGCATGACCCTAGGATCCGCGTTGATGTCGGCCATGGGCACGAGGTCGTCGTCGTCCCAGCGACGGAGCAGGAGGCGGGGGGTGCGGATCTCAGTCATGGCCCCCATCCTGCCGAAGACAGGGGACCCGTTGGTAATCGGGACTCGCCGTGCCGTCGCCCAGGCTCCTCTCCCTGCACGCCGCGCCGTCTTTTTCCAGGCGCTGTCGGGAGGACTGTCCCGCGCGGCCGTGCCCGGAGCGCGGGGAAGGAAGGCTGTGCCGTGGAACACGTGCGAGCTCATCCGTACCGGGCGGTCGCGGCCGTCGGCCCGCCCCGGCCCGGGTCACTCGCGGGTGTCCGACGGGCCGAGCACGGCCTGTGAGACACGGGACCGGGCGCGCAGGACGTACGGCCCCGCCCACAGGCCGAGGAGGACCTCCGCCACGCCCACACCGGCCGCGACGTGCGTGGTGTGGCTGCTCAACGGGACGAACAGGAACCAGGCGCCGTCGAAGGCGGGAGCCGCGGACTCCCAGAGGTACGGCAGGGCGATGCCCAACAGGGCGGGCGTCACCCGCCGCCCCGTCCCCCCGATCCAACCCAACGGGACCGCCGCGCAGGTCTGGGAGCTCCCGACCGGCCACGACAGCATGATCACCATGCCGGGCGAACTCGGCGAACTGCTTCTCAAGCTCCCCTAGTGCCGCATCGGGCGGTGATCGAGCGCCGCCACCGAGCCGCGTTCACTGCTTGGCGGCCAGCACTGCCGCGAGGCCCTCTTGCAGATCTCTGACGAAATACTCGGGGACCTCCAGTGAAGGGAAATGTCCGCCGATTTCTGGCTCCGTCCACCGGACGATCTGCCGGTACCGCTCCTGCGCCCAGGGCCGCGGACTCTTCTCGATGTCGCGGGGATACATGGTGATCGCCGACGGCACGTCGACCCGGAGTTCGGGATCGAGGGAGTTGTGGCTTTCGTAGTAAATGCGGGCCGATGATGCGCCGGTCCGCGTCAGCCAATACAGCGTGACGTCGTCGAGAATCCTGTCTCTGGAAATCGTCTCGAACGGGCTGTCGTCGGTGTCCGACCACTCGGCGAACTTGTCGAGGATCCAGGCGAGAAGCCCGACCGGTGAATCGACGAGCGAGTAGCCGATGGTCTGCGGCCGGGTCGCCTGCTGCTTCGCGTACGCCGCGCGGTGGCGCCAGAAATCGCGGGTCTCCTCGGTCCACCTGCGCTCGACCGCCGTGAGCCCGTCCGCCGTCAACCCGGGCGGCGCCTCCGCGAACAGGGTGTGGATGCCGAGAACGTGCGCCGGGAACCTGCCGCCGAGAACCGTGGTGATATTGCCTCCCCAGTCGCCGCCGTGGGCCACGAACTCGCGGTAGCCGAGCCTTCCCATCAGTTCCACCCATGCGGCCGCGATCCTTTCGGTTCCCCATCCGGTGGCGGTCGGCTTGTCGCTGTAGCCAAAGCCCGGTAGCGACGGGGCCACGACGTGGAACGCCGGCGCGTCCGCAGCCTTCGGATCCGCCAGTTCGTCCACCACGTCGACGAACTCGGCAATGCTGCCCGGCCAGCCGTGCGTCAAGAGCAGAGGAGTGGCATCCGCGCGGGCGGATCGGCGGTGCAGGAAATGGATTCCCAGATCATCGATGGTCGTGCGGAACTGGCCGATCTGGTTGAGGCGCTCTTCGAACGACCGCCAGTTGTACCCGGTGCGCCAGTAGTTCACGACATCGACGAGGTCGGCGAGCGGGACGCCCTGTTCCCATCGGCGGCGGCCGGGCGCGGCGCGGTGGACCGTCTCGGCCTCCGGTAGCCGCGCCGCGGCCAGTCGTGCACGCAGATCGTCGAGGTCGGCGTCAGTTGCGTGGGCTTCAAATGCTTGCACGTCGCTGGTGGGACGGGGCATGAGACCTCCTGGCCATCGCGGAACCGGCTAAGGCGGTTCTAGCAGTCCTCCGAGCCACGCCGCAACCGGCTAAGGTGGTTCCATGCGTGCTGGGTTTCCTGACTTCCGCCTCGGCAAGGTGCTGGCCACCAGCTTCACGGGGACCCTGTCCGAGCGTCATGGTGACCCCGTGGAGCGCATTCCCACGCCGCACCGACTCATGGACTGGCTGGCGGTCAACGGCCTCGCCGTGGACTCCTGCACCGCCGCCCAGCTCGACCTCGCTCGCGAACTGCGGGAGTCGATTCACGCCGCCGCGACGGCGGCCGCGACCCAGGCCGCGCTCCCCGCGTCCGCCGTCCACGTCATCAACGACCGCAGCGTTCAGGGCCGGGCCGCGGCCGTCCTGACGCCCGAGGGCGAGCGGCGATGGCGGCTCGGCTCGGCTTCCTGCGTGGAGGACGCCCTCAGCGTGATCGCCGCCGACGCGATCAGCATCATCGCCGGCGAACGAGACGGGAAATTGGCCCTGTGCGCATCGCCGACCTGCCAAGCCGCCTTCTTCGACACCAGTCAAAGCCGCACCCGCAGATGGTGCGACATGAACACCTGCGGGAATCGTCAGAAGAAAGCGCGCTTCAACGCCAACCAGCGCAAAAACCTCAGACCAGCGGAGTGATCGTTGCCCCGGTACGTTCTTGCCGCCCTCGGCCCGAGTCCGCGCGGGCCGAGGGCGGCTACCGGGAGGCCGCGGCTGGTGGCCGTTTCGGGTAGGGGCCGGCCCGGTCCGCTCTATTTCCGTTGCCTCGCGTGCCTGGCAATGCTGGAGTGGGCGGATGGATCAGGACACAGTGCTGGCGCTCTTCGATCGCGAGATGCGACAGGGCATCCGGGCCGATGGGCCCGGAGCCCGGGTGGAGCGGGTGGGCGGCGTCGTACGCCATGTCGGCGCGGACGCCGACGGCTGGAACGGAATCGTCTGGTCGGACCTGGACGAAGCCACCGCAGACGCCGCGGTCGCGGAGCAGGTGGGGTACTTCACCTCGCTGGGGCGCGGGTTCGAGTGGAAGCTGTACGGCCACGACCGGCCGGCCGACCTACCGGGACGGCTGCGGGCGGCGGGGTTCGTGCCCGAGCCCGAGGAGACGCTGATGGTCGCCGAAATCGACGACCTGCCCACGCGCGTCGACCTGCCCGAGGGTGTGCGCCTGCTGCCGGTGACCGATGCGGCCGGGGTCGAGCTCGCGGTGGCCGCGCAGGAGCGGGCGTTCGGCGAGGCGCGGCCGTACCACCGGCAGCTGTTGCTGGGCCAGCTGGCCGCCGGCCTGCCTCCCGCGGTCGTCGCCATGGCCGGTGACGTGCCGGTGAGCGCGGCGCGGATGGAGCTGCACCCGGGTACGTCCTTCGCGAGCCTGTGGGGCGGGGGCACCGTGCCGGAGTGGCGCGGCCGGGGCGTCTACCGGGCCCTGGTCGCCTTCCGTACCCGCATCGCGGCCGAACACGGCTACCGCTACCTCCAGGTCGACGCGTCCGACCAGAGCCGTCCGATCCTGCGACGCCTGGGGTTCGTACCGCTGTCCACCACCACCCCGTACGTACGCTGACCTCACCGGGAACGGGGCATCGACCGACGGGGCGTCGCGCGACGTCACCGCCGTGGCCCCAGTAGGCACCGCCGCACGACAGTGGCCTGCTGATGAGCCCCAGTCCGTAGCCGGCGCCGGTGTTCCCGATGGGGACGGTGGTGCGCATCTGGGCGAGCTGGGCGGCTGGCAGGAGGCGGCCGGTGAGGAGCGCGGTGAAGAACGTGTTGAGGTCGGAGTTGGTGGAGGTCATCTGGCCCGCGGCCCAGCCCGCGGAGGGGCCAACTCCGTGCTGTCGCGCGGAGGTCCGCCCGCTGGACCCCTTTGGTAGCCCTTGGGATGGGGTTCTCGGATGGTCCTGTCACCAGGGGCGGGAAAGTAGGTGTGGCGCAGCCCGACGCTTTGGATGATGCGCTGGTCTGTCTCCTCGGCGAGGGGCCGGCCGGTGACTTTCTGGACGATCAGGCCGGCCAGCACGTAGTTCGTGCTGCTGTACTCGAATGTCGCCCCGGGGGTGAAGCGGGCCTTGTGCTGGAAGGCGATGTCCAGGAGGTCGCGGGGGTCGAAGTACCGGTGCCGCATGGTGGCGTCCTCGATGCAGTCCACGTAATCGGGAAGGCCACTGGTGTGCTGGAGGAGCTGACGGACGGTGATGCGGCGTCCGTCGATCCCCTCCCCGCGTACGAGACCCGGCAGATAGGTGTCGACCGGTTCGTCGAGGCCGATCTTCCCTTCACCGTCCAGTTGCAGCACGATCACCGCGGTGAACGTCTTGGTGTTGCTGCCGATCCGCACCTGGCCGTCCCTGGGCACCTTGGAGCCGGTGGCCAGGTCGCCGACCCCCGCGGTGTAGGTACCGGCGCGGCCCGCACGGTCCTTGACGCTCGCCAGCGCGGCAGGCAGGCCGTCGGAGCGCACCAACGCGTTCAGGCCCTCCTGGACGGTGCCCGGCCTGGCGGCAGCAGACGCGGCGGGCGGCGCCAGGGCATTGGTGCTCAGCTGGGTGGCGTGGGGTGGGGGAGCGTGGTCCGAGGCGTTTGGCTGTACTGGGCGGCCTGCATCTCGTAGAGCGCGCGGTAGTGCCCGCCGTCCAACTCCATCAGGTCCGTGTGGCTGCCTTGTTCCACGATGCGGCCGTGGTCGAGCACGTAGATCAGGTCGGCGCTCGCGGTGGCTGCGAGGCGATGGGTGATCAGCACTACCGTCGTGGTGTCATCGGTCAGCGACCGCAGTGCCTGGAACGCCTCGATCTCCGCTCGCGGATCCAGGGCCGAGGTCGGCTCGTCGACGATCACCAGGGGCGCTCGTCGATACCGTGCCCGAGCGCTCCCCATGCGTTGCCATTGACCGCCGGAGAGTTGGGTGCTGCGCTCGAAGCCGCTGACGATGATGCTGTTCCACTGCTCGGGTAGCGATTCCACCACGCCCAGCGCATCGGCCTCGTGGGCGGCCTGTTCGATCCGGGCCTGGTCCAGGTCGATTTCGGGGCGGCCGATGTGGACGTTGGCACGAGCGGTCATCGGCCATCGCGGGAAGTCCTGACAGAGGAGGGCCACCTTGTCGAAGACGGCGTCGCGGTCCGCTTCACGAAGGTTGACGCCGTTGACGAGCAACTGGCCCTTCGACGGGAGGTAGAGGCCGGCGAGGAGTTTGGACAGTGTCGTCTTGCCGGAGCCGTTCTCCCCGACCAGTGCGACGACCTTCCCCGCAGGGATCGTCAGCGACACCTCCGACAGAGCGGCCTTGTCGGCGTCCGGGTAGCTGAACGAGACGTTCTCGCACCGCACTTCGACGGGCCCCGAAGGAAGCGGCTGACCGCCGGCGGGGATCGCGTCGGCCTCCGCCACCTCGTACGCCTTCTCCAGGTCGGACAGGTACATCGACTCCTCGTAGAGCCGGTTCATCGTCTGCACCAGGCTGCCGAGGTTCTGGCTGGAGGTGCGCACGGCGACCACCGCGGTACCGGCAGCCGCCAGTGGGATGTGGCCGTACCACAGCAGGGCCCACAGGGCGCCGTAGGAAACCAGTGCGGCCATCCCGGACAGCACCGCGGCCACCAGGTCCGTGCGGGCCTCGGCGTAGGCCAGGCGCTGCTTCTCCTGGGCGGAGGTGGCGGCCATGTCCTCGTAGGCGCCCGCCAGCAGTTCGCCGGCCCGGTGGGCTTTGACCTCTGGACCGGCGGTCGGTCGGGACAACTGGTAGGTCACCATGTCGGTGGCCCGTACGTGGTCGAGCCAGGCTCTGCGTGAGGCGTAGGCGCGGCGTACGACCGCGACCGCTCCCCAGGCTTTGGGGGTAGCGATCAGCAGCAGGGTCAGGACGAGGAGCGGATGCAGCAGGGCCAGAACGCTGGCTGCCGCGACCAGGCCGATGAGGGTGTTGACGACCTGGATCGTCGAGCCCAGCATCGAGCGAATGGAGCGGATCCCGTACCGGCCCGCGTCCAACGCGCGTTGTGCCTCCTTGTCCTCCAACGTGGCCAGTTCGACGCGGGCCAGCCCGCGGTAGTAGCGGGCCGTGCACGCCCGCTCGATCTTCGGTTCCAATCGGCCGGAGGCCGCCACGCTCACGGCCGACAGAAGGGAGGACATCGCGGTCACTGCGGCGGCCGCGCACAGCGCTGGAGCAGCGTCCAGCAAACGCCGTGTGGTGGGTCCGCCGGAGAAGACGGCCACGAGCACCTGGTTGGTGGCCACGAGCGTGAAGGCGCGCATCACCCCGATCCCCAACTCCGCGGTGAGCAAGGTCACTAGGGCGCGTAAGTCCTCGCGCCACGCGGCCCTCGCGACGATGGCCATCATCGCCGGGAACTGGCGGGCCATCTTCCAGAACGACAGCCGCAGCAGGGGATCCTCGTACTGCGCCCACGCCTTGTCGTGCCGGAGGACACCGCTGAACAACAGCTTCTCGCTCTTCGAGAGCGCCGGTTGCCGCGTCGGCCTGCGCCGGAGGGAGGCGATCATGCCCACCCACCCGCATCCGAGCCTGCTGAGTCGATCACGCGGGGACATGACGGTCTCCAGACGGTGAGAGGTCGGGATGTCGTCGCGTTCAACGAGAGCGACCGGCCTTTCGAACTCCTGTGTTTCGGACGCGATGAGATCCCGCCGGAGAGCGAGGGAACGTTCGTTCCGGGTGCCTGCCCCTTGTCCGCAGCGGGATGCCCTCCGGACGGTCGTGGCCGAAACGCCGGGCTTGAGGCACCTGGGTTCAAAGGAACTCCCGAGCACCGTGTGGCAGTCCGCAGTCCGCAGTCCGCAGGCGGCGCCGAAGGACGGGTTCCACGTGCTGTGGCGCGCCTACGCCTCCCTGTTGTCGGAGGCGGGGGAGTCCCTGGCGACCGTCGAGCGGTGGTTCGGGCACTCACCCCCCGGCCATCACGCTCGGTTACTATGCTCACTTCATGCCGGAGGCCGGACGCGAAGGTCGCACCGCCCTCGACGGGCCGCTCGGGCGAGCGGGGCGAGCCGTGCGCCGGCCGATTCTCCCCAGGTTCTCCCCGGGGCTGATCGGGGGCGCTTCCGGGGCGTGTACCACTGTGAAGCCGACCGTTGACTCTAAGGAAAATGACCCGTGGGGCCTAGGAAAGCGTTGAGGGAGGTCGTTGCGACCCGCTATGTCACGCCCTTGCGTGAGGGTGGGTCGCTCCCCGGGATTGTCGAGGGGGACGACCTCGGTACCTACATCATGAAGTTCACCGGCGCCGGGCAGGGGCGCAAGACGCTGGTCGCGGAGGTGATCTGCGGGGAGTTGGGGCGGCGGCTCGGGTTGCGGGTGCCGGAGTTGGTGCAGATGGAGCTCGACCCGGTGATCGGGTTGAGCGAGCCGGACCAGGAGGTCCAGGCGCTGCTGAAGGGCAGCGGGGGGTTGAACCTGGGCATGGACTACCTCCCGGGATCGCTGGGCTTCGACCCGCTCGCCTTCGAGGTGGGTGCGCGCGAGGCGGGCCGGGTCGTGTGGTTCGACGCGCTGATCAACAACGTGGACCGGTCCTGGCGCAATCCCAACCTGTTGGTGTGGCACGGTGAGCTGTGGCTGATCGACCACGGTGCGGCGATGATCTGGCACCACAACTGGCCGACCGCGGAGCGGGCCTCGGCCCGGCCGTACGACGCCTCCGACCACGCGCTGGCCACGTTCGGGCCGGACGTCGCGGCGGCGGCCGAGGAACTCGCGCCGTTGATCACCGAGGAACTGCTGACCGAGATCGCCGCGGAGGTGCCGGACGTGTGGTTGGACGGCGAGCCGGGTTTCGACGCCCCGGACGAGCTGCGGCAGGCGTACGTGCGCACGCTGCTGGCGCGGGCGCGGACGATCAGCGAGCACATCACCATCGGGGAGCCGACGAAGGACAAGCCGTCGCAGGCACCGCAGTGGCTGACCGGCAAGGCGCCGCGGAGGGCCGTGAAGTGAGTGGACTGCACAACGGGCGCGACGTCTTCGAGTACGCGCTGCTGAAGGTCGTCCCGCGGGTCGAGCGCGGGGAGATGATCAACGCGGGGGTGGTGGTGTACTGCCGGGCACGGCGGTTCGTCGAGGCCCGCACCCACCTGGACGAGGCCCGGCTGCTGGCGCTGGACCCCACGGTGGACGTGGCCGGCGTGCGGGCCGCGCTGTGCGCCGTGGAGGGCATCTGCGCAGGGGGCGCGCGGGCCGGCCAGGCGTCGGGCGAGGACCCGGGGCAGCGCTTCCGCTGGCTGATCGCGCCGCGCAGCACCATCGTCCAACCGGGCCCGGTGCACACCGGGCTGACCACCGACCCCGCCGTGGAGGCGGAGCGGCTGCTGGAGCTGCTGGTGCGCTGAGCGCGCGTGGGCGCGCGTGGGCGCGCGGTGCGTGGGGCGGGTCTCCCTTTTGGGGGCCCGCCCCACGCGTCGTTCGCGGCGGGTGTGCGGTGGTGGGGCGTTGACAGGGGGTGGTCGGGCTTCTAGCGTCAGCCCTGCTGAGGCTACTAAGCGGTTGCTCACCCCGATCGGATCGGGGTCGACCGCCGGTCCAGGTGTTCGAGGTTTTTCGACGATCGAGGGTGAGGAGAACCCGCATGTCCACCACCGAGCAGCGCGTCGCCATCGTGACGGGCGCGGCCCGCGGCATCGGCGCGGCCACCGCCGTGCGCCTGGCCGCCGAAGGCCGCGCCGTCGCCGTACTCGACCTCGACGAGGCGGCCTGCAAGGACACCGTCGAGAAGATCACCGCGGCCGGCGGCAAGGCCCTCGCGGTCGGCTGTGACGTCTCGGACAGCGACCAGGTCGCGGCCGCGGTCGAGCGCGTCGCGGCGGAGCTGGGCGCGCCCACCGTCCTCGTCAACAACGCCGGTGTGCTCCGCGACAACCTGCTGTTCAAGATGACCGACACCGACTGGGACACGGTCATGAACGTGCACCTGCGCGGTGCGTTCCTGATGTCGCGGGCCTGTCAGAAGCACATGGTGGACGCGAAGTTCGGGCGGATCGTCAACCTCTCCTCCAGCTCGGCGCTCGGCAACCGCGGCCAGGTCAACTACTCGGCGGCCAAGGCCGGTCTGCAGGGCTTCACCAAGACCCTCGCCATCGAGCTCGGCAAGTTCGGCGTCACCGCGAACGCCGTCGCCCCCGGCTTCATCGCCACCGACATGACCGCCGCCACCGCCGAGCGGGTCGGCATGGACTTCGAGGAGTTCAAGACCGCGGCCGCCACCCAGATCCCGGTGCAGCGCGTCGGCAACCCCGACGACATCGCCAACGCGGTCGCCTTCTTCACCGCCGAGGCCGCCGGCTTCGTCTCCGGCCAGGTCCTGTACGTCGCCGGCGGCCCGCTCTGCTGACCGCCCGACCGACCGCAGGAGCACAGGAGCAGGAGGACTCGACATGACAGCGCAGGACAGCGGGCTCCCCGAGCCCTCCGGCAAGGTCGCCCTGATCACCGGGGCCAGCCGCGGCATCGGGTACGGCATCGCCGAGGCCCTGATCGCCCGCGGGGACCGGGTCGTCATCACCGGTCGCAACGAGGACGCCCTGAAGGAGGCGGCCGGGAAGCTGGGTGCCGACCGGGTGCTCACCATCGCCGGCAAGGCGCACGACGAGGCGCACCAGGCCACCGTCGTCGAACGGGCCATGGAGACCTTCGGCCGGGTCGACTACCTCGTCAACAACGCCGGCACGAACCCGGTGTTCGGCCCGATCGCCGACCTCGACCTCAACGTGGCGCGCAAGGTCTTCGAGACCAACGTCGTCTCGGCGCTGGGCTTCGCCCAACGCACCTGGCACGCCTGGCAGAAGGACAACGGCGGCGCGATCGTCAACATCGCCTCGATCGCCGGCGTCGCCCCCTCGCCGTTCATCGGCGCCTACGGGATCAGCAAGGCGGCGATGGTGAACCTCACCCTCCAGCTGGCCCACGAGTTCGCACCGGTGGTGCGGGTCAACTCCATCGCCCCCGCGGTGATCAAGACCAAGTTCGCCGCGGCGCTCTACGAGAACCGCGAGGAGGAGGCGGCGGCCGGCTACCCGATGGGGCGGCTGGGCGTCCCGGAGGACATCGGCGGGGCCGCGGCCTTCCTGCTGTCCGAGGCGGCCGGCTGGATCACCGGGCAGTCGCTCGTCGTCGACGGCGGACTGTTCCTGAACGCCGGGGTGTGACGGCCCGGGGGCGCCGGCGCGGGCGGCCCCGACCGGGCTTGCCTTCGTGTGCACTCCAAGCGGCAGAGTCCGTGGTGCCGGTCCCGACGCGGGGCCGGCACCACTCGTGTCCAGGGACCTGTCAGGGAGAGACGCCATGCACCACCGCACGCTCGGCGGCGACGGACCGCGGATCAGCGCCCTCTGCCTGGGGGCGATGCCGTTCGGCACCACCGTGGACGAGCGGACCGCGTTCGCCCTCCTGGACCGCTTCGCCGAAGCCGGCGGGACGTTCGTCGACACCGCCGACAACTACGCCTGCTGGGTACCCGGCGCGACCGGCGACGAGAGCGAGACGGTCCTCGGACGGTGGTTGCGCAGCCGCCGCGCGCGCGAACGCACGGTGCTCGCCACCAAGGCCGGCGCCCGGCCCGACCCGGCCCGCGGCCCCCACTGGCCCGCCAACGCCGAGGGGCTCGGCGCCCGCGCCCTGCGCACCGCCCTCGACGGCAGCCTGCGCCGCCTGGGCACCGAGCGGGTCGACCTCTTCTACGCGCACGTCGAGGACCGCACCGTCCCGCTCGCCGAGACCGTCGAGGCACTGGCCGGATGCGTCCAGGACGGCCGGGTCGGCGCGCTGGGGGCCAGCAACCACGCGACCTGGCGGCTCGCCGAGGCCCGACAGCACGCCGCCGCCCGCGGACTGCCCGGCTTCCGCGCCGTGCAGCAGCGGCACACCTACCTCCGGCCGCGCCCGGAGCCGGCGGCCGGCCTCCAACGGGAGACCGACGAGGAACTCCTCGACTACGCCGCCGCGCACCCCGACCTGACCCTGCTGGGCTACTCGCCCCTGATGGAGGGCGCCTACACCCGCCCCGACAAACCACTGCCCGAGCGCTACGACCATCCGGGGACGGTGGTTCGCAGCCGGGTGCTGGCCGAGGTGGCGGCCGAGTGCGGGGCCACCGCGAACCAGGTGGTGCTGGCGTGGCTGATGGGCGGCCCGGTGCCGGTGGTGCCGGTGCTCGGGGTCAGCTCGGTGGCCCAGCTGGACGAGTGCCTGGCCGCGCTGGACCTCGCCCTGGACCCGTACCAGCGGGCCCGGCTGGACACCGCCTGAGGAGTTGGGGAGGCTGTCGTGCGGGTCGGCGGACGGCCCGTTTCGGGGACTGTCAGTGGTCGCCGGTAGGTTCTCCCGATGAGAACGGAACGCACACCGGAGGTTGTTGACGTGGTCACCGACATGCTGCCCGAGTCCTGGCGCGGGGTCCTGGGCGAGGAGTTGGAGAAGCCCTACTTCAAGGAGCTGATCGACTTCGTCGAGCAGGAGCGGGCGGCGGGGCCGGTCTACCCGCCCCGCGAGCAGGTCTTCGCGGCGCTGGAGGCCACGCCCTACGACCAGGTGAAGGTGCTCGTCCTTGGCCAGGACCCGTACCACGGCCCCGGCCAGGGGCACGGCCTGTGCTTCTCCGTGCAGCCCGGGGTCAAGACGCCCCCGTCGCTGCGGAACATCTACAAGGAGATGAAGGAGGAGCTCGGCCACCCCGTTCCGGACAACGGCTATCTGATGCCGTGGGCCCAGCAGGGCGTCCTGCTGCTGAACGCCGTGCTCACCGTCCGCGAGGGCGAGGCCAACTCCCACAAGGGCAAGGGCTGGGAGAAGGTCACCGACGCGGTGATCCGCGCCGTCGCCTCCCGCCCCGACCCGGCGGTCTTCGTCCTGTGGGGCAACTACGCCAAGAAGAAGCTCCCGCTGATCGACGAGGAGCGGCACGCCGTGGTGCAGGGCGCCCACCCCTCCCCGCTCTCCGCGAAGAAGTTCTTCGGCTCCCGTCCCTTCACCCAGATCAACGAGGCGATCGCCGCCCAGGGCCACGCCCCGGTCGACTGGCGCATCCCCGACCTGGGCTGACCGGCCGCCCGGCAGGTCGCGCACGTCGCGCGGAGCGTCCCGGTGGCGGTTAGCGTCGGGGGGGAGCCGGTGGTGGCGAGCGACGACGGGAAGTGCGCGGTGGTGGAGCAGCGGCCGGAGGCGGAGCCCGAGGACGGCGTGCTGACCCGGCTCGGTCAGGCGATCATGCTCCACCGCGCCGGCGACCGCGAGGAGGCCCGCAACCGGCTCGCCGCGCTCTGGCAGGAGATCGGCCCGCGCGGCGACGCCTTCCACCGCTGCGCCCTCGCGCACTACTTGGCCGGTACCCAGGACGACCCCCGGGACGCCCTGGACTGGGACCTGCGGGCCCTGGCGGCCGCTGAGGGCTTCGTCACGGAGCGGCCCGTCCGGGCCCGGCCCGCCGCCGCACCGGCCGGGGGCACGGGCCCACGCCACCCGTTCGCCGCGCTCCGGGCGTTCTTCCCCGCGCTCCACCTCAACCTCGCGGCCGACTACGCCGGACTCGACCGCCCGGCGGACGCCCGTGCCCAGCTCCGGCGGGCCCGCGCCTCGGTGCGGTCCCTCGCCGAGGGCGAGCACCGCCGGCGCCTCACCGCCGCGATCGTGCGCCTGGAACTACGGATCGAGGGCGCCCCCGGGGCCACCAGATAGCGGTGCCCGTGCGGGCCGCCGCCTCAGTTCCGCAGCATCCCGTCGAGCACCTCCGCGCACGAGGCGCGCAGCGCGTCCCGGGTGGGCGGCGCGGCGTGGAACTGCCCCGCGACGCAGGAGAACAGCACCCCGTCGCACCAGGCCACCAGCGCCAGCGCGTGCCGCTCCGGCGCGGTGGACCCGGCCGCCGTCAGCAGCGCCACCACGGGCTCCCGGAAGGTCCGGCCGGCCCGGTCGTAGACCTTTCGCAGCTCCGGTCGGCGGGTGGCCTCCAGCGCCAGTTCGTAGCGGGCCACCAGCAGCCCGCGGTGGTGCGAGAGGTAGCGGTGCAGGGCGCGCGCCAGGGCGTCGGCCAGGGCTGCCGGAGCGGCGGCCGTCGGGTCCGCGGCGCCCAGCAACGCGTCCGGGGCGAGCACCGCCGCCTCGCGGTCGGCCAGCCGCCGCACCGCGGCCTCCAGCAGCGCCGCCCGGGTCCGCGCGAGGTTGGACGTGGAGCCCTGCGGCAACCCGGCCGCCTCGTCGACGGCCCGGTGGGTCAGCCCCCGCATGCCGCGCTCGGCGAGCAGGTCCAGCGCGGTGTCGGCGATCAGCCGTTGGCGGGGGAGCGGGTCGGGGGAAGCGGTGGCCTTGCGGGTGTTCATGCAGGTGAGCCTAGTGGTGCCGAGCAACGGTGACTACGTCCGTAGTGCGCCTGTCCCGCCGGTCACTACAGGTGTAGTCTCATGGTGTTCGGCACTACAGATGTAGTCACATCGGGGTCGGGATGCACGCCACCCGTCCGCGACTACCGGGAGGCGGCACCATGCGGCAGCGCACCGCGATCGTGATCGGCGGCGGGATCGGCGGGCTCACCGCCGCGGTGGCCCTGGACCGGCGGGGCTGGCGGGTCACCGTCCTGGAACGGGCCGCCGCCCTGGAGCCGGTCGGCGCCGGCATCGGACTGGCCCCCAACGCCCAGCGCGCCCTGGACACCATCGGCGTGGGCGACGCGGTCCGCGCCATGGCCTCCCGCCAACTGACCGGCGAGATCCGCCGGCCCGACGGGCGCCTCCTGGCCCGCACGGACAACGCGGCGGCCGTCCGGCGGTTCGGCGGGCCGGTCGTCATCGCCCACCGCGCCGACCTCATCGCGCTGCTCGTCGACCGGCTGCCCGGCACCGCGGTCCGCACCGGCACCCCGGCCACCCTCGTGGACCCCGGCGATCCGCTGCGCGACGACCGGCCGGCCCGGGTGCGGACCACCGCCTCGGACGGCGCGTCCGCCGACCTGACCGCGGACCTCGTCGTCGCCGCCGACGGCATCCACTCCGCCACCCGCCGGGCGCTCTTCCCCGACCACCCCGCACCCCGCTACGCCGGCTTCACCACCTGGCGCCTCGTGGTGCCCGCCGCCGGTGCCGCGGGGCTGGCCACACCCGACACCGCGCACGAGACCTGGGGGCCGGGCGGCCTGTGGGGCACCCTGCCGCTGCACGACGGGCGGATCTACGCGTACGCCACCGCGGTGGTCCCGCCCGGAGGCGGACGGTCCGGCGCCGACGAGCGCGCCGAACTCCTGCAACGGTTCGGGTCCTGGCACCGCCCGATCCCCGAACTCCTCGACGCCGTCGGCCCGGACGCCGTCCTGCGCAACGACGTGCACGCCGCGGCCGCCCCGCCGCCCGCCTTCCACCACGGGCGGGTCGCGCTGCTCGGCGACGCGGTCCATCCGATGACCCCCAACCTCGGCCAGGGCGGCTGCCAGGCCGTCGAGGACGCCGTGGTCCTCGCCCACGGGGCCGCACCGGACGCCACCCTCCCCGCCGCGCTCGCCGCCTACACCCGGCAGCGGCTGCCCCGCACCACGGCCGTGGTCCGCCGGTCGGGACGGATCGGCCGGCTCACCACCTGGCGGTCCCGACCCGCCTGCGCACTGCGCGGCGCCCTGGTCGCGGCCACCGCCCGGCTGGCCCCCGACCTCGCGCTGCGCGCTCTGGACGGCATCGCCGACTGGCGGCCACCGACCGCCCCGTAAGCTGCGATGACCGGACGCCCGGCCGCCCGAGACCCGGGCATCGGGACCGTGGAACCAAGGGAGAGACGCGTGAAGGTCGGCTGCATCGGACTCGGCGACATCGCACGGAAGGCGTACCTGCCCGTGCTGGGCGCACGGCCCGGGATCGAGCTGCACCTGCAGACCCGCAACCCGGCCGCCCTCCAACAGGCCGGCGACGCCTACCGGCTGACCGCCTCGCACCTCCACGCCGACCTTGACTCGCTGCTGGCGGTCGCCCCGGACGCCGTCTTCGTGCACGCCGCGACGGTCGCCCACCCGGAGATCGTGACCCGGTTGATCGAGGCCGGGGTGCCGACCTACGTGGACAAGCCGATCGCCTACGACCTCGCCGACACCCGGCGGATCGTCGCCCTCGCCGAGCAGCGCGGCGTCAGCCTGGCCGTCGGCTTCAACCGCCGCCACGCCCCCGGCTACGCGCAGTGCCGCGAGCACCCCCGCGAGCTGATCCTGATGCAGAAGAACCGCACCGGCCTGCCCGAGGATCCGCGCACGCTCGTCCTGGACGACTTCATCCACGTCGTGGACACCCTGCGGTTCCTCGCGCCGGGCGAGATCGACCACGTCGACGTCCGGGCCCGGGTCCGGGACGGACTGATGGACCAGGTGGTGCTCCAACTCTCCGGCGACGGACGCCTGCCCGGGCACCACGGGTTCACCGCGATCGGCATCATGAACCGCCGCAGCGGTTCGGCCGAGGAACGCCTCGAAGTGTCCGGAGGGGACACCAAGCGCGAGGTCGTGAACCTCGCGGAGGTCATCGACCACAAGGGCCAGCCCACCGTCCGCCGCCGCGGCGACTGGGAGCCGGTCGCCCGACAGCGCGGCATCGAGCAGGTCGTGCTCGCCTTCCTCGACGCGGTCCGCGCCGGCGAGACCGTGAGCGCCGCCGACGCCCTCAAGACCCACGAACTCTGCGAGCACATCGTGCGCGAGGCGACGCAAGGGGGGTGAGGGCGGGGGCCTGGTCGTCGACCCCTGACGGTTGATTTCTTCGCGGCCAGCCGAGTTGCCGGCCGTCCCGGCCGACGCGTTGGCGTCGACGGCCGGTGCGTGCAGTCCGTGCCTGCCGCTGCCAGGGCCAGGGGGCGCCGGGCCCACTGCTGCGGCTTCCCTTGTACGCGTACCCCCTTCTGCGCGAAGCCGCTGGGTGACCGGCTCCAGTCGACGACGGCCGCATGTCGTCCGGATGCCCGCAAGGCTCTTGCCGCGAAGGGCCTAAAACCGGCAATGGCGACGCAGTCCGACTTCACCCCCTCGGTGGCGACTTCACCAGTTTGCCAAGATCATTTCTCCTTATATACCTTTTACCAAGATCACGAGGCGTGGCGCCGGAATGGCGTCGTTGGTGAGGGAGGGACCTTTGGTGATGAAGAAGACGATCGTGGGGTGCGTCGTTGCCGGAGTGGCACTGATGGGGGCATCGCCGGCTGTTGCCGCGTACGAGAGCTACTCGCCCGGCGGTAAGGCGGGGTCGTGGACCCAGAAGAAGGACGCCCAAGTCGCAGCGATGATCCACAGTAGAGGCATCAAGGCGCACGCCGACTATTACCGCACGACCGACTCGGGCAGCTACTACACGCTGTGGAACAAGTCGGGGATCGTCAACAACATCGCTTACGGCGGCATCGGTGGCCGTGTAACTGACCTGCGTACCTGCAACTGGGTTCCGGACAACGACGACGAGTGCAGCAGGTGGGAAGTCCGCGGCTGATGCTCTGAGCGACCAGAGCTCCCGCTTTCCAGGCGCTCAGGCACCGACGCCACTCACGCAGGTACCGAATCTCTCGGGGCAGGAACACAGGACCATGATGAAGAAGACGATCGTCGGGCTCGCCGTTGCGGGATCCGCATTGGTGGGGGCGTCACCGGCCGTTGCCGCGTTCGAGAGCTACTCGCCCGGCGGCAAGGTCGGAGCATGGAGTCAGAAGAAGGACACCCAGGTCGCGGTGATGCTCCACAGTGCTCGCGACATAGGCTTCGCCAACTACTACCGCACTACGGATCCCGGCAGCTACTACACGCTGTGGAACAAGGGCGGTCCGCGCAGCATCACGTACAGCGGTATCGGCGGACGGGTAACCGACTTGCGGGCCTGCACGTGGGTGAAGGACAACGACGACGAGTGCGGCCGCTGGGAAATCCGCGGCTGATTTTCACCGTGCACCGCGCAACCCGTGGGTCGCGCGGTGGTAGCGGGTGAAAACGGCAGGGTGGGCACGGCGTTGTAAGCCGCCCGCCCTGCCTGTGCTGTGAGCGGGAAGTGGAGAGACCAGTGGGGCAAGGCAACGGTGCACGCGTTGACGAGCGTGTATTGAGTATCAGCGGGCTTCACTACGCGATAGCTGATCGCGTACTGCTGGCTGGATTGAATCTGCAGGTCGCAGCGGGTGAGTCGGCAGCCATCGTCGGCCCCAGCGGCAGCGGGAAGAGCACGCTGCTCGGTTGCGTCTTGGGACTGATCCGGCCGTCGCAAGGGCGAGTTGAGGTAGCGGGTCAGGACGTTGTCCGGATGAGGCAGCGTTCCTTGGAGCGTCACCGCAGCCGCCACATGGGTGTGGTGTTCCAATTCGGCGAGCTACTGCCGGAACTGACACCGGTGGAAAACGTGGCTCTCGCGGCCCTGTTGGGTGGGGTGCCGACCGGAGAGGCCTATGAGCGGGCGGAGAGCCTTCTCCGTGACCTTGGTGTTCCCCGCAACGGTGTTCCGACCTGTCAGCTTTCGGGCGGTGAGCGTCAGCGCGCTGCCGTGGCACGAGCCCTGATCAATAAGCCGGCCGTCCTGCTGGCGGACGAGCCGACGGGCGCACTCGATCGCGCAACTCGGGACGCCGTTGCCGAGTTGCTTTTCGACGTCCCGCGACGCTGGGGCTGTGCTCTCGTGGTGGTGACGCATGACGTTGAGGTCGCGGAACGGGCCGACCGCTGTTTCGAGCTCATGGATGCGGCCCTCGTCGAGCGCATGACGGGGGCCCGTTCATGAAGGGCAGTGCGCTTTCGTGGCAGTTGTTGCGGATGGGACAGGCCGCCGGGAAGCGGGCTGGCGGTGGTCGGGTGCGGGCGGTCGCGCTGTTGCTGGCCACTGCCGTACTGGCACTCGGGCTGACCACGGTCGTTGCATCGTGCGCCGCATACGACGGAATCGAGCAGCGGACAGCAGCCCGAAGCCCACAATTCCACGATGCCTTTCCGACGCGGCCCGTCACCGCGTTGGCGAAACCCGCTTTCGACGAGATCGAAGGTCGGCAGTTCAGCCTGGTCTATGTTCGCCCACTGTCCCCTCAGATGGAACTGCCGCCGGGCATTGACCGTTGGCCCGCCCCCGGCGAGGCGCTCTTGTCGCCGAAGCTGACGCGCCTCTTGCAGGCAGAAGGCGCGCTGAACAGATACGGCAGTGCAGTTGGAACGATCCGTGACGAGGGCCTCGCCAGCCCTGGTGAGCGATACGCCTACGTCAACCCCACGGATCGACAACTCGACAAGCAGAGCGCATTCCCCATCGTCGGTTTCGGAGACCGCGGGATGCCGACTGGCGACGTGCGATTCATCGCTGACCGCGGCAAGTTCTTGACCGCCCTTTACCTGATCCTGCTGCCCGCCGCGGTGCTCGCTGTCGTTGCGTTGCGCATGGGCTCCGCGGGACGGGACAAGCGAGCCGCGCTCGTGAGTGCGCTGGGTGGTCGCTGGCGTCATCGTGCTCTGCTCAATTTCGGTGAGGCAGCGGGGCCAGTGATGGCCGGTGCTGTTCTCGGCGCACTGCCTGCGTTGTCCGTGGCCGTCCTGGGGAACGTTCGGCTGCCCTGGATCGACTACTGGTTGTCGTCTTCCGACCTGCGACAGCGGGCTGGGACGGTCGCGCTGACCGGCCTCGCGTCCGCAGCCGGAATGCTCCTTCTCGCATGCGTCGTGCATCGCCCGGCAGCACGAGGGAAGTCCCGCTCGACTCGGCTCACCGCCGGCAAGAGTCGTGCGCTTCAATGGGCGGCGCTGGCCTGCCCCGTCCTCCTCTTCGCCACCGTGTGGGGACCGGCTCAGCTGGACCCCTCCCACTCCGCCGACCTGAGGATGAAGCTCTACAACACCGGCGTTGTGGCGGTGATGGCGACCTTGCCCTGTGCAGTTGCCGTCTGCGCCGCGGCGGTGGGGCCGCAGCTGTCCCGATGGTCACGGCGTACCGGGGACGTCGGAGCCTTGGTCTCCGGCCGGCATATCGCGGCACACCCCGGAGCGACCGCGCGCTTGCTAGCGGGGATCAGCATCGCCTTGGTGCTGGTGAGCCAAGTTCAGTTGAAGAACGCGCAATTCGGGACGAGCGCGCAGGCGGCGCAGGCCACGGCAGCGCGCGTCGGCCATAGCGTGCTCCTGATGAGCATCTCTGACCGGCTTTCCCGACGTCAGGTGGATGGTGTGCTCCGGCAACTCCCCGAGGGAGTGGAGACGCTTGCGGTCTCCCGGCCGAGCAACCCCAGCTCCTCGGCGCCAGCCCGCATCCAAGGGCCGTGCCGCGCCTTGCGCGCACTGCGGCTCACCTGTTCACCCCAGCACGCGATCACCCCGGCACAGAGGATGGACCAACGGTTGGTGGAAACCTTGCGTTGGGTCAGCCCCGTAGTTGATCAAGTCGAGGTGCAACAGGCCCCCGTGCTCACCACTCGCTCGTCCACGGCCCCCAAAACCCTCGTTCTCGTCTCCGCCGACGGCAACGACCTGCCCGAGAAACAGATCAAACAACTGCTTCGGGACGAGCTGCCGGTCTCTTCGGCGACTGTCGACACCCCCGGGGCGGGATGGCTGGTCGGTGCCAGGGAATCCGTCGCACACGGCAGGTGGGTGCTGTTCTTCGGCATACCCGGGGTGCTCATCGTTGCTCTGGCCGTTGCCATGGCCAACCTGGCGGAGTTCCTGCGCTTCAGCCGGAAGATCGCGCCCGTGAGCGTGCTCACCGGACAGCGGGGGATCTACTACTCGACAGCCGCCTGGACCTTGCTCGTGCCACTGCTGGCCTCCGTCGTCACCAGTGTGATAGCCGCAAGCTGGCTGGCGGCTCCCCAGGAGAGGCCCGCCGACGGAGTTGAGCTCTCGAACAACGTCCTCGCCACTACGTCTGGCGCACTCGCTGCCCTGGCCCTCGTCACCTGGTGGTGCGGTTCGCGAGCAGCCGTCCGTCAGGCGAGCGACTGGCGTCCCTTCGGAGAATGACGTACCGCCGGCGCGGGGCCGTCGACCCGCACCAACTGGGTCCGTACCGAAGAGGAGCGGTCGAAGTCCGGTCCCGCGCCGGCCGGTGAGCCCAACCCTTCCGGCTTCCCAGGCACGACGCCAAGGCGGTGTGCGGCCTCGCACTTCGCCCCGAACGTCTCCCGGGTGTTGCCCGGGCCGGGCGGAAGTCGTCCGGCCCAGACGCGCGCACATGCACGACGCGTCCCACCGCACCATCACCGTCGCCCGGCGCCGGCCTCCTGTTCGGTGTCTTCCTCGGCTCCCTGGGAGCGGTCGGCCCTCCGTCGCCCGCAGGTTCGGCCCGCTTCGGTGAGGCCGTAGGCGAGGAGGGCGGCGATCGCCCCGTAGACCGCCCAGTCGCCCCACCGGGTGTACGGGCTGGTGCCGCTGGCCAGCGGGAGGTCGTAGACGGCGGCGGCGCTGCGGTCGGTGCTCAGGCGTGTGCCGAGCGGTTCGCCCCGCGGGCCGTAGGCCGCGCTGACGCCGGTGAGGGTGGCGTGCACCATGGGGCGCCAGGTCTCCGCGGCCCGCAGGGCGGCCAGGGAGGCGTGCTGCGCCGGTGCCCAGCTGTCCTGGAACGTCGCCGTGGAGGACTGGGCGACCAGTACCTGCGCCCCGTCGGCGGCCAGATGGCGGCTCATGTCCGGGAACGCCGTCTCGAAGCAGACCAGCGGGCCGATCCGCAGCCCGGCCGCGGTGGGGACCGCCATCACGACCTGGTGGGTGCCGCGCCGCCGGTCGCTGGTGGCCGCCTTGCCCACCTTCGTCGCCCAACCCAGCACGGACCGGGCCGGTATGTACTCGCCGAAGGGCACCAGCCGCATCTTCGCGTAGCGGTCCCCGGTCGGGCCGTCCGGGCCGATGAGCACCGCGCTCTTGGCGATGCCGGCGCCGTCGGAGCCCGGTGCGTCGGCGTTCACCAGCAGGTCGGCGCCGGTGCGCCGGGAGAGCGCGGCCAATCGGGCGGCGAGCGCCGGGTGGTCCGCCGGGTCCTGATAGAGGCTGCTCTCGCCCCACACGACCAGGCGCACCCCGCGGCCGGCCAGCGCCGCGGTGAGCGCCGCGCTGCGGGCCAGCCGTTGGGTGGGGGTGCCGGTCGGACCCGGCTGGACGACCGCGATCCGCACCGTCCCGGCGGGCCGGGGGAGCGGCGCCCACAGCCAGACCGCGGTACCGGCCAGCGCGCACACCAGCAGTCCCGCGACGGCGGGGCGCCGGGCGGTCGGGACGGCGAGCAGCCCGGCCAGTGCGGTGTTCACCGCCACGATCAGCAGGCTGACCAGCCACACGCCGCCGAGCGACGCCAGCCGCAGGGCCGGCGGCACCTGCCACTGGCTGGCGCCCAGCAGCCCCCAGGGACCGCCCAAGTACTGCCAGGACCGCACCAGTTCGACCATCAGCCAGCCGGACGGCACCAGCACCAGCGCGGCGGCCGCCCGCCCCGGGCCGGGCCGGCCGCCCAGCAGCGCCCGCACCAGCACGCCCCAGGGCGCCCACAGCGCACCCAGCAGCAGTGCCAGCACCACGATGAAGACGTGCAGGCTCGGCAGCAGCCAGTGGTGCACCGCCACCATGAACCCGGCGCCGCCCCACCAGCCGTACAGCGCCGCCCGCCGGGCGGTCCGCGCCGACCGGACGAGCAGCAGCCACGGCAGCAGTGCCACGTAGGCCAGCCACCACCAGGACGGCGCGGGGAAGGCGAGGGCGGGCACCGCACCGGCGAGGACGGCGGCCGGGCCGCGCGTCCAGAGGGAGTCGGACCGGTGCGTCCGGTGGCCGAGCGGTACGTCCATCCGGGCTCCCTCTCGCCGTGTCGGTCCCCGTGCCTGCCGTGGTGCCCCGTGGATATCTCTTGCCACATTCAAGGGTTGTCAGGCGTCGACGGCTCCGCCACTTCTCGTGCACCCGTCCTGCCGTCGCCGATCCGGGTGCGCCGCGGCCCCCGTCCACGGGGACGGGGGCCGCGGCGCTCGCTGAGGGCGGGGGTTCAGTTCACCAGCGAGGGTTCGGCGGACAGGTCCGGGTCGGCGTCCGGTGCGTCGTCGGCGATCTTCGGCGAGTCCACCGCGGCCGCGGTGCCGGCAGCCGGGGACGGCGGGTCGGCGAACTGCGTCCGGTACAGCTCGGCGTACCGTCCGTCCGCCGCCAGCAGCGTGTCGTGCGTGCCGCGCTCGACGATCCGACCGCCCTCGACCACCAGGATCAGGTCGGCGGCCCGGACGGTCGACAGCCGGTGCGCGATCACCAGCGCGGTCCGCCCGTCCAGTGCCTCGGTGAGCGCCTCCTGGACGGCCGCCTCCGAGGTGTTGTCCAGGTGGGCGGTGGCCTCGTCGAGGATCACCACTCGGGGGTGGGCCAGCAGCAGCCGGGCGATGGTCAGCCGCTGCCGCTCACCACCGGAGAGCCGGTAGCCGCGCTCGCCGACGACGGTGTCCAACCCGTCGGGCAGCGAGGCGATCAGCGCGTCCAGGCGGGCCCGGCGCAGCGCGTCCCACAGCTCGTCCTCGGCCGCCTCGGGGGCGGCCAGCAGCAGGTTCTGCCGGATCGACTCGTGGAAGAGGTGGCCGTCCTGGGTGACCATGCCCAGGGCGCCCCGCAGCGAGGCGGCAGTCAGCTCGCGGACGTCCACGCCGGCCAGGCGGACCGCCCCGGAATCCGGGTCGTACAGGCGCGGCAGCAGCTGGGCGATGGTCGACTTGCCGGCGCCCGAGGAGCCGACCAGGGCCACCATCTGGCCTGGCTCGGCGCGGAACGACACGTCGTGCAGGACCTCCTCGCCACCCCGGGTGTCGAGGGTGGCGACCTCCTCCAGGGAGGCCAGCGACACCTTGTCGGCGGACGGGTAGCCGAACCGCACCGCGTCGAACTCCACCGACACCGGGCCCTCCGGCACCGGCCGGGCGTCCGGCCGCTCGGTGATCAGCGGCTTGAGGTCCAGTACCTCGAAGACCCGCTCGAAGCTGACCAGCGCGCTCATCACCTCGATGTGTGCGCCGGACAGCGCGGTCAACGGGGCGTACAGCCGGGTGAGCAGCAGGGCCAGCGAGACGATCGCGCCCGGCTCCAACTGGCCGCGCAGGGCCAGGAACCCGCCCAGCCCGTACACCACGGCCAGCGCCAGCGCGGAGACCAGGGTGAGCGCGGTGACGAAGTACGTCTGCACCATCGCGGAGCGGACGCCGATGTCGCGCACCCGACGGGCCCGAGCGGCGAACTCCGCGGACTCGCGCGCCGGCCGGCCCATCAGCTTCACCAGGGTCGCGCCGGGCGCGGAGAACCGCTCGGTCATCTGGGTGCCCATCGCGGCGTTGTGGTCGGCGCCCTCCCGCCGGAGCGCCGCCAGCCGCCGCCCCACCAGACGGGCGGGCAGCACGAACACCGGCAGCAGCACCAGCGCGATCAGCGTGATCTGCCAGGACAGCGTGAGCATCACGCCCAGCGTGAGCAGCAGCGTCACGATGTTGCTGACCACGCCGGACAGGGTGTCGCTGAACGCCCGCTGGGCGCCGATCACGTCGTTGTTGAGCCGGCTGACCAGCGCCCCGGTGCGGGTGCGGGTGAAGAAGGCGATCGGCATCCGTTGGACGTGGTCGTAGACCGTGGTGCGCAGGTCGAGGATGAGCCCTTCGCCGATGCTCGCCGACAGCCAGCGGGTCAGCAGGCCCAGTCCGGCCTCGGCCAGGGCGATGGCCGCGATCAGTCCGGAGAGCTGTAGGACCAGCCGGGTCGATCCGCCGCCGACGATCGCGTCGACGACCCGACCGGCGAGCAGCGGGGTGGCCACCGCGAGCAGCGCGGTGGCGGTGCTCAGCACCAGGAACCACACCAGCATCCGGCGGTGCGGCCGGGCGAAGGCCGCGATCCGGCGCAGCGTCCCCCGGGAGAGGCGGCGCTTGCCCTGCTGTGCGGTCATCGTGCTGTGCAGCGAATGCCAGGCGGTGACTTCCATGTCCATCGCGGCCTCCTGAGTGCCGGTCGTCACGAGATCGCCGTGCGTGACCGGCGACAAGAAAGAACCTAGAACCTCAACCAATCTTGAGGTCAAGGCATTCCGGTCCGGCCCGGCCACCGTCACCCCGAGGGGGTACCCGGAACGTACCTCCGGTCCCCGGCCCGGCCAGCCGAGACCGGCCCCCAGGAACGGCCGTCCGGACGCCCACCAGGCGCTGATCGTAGCCAACATGGGCCAGCGGCAAGGAAGTTCCTACGGCAGCAGGGGGCGTTCCCAGACCACCGGTGCGGTCGGCCCGCCGTCGCCGTCCCCGCCGGTCACCGTCAGCCGCACGCCGTCCTCGCCGCCGGCCAGCGTGACGGTGGCGTCCACCACGACCCGCGCCGTGCTCGCCGCCCCCGCCACCTCCGTCAGCGCCCGCCCGACCGCGGCCACCAGCGCCCGGGCGCACTCCGGGCCGACCCGGGCGTCCACCGGCCCGACGAACCGCACCGACGGCCGGTTGCCCAGCGCCACCGTGGCCGCACCGGCCTCCCGCAGGATCCGGGTGCGCGGCCCGGCCGGAGCCTCCGGCGGCCCCTGCTGGAGCGCGATGATCGCGGTGCGGATCTCCTGGACCGTCGCCTCCAACTCGTCCACCGCCTGCCCCACGCCCTCCTTGACCTCCGGGAGGACGGCCGTGCGCTGGGCGCTCTCCAGCAGCATCCCGGTGGCGAACAGCCGCTGGATCACCAGGTCGTGCAGGTCGCGGGCGATCCGGTCGCGGTCCTCGTAGACCGCGAGCCGCTCCCGGTCCCGGTGCCGGTCGGCCAGGACCAGCGCCAACGCCGCCTGCGACGCGAACTGGGTGCCCAACGTCCGCTCCAGATGCGTGAAGCGCGGCCCGCCGGAGGCCCGGCACAGCGCGAGCGCGCCCAGCACCCGGCCACCGCCGCGCAGCGGCAGCAGCATCGTCGGCCCGTAATGGCGGGAGAGCGGGGAGATCGAGCGGGGGTCGCCCGCGAAGTCGTCGGAGAAGACCGCCAGCCCGGCGTGGATCTGGTGCAGCACCGGGCTCTCCGCCGGGATCGTGCCCCCGTACGTCTCGGCCCGCACCGCCTCGGACAGCACCGTGGAGATCGCCACCACCTCCATCCCGCCGTCGGCCCGCGGCAGCAGCACCGCCCCGGTCCCGGCCTCGGCCAGCTCCCGGCCCTTCTCGGCGACCACGGTCAGCGCGTGCTCCTTCGTGGAGCCGGTCTCCGGACCGGCCAGCAGCGCCGTGGTCACCGACGCAGCGCCGTCGATCCAACGGCGGCGCTGCCGGGCAGCGGCATGCATCCGGGCGTTGCCCATCGCGATCCCGGCCTCGGTGGCCAGCACCCGCACCAGTTGCAGGTCCACCTCGCCGAACCGCCCGGCACCCGCCGCGGCACCGGGCGCCGCACCGTCCGGTTTCCCGGCCAGGACGAGGCTGCCGAACAGTTCGCCCCGCACCTTGATCGGCACCTGGAGCGTGCCCGCCGCCGCGGACCGGCCCTCGGGCGCGCTGCCGTGGACGATCCGGTCGCGCAGCCCCTCGCCGTCCTCGTCGAGCACCTCCACGGCGGCGTAACAGGCGCCGGTCAGCGACCCCGCGGTCTCGGCGATCCGGTGCAGCACCCGGTGCACGTCCAGGTCCGAACCGATCGCGACCATCGCCTCCAGCAGCTGCGGCAGCCGCGACAACGGGCCGCCGGCCACCTCCCGCAGGCTCTGCGCGGTCCGCTCCGCGAGCTCCGCCGCCGAGCCCTCCGCCGCGGCACCGTCGTGCGGGTCGGTCGGCTCGGGGAGCTGCGGTGACTGCGGCATGGCGGCTGCTTCGGGGCTGGCGGGAACGGACGCGGAACGGCTGCGACCAGTCTAATTCGGCCAGAAGCGGGACATCGGGCGAGCGTCGGACCACCCGGTGCGGGCCGGTGCCGCCCACCGGCCCGAGCGTCCGGTGGGCGGGTCACCAGGTGAGGCCCTCGCCGATCAGGCCGGCAGCGCCGCCTCGATCGCCGCGACCAGCTCCGCCGCCTCCGGCTCCGTCCGCGGCCGGAAGCGGCCGGCCACCGCGCCCGAGGCGTCGATCAAGAATTTTTCGAAGTTCCACTGGACATCGCCGGCCGCCCCCTCGGCGTCCGTGGTGCCGGACAGCTCGGCGTACAGCGGGTGCCGCTGCTCGCCGTTGACGTCGGTCTTCTCGAACAGCGGGAAGCTGACGCCGTACGTCGCCGAGCAGAACGTGGCGATCTCCTCGGCCGTGCCGGGCTCCTGGCCCGCGAACTGGTTGCTGGGGAAGCCCAGGACGCTGAAACCGCGGTCGGCGAACCGCTGCTGGAGCCGCTCCAGCCCCGTGTACTGCGGGGTCAGCCCGCACTTGGACGCCACGTTCACCACCAGCAGGGCCTTGCCCCGGTAGTCGGCGAGGGACGCGGGCTCACCGGTCAGGGTGCGCAGCGGGATGTCGTACAGGCTCATGCGGGGGTTCCTCCATGCGGTTCCGCGGACGGGGCCGTCCGTCATCGGCCCCAACAACCGTCCCCGGTCTGCTCTTCCCGACGTCGTCGACCGGCCAGGTGGCCACCGGCCGCAGCGCTCCGGCCCGCCACTCCCTCAGCAGCTGGTCGAAGATCGGGGTGTCCTCCTCGACCGGGCGCCGGGCGGTCGGCGGCGGCAGCCGGGGCGGTTGCTGCGGCACCGAGACGCGCTGGAAGGGATGGCCCGGGGTCTTCTTCACATCCATGTCCGGACTCAACACGAATTCGCCCGGTGAGTTGCGGGACCGGGCCGGGGCGCAGCACAGATGCCCCTGGGCCGGTGACGGTCAGAAGATACGTTCCAGGGGCCGGCGGGGCGGTGCACGCCCCGCCGGCCCCTGGGTGGGGCGAGCGGATCAGGCCCGGCGGAGCAGACCGCCCAGGACCTCCCGCAGCGCCCCCTCCGGGTCGGCCACCCGGCCGTCCGCGCGCCACGCCACGAAACCGTCCGGCCGCACCAGCACCGCGCCCTCCGGCGCCGTCCCGTGCACCTCGGCCCAGTCGGCGCCGTCCTCCGGGATCAGGTCGGCGTCGGCGCCGATGCCGATCTGGTAGTGGTCCAGCCGGACCGACCAGTGCGCCGCGGCGGCCTCCGCCGCGCCGCGCCACGCCTTGCCGTCCTCGGTGCCGGTCAGCAGGACGAACGACCGCTCGTAGAGGTCCAGGGTGGAGCGCCGGGTGCCGTCCGCGTGCAGCCACAGGTGCGGGGCCCGGGTGCCCGGCTCGCCGGTCAGCCGCATCCGCTCGGGGACGACCGGCAGGTCGGGGTCGGCGCCGAGGACCGCGCCCCGCGGGTAGCAGTAGCCGAGGGCCACGGTCAGCACGCCGCGCTGCCGGCCGCCGCCGGCGGGCGCCGGGTCGTAGCCGGGGTGGCTGTGCTCGGCGGACCGGGCGGAGGCGCGGGCGCTGGTGACCTCGGCGACCGGCCGGCGCTCCTCCTCGTAGGTATCCAGCAGGGCCGGCGACGCGGCCCCTTCGAGGACGGCGGCGAGCTTCCAGGCGAGGTTGTGCGCGTCCTGGATGCCGGTGTTCGAGCCGAACGCCCCGGTGGGGGACATCTCGTGGGCGGCGTCGCCGGCGAGGAAGATCCGGCCCGCGGAGTACCGCTCGGCGACCCGCTCCGCGGCGTGCCAGGGTGCCTTGCCGGTGATCTCAACCGCCATGCCGGGCACGCCCGTTGCCCGCCGGATGTGGTCGATGCACCGCTCGTCGGTGAAGTCCTCCAGGCGCTCGCCCCGGTCGGGGTGCCAGGGCGCGTGGAAGACCCACTGCTCGACGTTGTCCACCGGCAGCAGCGCGCCGTCGGCCTCCGGATGGGTCAGGTAGCAGGCGATGAAGCGGCGGTCGCCGACCGCGTCCGCCAGCTCGGGGGCGCGGAAGGTGATGCTGACGTTGTGGAAGAGGTCCCCGGGGCCCGTCTGGCCGATGCCCAGCCGCTCCCGCACCGGGCTGCGGGGACCGTCCGCGGCGATCAGGTAGTCGGCGTGGAAGGTGGTGTGCTCACCGGTGTCCCGGGCTTTGACCACCGCGGTCACTCCGTCGGCGTCCTGGTCGCAGCTGACCAGCTCGGTGCTGAACCGCAGATCGCCGCCGAGTTCGCGGGCGCACCGCAGCAGCTCCGGCTCCAGGTCGTTCTGGCTGCACAGACACCAGGCGGACGGGCTGAACTTGGCCAGTCCGCCGCCCGGGTCGATCTCGCGGAACAGCCACTCCTGCTCGTCACCGGTCAGCGAACGGGCCTGGAGGATGCCGTGGTTGTCGGCCAGCACCGAGGCGGCCGCACGGATCCGTTCCTCGGCGCCGGCAACCCGGTACAGCTCCATCGTGCGGACGTTGTTCCCCCGTCCGCGTGGATGCCGTGAGGTGTCCGCGTGCTTCTCCACCAGGACGTGCGGGACACCCAGGCGCCCCAGGAACAGCGAGGCGGACAGACCCACCAGGGACCCGCCCACGATGAGTACCGGCACCCGGTCCTCGACCTTGGGATTCATGTGCGTGCTCCAGCTGCAGCGGCGTGTACGGGAGATGGAGCAACGCATGCCCGGCCCGTCGCCCCTTCCATCACGGTTCACCTGCATGGCTCACACATCTCGCGCCGACCGTGGGTCTTGGCCACGATCGAATCCGGACCGCCCCCCGCGACACGCCGGGCCGGAGGTCCGCCCATCCGGCTCAGTCGACCGGAGCGCATCGGGAGTAATCGGAAGGCACCGGAACACTCGGATCGCGCCGGAACTGACGACGCACCACAGGGGCCTCGTGCCCTGAAGGAGATGCGTAGACGATGACAACGCTGTCGGAACGAATATCGCAGTCCGCCTTCGACGGTTCCAAGCTCCGGGTCGTGCTCATGCTGGACCTGGAGGAAGGAGCCCAGCAGCAGTTCCTGGAAGCCTACGAACAGCTGCGCAACCAGGTGGCCTCCGTGCCCGGGCACATCAGCGACCAGCTGTGCCAGTCCATCGAGAACCCCTCGCAGTGGCTGATCACCAGTGAGTGGGAGAGCGCCCCGCCCTTCCTCGCCTGGGTCAACAGCGAGGAGCACGTCAAGATGGTCCAGCCGCTGCACAGCTGCGTGCGCGACACCCGCTCCCTGCGCTTCAGCGTCCTGCGCGAGACCTCCAACGTCGCCGTCCGGGCCCCCGAGCCCGCCAAGAGCCGGCTCCAGGCGAACCCCCGGGTCGGGGACGGCGTCGTGCGGCACGCCCTCACCTTCACCGTGAAGCCGGGCAGCGAATCGATGGTGGCCGACATCCTCTCCGGCTACACCTCGCCGGCGGCGCGGGTCGACGACCGGACCCGGCTGCGCCGCACCTCGCTGTTCATGTACGGCAACCGCGTCGTGCGGGCCATCGAGGTGCAGGGCGACCTCATCGCCGCACTGCGCCACGTCTCCCAGCAGCCCGAGGTCCGGGCCGTCGAGGAGGCCATCAACCCCTACCTGGAACAGGACCGGGACCTCAACGACCCCGATTCCGCCCGGGTGTTCTTCACCCGCGCCGCCCTGCCGGCGGTGCACCACGTGGCGGCCGGCGGCCCCGAGTCCGAGGACCCCGAGGCCCTGTCCCGGCACGCGCTGTACTACCCGGCCAAGCCCGGCTTCGGCATGACGCTGGCCAAGATGCTGGCCCGCCAGGACGAGGAGGCCGCCGACGACCCGGCGTCCCCGGTGCACGGCAGCACGATCTTCCAGCGCGACGACATCGTCGTCCGCCTCGTCGACCTGCGGGCGCCCATCGACCGCGACCCGCTGGTGTCCCTCGGCGCCCGTGGCCCCCGCAAGCTCGCCGTGCTGCGGCGGCTGCTCGACGGCGACGTGGCCGGCGGTCTGACCACCGACCGCGAGCTGGCCCACTTCCTGGCCCGCGCCGACATGGACCTCATCACCGACCGTCGGGCGGACGACGCCTGACCGCCCCGGTCGCCGACCCGCCGGCCGTCAGGCCGCCGCCGGGCCGCACCACCCCCATCCGCCGGCAGCACGCCACTGGAGGAATCAGCCATGACCACGCACCGCCCACGCATCGTGGACCTCAGCGAGACCCAGCCCAACCGCCGGCGCGGAGGTGACCTGCGCGCGATGCTGACACCCAGCGTGGTGGGCGCCACGAGCGGCTTCATGGGCATGGCACTCGTTCAGCCCGGCGAGCGCATCGGGGAGCACTACCACCCGTACTCCGAGGAGTTCGTCTACGTCGTCCAGGGCGCCCTGGAGGTCGACCTCGACGGCGAGACCTTCGCGCTCCGGCCGGACCAGGGGCTGATGATCCCGCCCTACATGCGGCACCGCTTCCGCAACGTCGGCGACACCGAGGCCCGGATGGTCTTCCACCTCGGCCCGCTGGCCCCGCGCCCGGAGCTGGGACACGTCGACACGGAGGGCGAGGCGGCCGAGCAGAGCACACCGGCCGCCCCACCCGAACGGACGGAGCCGGTGTCATGACCCGCCGCGTGGCGGTCACCGGTGTCGGCATCGTCGCCCCGGGCGGCGTGGGCATCCCGGCGTTCTGGGACCTGCTCTCCGCCGGGCGGACGGCCACCCGCGGGATCACCCTCTTCGACCCGACCGGCTTCCGGTCCCGGATCGCCGCCGAGTGCGACTTCGATCCGGCCGAGCACGGGCTGAGCGAGGAACAGGTGGCCAAGTCGGACCGGTACGTGCAGTTCGCGCTGGTCGCCGCGGCGGAGGCGCTGCGGGAGGCCGGCCTGGACGTGGCGCGGGAGGACCCGTGGCGGATCGGGGTGTCCCTGGGCACCGCGGTCGGCGGCACCACGCGCCTGGAGCACGACTACGTGGCGGTCAGCCAGTCCGGCCGCCGCTGGGACGTGGACCACCGGCCCGCCGGCCCGCATCTGCACCGCGCCTTCTCGCCCAGTTCGCTGGCGTCGGCGGTGGCGGAGCAGATCGGGGCGCACGGCCCGGTGCAGACCGTCTCGACGGGCTGCACCTCCGGCCTCGACGCCATCGGTTACGCCTTCCACACCATCGAGGAGGGCCGCGCCGACGTCTGCGTCGCCGGCGCGTCGGACTCGCCGATCTCCCCGATCACGGTGGCCTGCTTCGACGCCATCAAGGCGACCTCCGCGAACAACGACGACCCCGCCCACGCCTCCCGGCCGTTCGACGCCCGGCGCGACGGGTTCGTCATGGGGGAGGGCGGCGCCGTCCTCGTCCTGGAGGAACTGGAGCACGCGCGGGCGCGCGGCGCCACCATCCACTGCGAGGTCCGCGGCTACGCCACCTTCGGCAACGCCTACCACATGACCGGCCTGACCCAGGAAGGTCTGGAGATGGCCGAGGCGATCAACCGCTCACTGGCCCACGCGCAGCTCGACCGCACCCAGGTCGACTACGTCAACGCCCACGGCTCGGGCACCCAGCAGAACGACCGGCACGAGACCGCGGCGGTCAAGAAGTCGCTGGGCGACCACGCCTTCAAGGTGCCGATGAGCTCCATCAAGTCGATGGTGGGCCACTCGCTGGGCGCCATCGGGGCGATCGAGATCGTCGCGTGCGTCCTGGCGCTGACCCATCAGGTGGTCCCGCCGACCGCCAACTACGAGACCCCGGACCCGGAGTGCGACCTCGACTACGTGCCGAAGACCGCACGGGAAGTGCCGCTGCGTTCGGTGCTCTCCGTGGGCAGCGGATTCGGCGGGTTCCAGTCAGCCGTGGTCCTGACCAGGCCGGGTGGGAGGCCGAGATGAACTCCCCGCACGAACGTTGTTCCGTCGTCACCGGCATCGGTGTGATCGCCCCGAACGGGGCCAACACCGAAGCCTTCTGGAAGGCCACCAAGGAGGGCATCAGCGTTCTCGACACGGTCACCCGCGAGGGGTGCGAGGAGCTGCCCCTGAAGGTGGCCGGCGAGGTCCGCGACTTCGATCCGGGCGAGTTGATCGAGGAGCGCTTCCTCGTCCAGACCGACCGGTTCACGCACTTCGCGATGGCCGCGGCCAACCTCGCGCTGGACGACGCCCTGCTGGGCCGGGCCGACTACAACCGCTCGCCGTTCGCGGTGGGGGTGGTGACCGCGGCCGGCTCCGGCGGCGGCGAGTTCGGCCAGCGGGAGTTGCAGCACCTGTGGGGCCAGGGCTCGCGCCACGTCGGCCCGTACCAGTCCATCGCCTGGTTCTACGCGGCCAGCACCGGCCAGATCTCCATCCGCGGCGGCTTCAAGGGGCCGTGCGGAGTGGTGGCCAGTGACGAGGCCGGGGGACTGGACGCGTTGGCGCACGCCACCCGCACCATCCGCCGCGGCACCGCGGCGGTGGTGGTGGGCGCCGCCGAGGCCCCGCTCGCCCCGTACTCGGTCGTCTGCCAGCTCGGGTACGAGGACCTCAGCCGGTGCCTCGAACCCGACCGCGCCTACCGTCCGTTCACGGATGCGGCGTGCGGGTTCGTGCCCGCGGAGGGTGGCGCGATGCTGGTCGTCGAGGAACGGACGGCGGCCGAGGAGCGTGGCTCCCGGCCCCGGGCCGTGCTCGCCGGCCACGCCGCCACCTTCACCGGCGCGGCCCTCTGGGAGCAGTCCCGGGAGGGGCTGGCCCGGGCGATCGAGGGCGCGCTGGCGGACGCCGGGTGCGCGCCCGAGGAGATCGACGTGGTCTTCGCGGACGCCCTCGGGGTGCCCGCGGCGGACCGGGCCGAGGCGTTGGCGCTCGCCGACGCCCTGGGGCGGCACGCGTCGGAGGTTCCGGTGACCGCGCCCAAGACCGGCATCGGCCGGGCGTACTGCGGCGCACCCGTCCTGGACATCGCGGCCGCGGTGCTCTCCATGGAGGGTTCCGTCGTGCCGCCGACCCCCAACGTCGTCGACGTCACCGTGGACCTCGACGTGGTGACCGGGAAGTCCCGGCCCGCCGAGTTGCAGACGGCGCTGGTGCTGAGCCGGGGACTGATGGGCTCCAACGCGGCGATGGTGCTGCGTCGGTGCGAGAAGTCCCCCTCCTGAAAGGAGACTGCCATGACCGCTCAACTGACCCTCGACGAACTGGCCGCGCTGATGAAGTCGGCCGCCGGCCTGACCGTCGACCCGGAGGAGATGGCGAACCGGCCCGAAGTGACCTTCGCCGAGTACGGGCTGGACTCGCTGGGCCTGCTCGGCATCGTCGGCGAACTGGAGAACCGCTACGAGCGGTCGCTGCCCCCGGACGCCGAGCGCGCCAAGACGCCGCACGACTTCCTCGACCTCGTCAACACCGACACCGTCACCACGACAGGAGCCTGACATGCCCGGCCACACCGAGAACGAGATCACCATCGCCGCCCCGCTCAGCCTCGTCTGGGACATGACCAACGACCTGGAGAACTGGCCGCGGCTCTTCAGCGAGTACGCCTCGGTCGAGGTGCTGTCCCGGGAGGGCGACACGACCACGTTCCGGCTGACCATGCACCCGGACGAGAACGGCCAGGTCTGGAGCTGGATCTCCGAGCGGACCCCCGATCGGGGCGCGCTGACCGTCCGCGCCCGCCGGGTGGAGACCGGCCCGTTCAAGTTCATGGACATCTTCTGGAAGTACAAGGAGATCCCCGGCGGCACGTCGATGCACTGGACCCAGGACTTCGCCATGAAGCCCGAGGCCCCGGTCGACGACAAGGGCATGACCGAGCACATCAACCGCAACTCGCGGATCCAGATGGAACTCATCCGGGACCGGATCGAGCAGCGGGACCGCGAGCTCCGCGCGGCCGCCCCGGCCAACTGACGCCCCGCCAGCCCGACCCCGGACCGCCGCCCGGCGGCAACGAAGGGAAACCCCCGATGCACCACGCTCTGATCGTCGCCCGGATGAAGCCGGGCTCGGCTCCCGACATCGCCGAGGTCTTCGCGGCCTCGGACCGCACGGAGCTGCCCCAGCTGGTGGGCGTCAACCGACGGAAGCTGTTCCAGTTCGGCGACGTGTACCTGCACCTCATCGAGTCCGACCTGCCGCCCGGCCCGGAGATCGCCAAGGCGCACCAGCACCCGGAGTTCCAGGCCGTCAGCCAGAAGCTGTCCGCGTACGTCAGCGCGTACGACCCGGCGACCTGGCGCAGTCCGAAGGACGCGATGGCCCAGGAGTTCTACTGCTGGGAACGGGACGGCGCCGGCTGATCCGGACCGGCGCACGGTGGCTGGCCTCCCCGCCAGGTCCTGCGGGGAGGCCGCCGTCGCGCCGACCGCCATCGGCCGGCTCCGCCCGGGCTCCATCCGGGCTCAGTCGGCCGGGACCGTGCACTCGAAGGCGTGCAGGTACGGGTTGACCACGAGGATGTCGTGGACCAGCAGCCCGGCTTCGGCCATGTGGCGCACCAGGCTCTCCTTGGAGTGCTTGGCGCCGCCCACGTTCAGGAGCAGCAGCAGGTCCATGGCGGTGGTGAACTTCATCGACGGGCTGTCGTCGACGAGGTTCTCGATGACCACGACCCGGGCACCGGGCCGGGCCACCTCGACGACCTTGCCCAGGGTCCGGCGGGTGCTGTCGTCGTCCCATTCGAGGATGTTCTTGATGATGTAGAGATCGGCCTGGACGGGGATGTCCTCGCGGCAGTCGCCGGGCACGATCCGCGCCCGGTCGGCCAGCGGACCGCCGTCCCGCAGCCGGGGGTCGGCGTTCGCCACCACCGACGGCAGGTCGAGCAGGGTGCCGCTCAGCGACGGGTACTTCTCCAGCAGGCCCGCCAGGACGTGGCCCTGCCCGCCGCCGATGTCCGCCACCGACGACACCCCGGTGAGGTCCAGGAGTTCGGCGACGTCGCGGGCGGACTGCTTGCTGGAGGCGGTCATCGCCCGGTCGAAGACCTGCGCGGAGTCCTTGGCGTCCTGGTGCAGGTAGTCGAAGAACCCCTTGCCGTAGAGGTCGTCGAAGACGTTCTGGCCGGAGCGCACCGCGTCGTCCAGCCGCGGCCACGCCTCCCAGGTCCACGGCTCGGTGCACCACAGCGAGATGTAGCGCAGGCTGTTGGGGGAGTCCTCCCGCAGCAGCCGCGACATGTCGGTGTGGGCGAACTTCCCGTCCGCGGTCTCCTCGAAGATCCCGTAGCAGGCCAGCGCCCGCAGCATGCGTTCCAGGGGGCGCGGCTCGGTGCCCACGGAAGCGGCCAGTTCCTCGACGGTGATGGGCTGTTCGCCCAGCGCGTCGGCCACGCCGAGCCGCGCGGTCGCCCGGACGGCTGCCGCGCACGCGGCGCCGAAGATCAGTTCCCGCAGCCGCATCGAGGGCTGGGGGGTGGGGCTCACGGTGGTCATTCCGCCTCTTTCTCCCGTTGACGTTCCGATGGGGGTGCTGCCGGCGCCGGCGCGGTCACCGGCACAGGCCGACCGGCCTGGAGGTCCGGCAGGTGTTGCGGACGAAGACGTTGCCCTGGCCGGCCGGGTCTCCGTTGATCAGGTCCGCCGGGGCGTTCCGCAGCGCCACGTTGTCCCGGATGAGGTTGCGCTCGTTGGCGGACTTCACGAAGCTCGGGAAGAGCACCACCCCGCCCGAGAGCGGGGAGTCGCCGACGTTGTCGCGGACGAGGTTGTGCTGGACGAGCGAGTCCTCGGTGCCGGTCAGGACGACACCGGACCCCTGGAGGAACGGCAGGCGCTTGGTCGCCGGGCAGTGCTTGTTGTTCCGCGAGACGTCGTTGTCCCGCACGGTGAGCGCACCGGCCTTGGGGCGGCCCTCGTCGCCGACCACGAACACCCCGGCGCAGTTCCCGATCACGTTGTTGCGGGCGATCAGGAGGTTGCGGACCCGCCGGGCGGTGATGCCGATGCGGTTGCCGCCGAGCCGGTTCTCGACGATCAGGGTGCGGCGGGTGTCCAGCGCCCCGCCCTCCTCCATGACCGCGTTGGCAAGGAAGATCCCCGCGTCGCCGTTCTCCGTGGCGGTGTCGTCGCGGAGCAGGCTGTGCACGGACTTCTCCAGTCCGATGCCCCATTGGCCGTTGTGGCGCGCGGTGACGTGGCGCACCGTCAGCCCCTCGGTGCCGGAGGCCCACACGCCGTTCCGCCGGAACCCCTCGACGGTCAGCGACCGCAGGTGGACGTCGGTGACCGGGCCGCCGGGGCCGGCGGTGACGCAGATGCCGTCACCGGTCTGTCCGCAGGCGTTCTCCGCCCGGGTGACGGGCGGGGCGAGCACGGCTTCCCCGTCCACCCCGCGGAGCATCAGGTGCGACTTGTTGATCAGCACGCTCTCGCGGTACACGCCGGGCAACAGGACTACCGTGTCGCCCGGCCGGGCCGCGTCCACGGCCTGCTGGATCGATTCCCCGGGGCGGACGACGTGCACCCTGTCGTCCCGGTCCGCCGCGGCCTGGGACGGCGGGGCCGCACCGAGTACGCCGGCCAGGACCACCGCCGCGCACCCCGAGTAGGTCATCCGCCGTGCCCCGTGGGTCATCTGTCGAAGCGCCATGAGGCGAAGCTATGGGCGATCATCGGGACCCGCCACATGTGGTAGCCCGTTGACCACGGTGCGTGCAGGGCTCAGCTTTCCAGGGCCGGGGCGCCGGGGCGGGCGTCGGGGGAACGCGGGGCGGACGGCGGCGTTCCGGGGTACCCGGCGCCCGACCCGGGATCAGCCACCGGGCCGGGGCCGCGATCGGACGGTGCGTCAGTCGGGCCGTCCGGCGCGACCTCGGCCAACAGGGCCGCGAGGCTGGCCGGCAGGAACCACGGACGGAGGCGGGGGACGGTCACGGATGCTCAACGCCGGCCGCACCCCGACGACACCCGACCGGGGCGCTCCGGTCCGCTTCATCACTCCAACGGCCGCTACCGGGGAGGAGCCGGGCGACGGGCGCCTTCGTGCCCTCCGGGACGACGGTGCGCCCGCCCGCGCAGGCGACCCGCGCGCTCACGCTCCGCGCACGGCACCGCGCCGAGCCCCCGTCCCTTCTGGCCGCCTCGCTCGACGCGCCGGGGCGCCGTCGTCCGCTCCGCGGGCCCGTCCGCACGGTCCGGCCGCCGCCCGACGCCGCCGGTCGCGGACCCCGGCCGGGCGCGACCCCCGGGGCCCGGGGAGCGCGCGCGGCAAGTGCGGGGTCGGGGCCGTCGATTCGGCGGCGGCACCGGACCCACCGGAGTCGCCCCGCCCGTTCAATCCGGGGGGTCCGTCGTCTACAGTTGAGGAATTCCCCTGTTCAACGATCATCGCGATGGCCGGTCGGCCTGAACGCGGAGGGCATGCGTGGGCGGTTTCGCCGAGTCGGTACGGGAACGGGTGCGCGCCGCGCGGGCCGCCGTCGAAGCGGCGCGGGCCGCCGACGACCCCGCCGCGCTGGCCGTGGCGGAGGACGAACTGGACGACGCGCTGCGCATCGCGCGCGGCGTCGGGGTCGACCCGGACCGCGGCTCCGGTGGCACCGGCCAGGGCGGGGCGGCGGAATGACCGCCGCGGCACCGCGCCGCCGGCGCACGGCCTCCGGCTCCGGAGCCGGGTGACCGATGTCCGGCGCACCGCGACGCAAGGGACCGCCGCCGTGGCGTGCGGTCCGCTCCCGCACCTGCATACCCCTCGCCTCGGCACGGGCCTGCCGAGGCCGCGGCAGGCCCGGCCGGGGTGCGCTCCGCCCGCCCCGCGGCCACGGGCGGACCTGCCCGGAGATCGCCGCCCGGCACCGGCACTCGCTCCGCTGCGGGGTCCGACGGGCCCGGGCCACCGCGATCCGCCCCGGCACCCGGCTGGCCCGGCTGCCCGGCACCGTCCTGGTGACCCATCGCGCCGCGGCCCACGAGGCGGCCCGGCGCAGCCTGTGGATACGGGTGCTGTTCTCCATCGCCGTGACCCACCTGGTGCTGGCGTTCCTGGCGCTCGTCGTCTACCTCGGACGGCACGCCGGGATCTGAGGCACCCGCCCAGGCACCCGACCCACCGCGCCTCGTCCCCGCAGCCTCACCCCGTCCCCGGCGCGGACTCCCCACGGCCCCGGCGCCCCGCGGGCGCGGCGTCCGCCGGCCGTACCGCGGCCGCGCCGCCGGCCGGGCGCACCCCGGCCCGCCGCAGCCACCGCACGTCCCGCCCGAACGACCACCCCAACAGGGCCAGCGCCGCCGCCACCGCCACCCGCTCCAGCGGACGCGGCGCGAGCCCGGCGCCCGCCGCCACCAGCACCACGCCCTGCACCGCGGCCACCGCCTTCCGCGCCGTGCTGGGCGGCAGCGGCGCCCGCAACCACGGCAGCACCCAGGACGCCGCGACGAAGAGGTAGCGCAGCGCGCCGATGGCCAGCACCCACGGTCCCAGCGGGACCGCCACGTAGACGGACAGCACCAGGATCAGGAACGCGTCGACCTCCATGTCGAACCGTGCCCCCAGCGCGGTGGCCGTCCCGGTGCGCCGCGCCACCCGGCCGTCCACCGCGTCCAGCACCAGCGCCACCACGGCCAGTCCGACCAGCACCGCCACCGGCGACCGGCGGCCGAAGGAGTCGGCGACCAGCGCCGCGACCCCGCCGACGAGCGTGGCCCGGGCCAGCGTGACGCGGTTGGCCGGCCCGAAGGACGGCAGCCAGGAGCCGCGTACCGCCCGGGTGAGCGCGGCCCAGGTGGCCACCGTGCAGGCGCAGCCGGTCAGCCAGCCCGCCGGGCCCAGCCCGACCGTCCGGCACAGCGCCCCCAACAGCACCACCTGCGCGAGCGGGCCCGCCACCCGGTCCGGGCCGAACGGCCTTGTCCCGCACCGCCCTTGTACGGCCATCACGCCTCCCGGGACACTGTGGCGGAGCCGGGGGACGCCGCGTATCGTGACGGCGTCGCCATGATCCCCGGCGTGCGCCCCTCAGCATTCACGACGCATCGCCGCACCGTCCAGGAGGACTCGTTGCCGCGCGTCGCCCAGAGTTTCTGGCTCAGCGCTCCAGGCCGCGGGGAGATCCGCACGGTCGACCTGCCGCGACCGGCCGCCGACGAGGTGCTGGTGCGCACCCTGTACTCCGGGGTGAGCCGGGGGACCGAGAGCCTGGTGTTCCGCGGGGGCGTCCCGCGGAGCCAGTACGCGGCGATGCGGGCGCCGTTCCAGGAGGGCACGTTCCCGGCGCCCGTCAAATACGGCTACCTCAACGTGGGCCTCGTCGAGGAGGGGCCGGCCGACCTGCGCGGCCGCACGGTCTTCTGCCTCTACCCGCACCAGACGCACTACGTCGTCCCGGCCAGCGCGGTGACACCCGTGCCGGCCGCCGTCCCCGCGGGGCGCGCCGTCCTCGCGGGCACCGTCGAGACCGCGGTGAACGCCGTCTGGGACGCGGCACCGCTGCTCGGCGACCGGATCGCGGTGATCGGCGGCGGCATGGTCGGGGCCGCGGTCGGCGCGCTGCTGGCCCGCCACCCGGCCACCCGGGTGCAGTTGGTCGACGCCGATCCGGCGCGCGCCACCACCGCCGCGGCGCTGGGCGTCCCGTTCGCGCTGCCCGCCGACGCCCGCGGCGACTGCGACCTCGTCGTGCACGCCAGCGCCACCGAGGACGGCCTGGCCCGGGCCCTCGAACTCCTCGCTCCGGAAGGCACCGTGATCGAGCTCAGCTGGTACGGCGACCGCCGGGTCAGCCTGCCGCTGGGGGAGTCCTTCCACTCCCGCCGGCTGACCGTCCGCAGCAGCCAGGTCGGCGCCGTCGCCCCGGCCCGGTGCGGCCGGCGCACCCACGCCGACCGCCTGGCGCTCGCGCTCGACCTGCTCGCCGACCCCGCCTTCGACGCGCTGATCACCGGGGAATCCCGTTTCGACGAGCTGCCGTCGGTGCTGCCCGAGCTGGCCTCCGGCGCGCTCCCGGCGCTCTGCCACCGCATCCGCTACCCGGCGCCCGGCACCCCGGCCCCCGGTGCGGTGTGACGTCCCACCGCCCACGACTTCCGTCCGAGCCCGACCGTCGGCGACACCTCCTGGAGGAACCCCCGTGTTCAGCATCACCGTCCGTGACCACCTGATGGTCGCGCACAGCTTCCGCGGCGCGGTCTTCGGACCCGCGCAGCGCCTGCACGGCGCCACCTTCATCGTGGACGCCACCTTCCGCCGCCCCGAACTCGACGACGACAACATCGTGGTCGACATCGGCCTCGCCACCCAGGAACTCGGCGGCGTGATCGCCGAGCTCAACTACCGCAACCTCGACGACGAACCCGCCTTCGCCGGGACCAACACCTCCACCGAGGCGCTCGCCAAGGTGATCGCCGACCGGCTCGCCGACCGGGTGCACGCCGGCAACCTCGGTGCGGGCGCCCGCGACCTGAGCGGCATCACCGTCACCCTGCACGAGTCCCACGTGGCCTGGGCCAGCTACGAGCGGGCGCTGTGAGCCGGCGCCGGCGCACCCGTTGACCGGCCGCGCCCCGGCGGGCGCGCGGGTGGTGCACGCCGTCCTGCCCGGCGGCGTCGGCGACGACCGGGCACCCAGCGGCGGCAACCGCTACGACCTACGGGTCTGCCGCGACCTGCCGGTCCTCGGCTGGCAGGTGCACCGCCATCAGGTGCCCGGCGGCTGGCCGCAGCCGGACGCCACCGCCATCACCGCACTGGCCCGCCTGCTGGCCGGTCTTCCGGACGGCGCGGTGGTGCTGCTGGACGGCCTGGTGGCCTGCGGGGTGCCCGACGTGCTCCGCCCCGAGGCCGCCCGGTTGCGGCTGGCCGTCCTGGTCCACCTGCCGCTCGCCGACGAGACCGGGCTCGCCCCGGCAACGGCCGCGGAGCTGGACGCCCGCGAACGGCGCGCCCTGCACGCCGTCCACGCGGTGATCGCCACCAGTGACTGGGCGGCGCGTCGGATCCGCAGTCACCACGGGCCGGGGCTGCCGCCGGTGACGGTCGCCCGGCCCGGCGTCGACGCCGCCCCGCTCGCGCCCGGGACGGACGGCGCCGGCGGGTTGTTGTGCGTGGCGTCGTTGACCCCGCGCAAGGGCCACCGACGCCTGGTGGACGCGCTCGCCACCGTCAGCGACGCCCCCTGGACCTGCGCCTTCGTCGGCAGCACCCGCCAGGACCCGAACACCGCGCAGCAACTCCGCGCACGGATAGCACAGTTGGGCCTTGCCGGGCGCATCGCCTGCACCGGCCCGCGGACCGGCGCCGCACTGGCCGCCCACTACGCAGCCGCCGACCTGGTGTTGCTCGCCTCGTACGCCGAGACCTACGGCATGGTGCTCACCGAGGCGTTGGCGCGCGGCGTACCGGTGGTGGCGACGGCGGTGGCCGGAGTGCCGGAGGCGGTCGGGCGGGCGCCCGACGGGAGCGTGCCGGGGCTGCTGGTTCCCCCCGACGAACGGGGTGCCTTGGCGGCGGCACTCCGTGCCTGGTTCGACGATCGCGCATTGCGGCGGCGACTGGCGGTCTCCGCACGGGGTCGCCGTGCCATGCTGGAGGGGTGGGAGATGACGTCGCACAGTCTGGCCGGCGCGCTGGAACGGCTGCGGAACGCGCCGAGGAGTCCGTGACCGGGGCGGTCGGCAGACCGCGGTTCTGTCCGCAGTGGCTGGAGTTGCGGGAGCGGGCCGACGACGCGGCCCGTGTGCCGGAGCTGCTGCGCCCGTTGCGCGACCGGCTCGCCGCGGCCCCCGCTCCGGAACGCTTCGGCGGCACCGGCGGCCTGGTGATCCGTGACCTGGGCTGCGGCACGGGGGCGATGGGGCGCTGGCTCGCGGTCCGACTGCCCGGCCCCCAGCACTGGGTCCTCCAGGACCACGACGAGGTCCTGCTCGCCCGGGCCGCCGGCCGGATCCCGTCCACCGCCGCCGACGGACGGCCCGTCACCGTCACCACCCTGCAAGCCGACCTCGCCGGTCTGACCGCCGCCGACCTGGCGGGGACGTCCCTGGTCACCGCCTCGGCCCTGCTCGACCTGCTGACCCGCGACGAACTGGAGACCGTCGCCGCGGCTTGCACGGGTGCCGGCTGCCCGGCGCTGCTGGCGCTCTCGGTCACCGGCCGGGTCGAACTCACCCCGGCCGACCCCCTCGACGCCGCACTCTCCGCCGCGTTCAACGCCCACCAGCGCCGTACCGACGGCGGCCGCCGGCGACTGGGTCCGGACGCCGTCGCGGCGGCCACCGAGGCGTTCACCCGGCGCGGCGCTCGGGTGGTGAACCGGCCCAGTCCCTGGCGACTGGGCGGGCCGGAATGCGCGCTGGCCGAACGGTGGCTGCGCGGCTGGGTGGGTGCCGCACGGGAGGCGCGTCCGGAGCTGGCGGCCGTGGCCGACGGGTACCTGCGGCGCCGCTTGGACGCGTGCGCGGCGGGGGAGCTGGGCGTCACGGTGCACCACGTCGACCTGCTGGCCCTGCCCGCTCCGGCCGGCGTCCCGGGCCCCCGATCAGGCTGATGACGCGCCGGATGTGGCCCTGGCTGCGGACGCTCGGCGGACTGGCGATCCTGACGGTCCTGTTGTGGCACGTGGGCTCAGGCGCCCTCCTGGACGGGCTGCGCCGGATCGACGCCGGCACGTTGTTGGTCGCCGTGGGCATCGGAGTGCTGACCACCGTGTGCAGCGCGTGGCGGTGGTGTCTGGTCGCCCGCGGCCTGGGCCTGCGGCTCCCGTTGGGGCAGGCGGTGGCGGACTACTACCGGGCGCTGTTCCTCAACGCGGCGTTGCCCGGCGGCGTGTTGGGCGACGTGCACCGCGCGGTGCGGCACGGCCGGGCCGCCGGGGACGTGGGCAGCGGGGTGCGCGCCGTCGTCCTGGAGCGGGCCGCGGGGCAACTGGTGCTGCTGGTGGTCGGTGCGGTGGTGCTGGCCGTGCAGCGTTCGCCGGTGCGCGCCGCGGTGGTCCGGGCGCTCACCGGACCGACCGCCGGCTGGGTGCTCGCGGCGCTGGCGGCCGGTGGTCTGGCGGCGGTGCTGCTGGGCCGGGCGCGTCGTCGTCGGGCCGGTGCGGCCGACCGGTCCGGCGGTGGGTGGCGGGCCGCGGTGTCCGGGGCCGGGCGGGTCGTGGCGGGCCGGGCGCGCTGGCCGGGCGTCGTCGGGGCGTCGTCGGTCGTCCTCGTCGGCTACGTGGCCACGTTCGTGCTGGCGGCCCGGGTCGCCGGGGTGCGGGCGCCGGCCGGCGACCTGGTGCCGCTGGTGGTGCTGGCCCTGCTGGCCATGGCGCTGCCGCTGAACGTCGGCGGCTGGGGTCCCCGGGAGGGCGTGGCGGCCTGGGCCTTCGGCGCCGCCGGGCTGGGGGCCGCGCAGGGGTTGGCCACCGCGGTCGTCTACGGCGTGCTCGTGCTGGCCGCGAGCCTGCCCGGCGCGGGGGTGCTGCTGGCCCGCTGGGGCGCCGGGCTCCGCTCCGCCCGTCGCAGCCCGCACGGAGCCGCCGGCGGCGTGCGGCGGGGCGGGGCGCTGGTGGGGGCGGCGGACGGCCGACGGCGCTAGCGAGGGGGCTCGCGCGGCGGGTGGTGGCGCCGGTGCGGGGCCGGGGGCGGGACGCTCCGAGGGCGTCCCAGGGGCCCGTGTCCCCGATGACCGGATCCGGTCAAATTACCCACCTCGACATCTACACATAAAGGCGACATAAGAGCAAAATAAAGGTGAGTGGCTGATGCCACGTGATGCGGCCCCGACGCGTGATCGAAGGAGGCGAGTCGTATGGCCGACGTCTCACACCACAGGGGAGATCTCGCTGGTCACCCTGATGTTTCCGAGATGCGGGCCCGGTTCGAGCGGACGCTCGGTGGCCGGGACGTGGTGTTCGTCGACGGGCCGGTGTTCCTCGTCGGCCTGTACTGCGCGGCGTCACCGTGGATCGTGCACTACACGGCCTCGCAGCCGGCGCTGATGACCCACAACCTCATCGTCGGCATCGCGATCGCCCTGCTGGCGGTCGGCTTCACCGTCACTCCGGAGCGCATGTACGGCCTGAGCGGCGCGATGTGCGCGATCGGTGCCTGGCTGATCGTGTCGCCCTGGATCGTCGGGCGCGGTCCCGACGCGGGGGTCATCTGGAACAACGTCGTGATCGGCGCCCTGACCCTGGCGCTGGGGGCGGTGTGCATCGCCGTGGCGTCGAGGAGCCGCCGCGTCACGTGAGGTGCGCCCCGCGGCGCGTGTGCAGGACCACCGGCCCGCTTGCCCTTCGAAGTCCCAGAGCGACGGCAGGCGGGCCGGGCACGTCCGGCGGCGTACGGGCGGTCCCCGTCCGGCTACCGGTCGCGGTCGCGGTCGAGGGCGGCGGAGCGGGGCGGTGTGAAGCGCTGTCCGGCCACCCCGGCCAGCACCAGTCCGCCGGCCAGGAGCAGGCCGTGCGCGAGGGCCACGCCGGTGACCAGGACCGCGATCGCGGTGGCCAGTATCAACCAGACCGCCCAGCGCCGGAACGGGGTCGCCGGCGCGGGTATGCGGACGGGTGGGCAGGGGGCGGCCTCGGGCGGGAACTGTTCCGCGAGGTCGCGGAGTTGGTGGTTGTCGTCGGGGGACAGGGAGCGTCCCTCCTCTCCCGGGTGGTGCTGCCGGTCGCGCCGTACGGGCGGGGTGCTGGACGGGGGCGTTGCTTCGGAGATCGGGCCGACTTAGGGTTACCTAAGTATGTAGGCCAGTGCGGGGTGTGCAACGGCACACAGGCGTTGTTGTGCCCTTCCGGGCCCCGTGCGTAACGCAGTTGACCGGACATCACCGGAGAGGAACCCCGCCATGCCGGACGACCCGTCGCAACAGCACCGCCCGAACCTCGTGCCCCAACCGCACCGTCCCGCGGACGAGCACCGGGACGCCCTCGTCAAGCTCACCTACGGCGCCATGGCCAGCCACGTCGCCGGCGCCGCCGTCCGGCTCGGCGTCCTGGACCGGATCGGCGAGGGCGAGCGCACCGCGGACGACCTGGCCGCCGCGTGCGCGGCGCAACCACAGGCCATGGCGCGCTTACTGAGGGCGCTGACCGCCCTGGGGCTGCTCGCCGAGCCCGCGCCGGGCCGGTTCGCCGCCACCGCGGTCGGCGCCCAGCTGCGCACCGACGCCCCAGGCTCACTGAACGCCCTCGTCCGGATGTTCACCGACCCGGCCCTGCTGCGCGCCTGGGGCCACCTCGACGACAGCGTCCGCACCGGCGCACCCGCCTTCGACACCGTCTTCGGCACCGACTTCTTCGGCTACCTCGCCGAACGGCCGGCCCTCTCGGCCCAGTTCAACGCCGCGATGAGCCAGGGCACCGCGGACACCGCCGCGCTGCTGCCGGCGGCCTTCCCCTTCGACCGCTTCGCCACCGTGGCCGACGTCGGCGGAGGCGACGGCACCCTGCTGGCCGGTGTCCTGCGGACCCACCCGAGGCTGCGCGGCATCCTCTTCGACCGCGCCGAGGGCCTCGCCCAGGCCGGCAGCCGGCTCGCCCGGGACGGCCTGGCCGACCGCTGCTCCCTGGTGACCGGCGACTTCTTCGCCACCGCCCCCGACGGCGCCGACCTCTACCTCCTCAAGAGCGTGCTGCACGACTGGAACGACGAGCAGTGCCGGCAGATCCTCGGCCACCTCCGCCGGGTCGTGCCCGACGCCGGTCGGCTGCTGATCGTCGAGCCGGTCCTGCCGGCCGTCGCCGACGCCTCGGGCGACGTGATCCGCTACCTCAGCGACCTCAACATGCTGGTCAACGTCGGCGGCCGGGAGCGCACCCGGGACGACTTCGAGCGGCTGTGCCGCAGCGCGGGATTCGCCGTCCGCGGCGTCACGCCCCTCCCGCGCCCCAACCGCTTCTCGGTGATCGAGGCGGAGCCGGTCTGACCCGTTCGCGCGGTGCCACCGGACCTCGGGCGCGGGGCCGGGCCGGGCCGCACGGCGGGGCGCCGGGGCGCGCCGGAGCCCACGCGTGCGGCGGCCCGACATCTTCGGTTAAATCGAACGTGTGGGCCATGCGCCCGTGATGGCCCGCGGTCTGCGAGAGGTGGCGCGCCGTGACCGCTGTGCCCGTGGACGACACCGTGCCCGTCGACGACCACGAGGACTTCGCCGACGCCGACCGTGGCTTCATCGCCCCGCTCGACCCGCCCAGGATCACCGCGGCCGACGGCCGGGTGATCTGGGACGCCGAGCGGCACGCCTTCCTGGCCGGGAACTGCCCCGCGTCCGCCGACGCGAGCCTGTGGCGCCAGGGGCGGCTGGTGAGCCGGCAGGGCCTGTACGAAGTGACCGAGGGCATCTACCAGGTCCGCGGCCTGGACCTGTCCAACATGTCGCTCATCGAGGGCGACCACGGCGTCCTGGTCGTCGATCCGCTGCTGTCCACCGAGACCGCCGCCGCCGGGCTGGAGCTCTACCGCAAGTACCGCGGCGACCGACCGGTCACCGGCCTGATCTACACCCATGCGCACGCCGACCACTTCGGCGGCGCCCGTGGCGTCCTGCCGCCCGACCACCACCCGGTACCGGTGCTGGCACCCGCCGGATTCCGGGAGAGCGCGGTCGGCGAGCAGCTGTACACCGGCCCGGCCATGGCCCGGCGCGCCGTGTACATGTACGGCACGCAGCTGCCCGCCGCCCCGGACGGCCAGATCGGCTGCGGCCTGGGCACCCTGCCCTCCGCCGGCACCCGCAGCTTCGTCCCCCCGACCGTGGACGTCACCCGCACCGGCCAGGAGGAGATCGTCGACGGGGTCCGCCTGGTCTTCCAGCTCACCCCCGGCGCCGACGCCCCCGCCGCGATGAACTTCGCCGCCCCGTCCCACCGCGCGCTGTGCACCGCGGAGAACGCCGTCCACACCATGCACAGCGTCCTCACCCTGCGCGGCGCCGTGGTCCGCGACACCCGGCGCTGGGCCCACTACCTCAACGAGGCGCTGGCGCTCTTCGGCGCCGACAGCGAGGTCGCCTTCGCCTCCCACCACTGGCCGACCTGGGGGAACGCCCGCATCCGCCGCCTGCTCGCCAACCAGCGCGACCTCTACGCATACCTGCACGACCAGACCCTGCGGCTGCTCAACGAGGGCCGCACCGGCGCCGAGATCGCCGAGGAGCTGCGGCTGCCCCCGGGCCTGGCACGGCTCTGGGCGCACCACGGCTACTACGGCTCCCTCAGCCACAACGTCAAGGCGATCTACCAGCGCTACCTCGGATGGTTCGACGGCAACCCGGCCCACCTGTGGGAGCACCCGCCGGCCGAGCAGGCCCGGCGCTACGTGGAGACGCTGGGCGGCGTCGCGGCCACCGTCGACGCCGGCAAGCGGTACGCCGCCGCCGGCGACCTGCGGTTCGCCGCCACCCTCCTCAACCACGCCGTCTTCGCCGCCCCGCACGACCCGCGCGCCCGCCGGGAACTCGCCGACGTCTACCAGCGGCTGGGCCACGGCTGCGAGAACGGCACCTGGCGCAACTACTACCTGACCGCCGCCATGGAACTGCGCGGCACTCCGGCCGCCGCCCGCCCCGACACCACCGGACCGGACGCCCCGGCCCCCGACCTGGTCCGGGCCCGCAGCGTCGACCAGCTTCTGGACTCGCTCGCCATCCGCGTCGACGGGCCGCGGGCCTGGCACGCGCACCTGACCCTCGCCCTCCACCTCGCCGACGAGGACCGCACCTGGCACCTGACCCTCTCGAACGGCGCGCTCACCCACCTCAGCACCCCCGGCGCCCCCGCCCCCGAGAGCGGGACCGACGCCGCCCTCACGCTCACCAAACCCCAGCTCCACGAGCTGCTCGGCGGCCGCATCCCGACCGCGGTCACTCAGGAGGGTGAGCCCGCTGCGGCGCTGCGCGAACTGCTCGGCCTGCTCAGCGCCCCGGACCCCAACTTCCCCATCGTCACGCCCTGAACCCGTCCGCTGGCAGGGCGGAAGCGGACGGCCCGCGGCGTGGGGCAAACTGGGCCGGTGGCGAGCAACATTCCCGAGGAGTCGACGAGCTTCGTCGGCCGCCGAGCCGAACTTCGGCAACTCAGCACCGAGTTGACGCAGCATCGGTTGATCACCCTGACCGGGCCCGGTGGTGTGGGCAAGACCCGGATCGCGATGCGGGCCGCCCAAGCGGCCACGGCGCGGTTCCCCGACGGGGTCCACTGGGTCCCGCTGTGGCCCTTACAAGGCGACCAGCTGCTGGTCGCCGCCGTCTGCGACGCCGTCGGGCTGGCCGACCACTCGGCCCGGACACCGGTGGCCGCGCTCTGCGAATGGCTCGCCGACAAGGACCTGCTGCTGGTCCTGGACTCCTGCGAACACCTCGTCGCGGCCTGCCGGGACCTGGTCGGCGACCTGCTCACCGCCGCCCCCGGCGTCATCGTCATGGTCACCACCCGGCAGCCGCTGGAGGTCGCCGGCGAGTGGATCACCGAGATCGGCCCGCTGCCCTGCACCGGCACCAACGACGCGCTGACGCTCTTCACCGAGCGCGCCGGCACCGCGGCCCCCGACCTCCGGCTCGCCGACCCGCTCAACGCCGACGCCGCGGCCCTCATCTGCCGGCGCCTCGAAGGCATCCCGTTGGCCCTGGAACTGGCCGGCGCCCAGCTCGCGCACCGCCCGCTGGCCCAGGTCGTCGAGCGGCTCGGCTCCCGCCTCGACGCCCTCGACGGCACCGGGATGCCCTGGACCCCGCGCCACCGCACCCTGCGCACCGCCATCGGCTGGAGCCACGAACTGTGCGCGCCGCTGGAACGGCTGCTGTGGGCCCGGCTGTCGGTCTTCCGCGGCACCTTCGACGTCGGCTCCGCGGCCGCGGTCTGCGCCGACGGGCCCCTCACCCCCGACGCGGTGCGCACCGCGCTGGCCGGGCTGGCCGCCAAATCCGTGGTCAGCCGCGAGGGCAACCGCTTCCGGATGCTGGACACCCTGCGCGAATACGGCCGGATGTGGCTCGCCGAACTGGACGAGACGGTCACCGTCGCCGACCGCCACGCCGAACACTTCGTCGGCTTCGGCCGCCGCGCCGAACTCGGCTGGCTCGGCCCCGACCAGGTCACCTGGTACGGGCGGGTCGCCGAGTCGTACGTCGACCTGTGCACCGCGCTGGACCACCTGCTCGGCAGCGCCCCGGACCGCGCCCAGGAGCTGTCCGCGGCCATCGGCTTCTTCTGGACCTGTTGCGGGCACCTGCACGAGGCCCGCGACTACCTGGAGCGCGCCCTGGCAGCCCAGGCCGCCGAGGACGCCGAGGGCACCGCCCGCACCCGGGCCCTGTGGGCGCTCGGCGTCGCCGTCCTCCTCCAAGGGGAGATCCAGGCCGCCGAAACCCTCGGTCGGGAGTGCGCCCGCACCGCCCGGGACAGCGGTGACCACGACGCGGTGCTCGCGGCCGGCTACCTGATCGGCCTCACCCACCTGATGGCCGGCCGCCCGCTGACCGCCCACACCGTCGCCGGCCAGGTGCTCGGCCCGCCGCCGGACGACCCGTTCGACTCCGCCGCCCGGCTGCGCTGCCACCTCGTCCGACTGTTCGCCCTCACCGCCCTGGGGAGGCTGCGCGAGGCCCGCACCGCGGCCACCGTGCTGCGGCACGGGTGCGTCGAACGCGGCGAGTACTGGTCCCGCTCCTACACCGACTACCAGCTCGCCCTGATCGCGCTGTTCCAGGACCGGCCCGAGGAGTCCGCGGGCCACGCCCGTGCCATGCTCGCCGCCAAGCGGCGCATCGGCGACAACTTCGGGATCGCCCTCGGCCTGGACCTGCTGGCCGCCGCGGTCGCCGCCCAGGGCGACGGTGCGTCGGCCGCCCAGGTCTACGGCAGCGGCCAGGCGTTCTGGCGCACGGTCGGGCACCCGCAGCGCGGCACCCCCGAACTCCGCGCGGTGCGCGAACAGTGCGAGCGCCGGGCCCGCGCGGCGATCGGCGACGCCGCCTACACCGCCGCCTTCCACCGGGCCGCCGAGCAGAACCCGGAACTGCTGCTCGCCCGGATCCTCGCCGGCGACTTCTGAGCGCCGCGCCGGCGGCCCTATCCGTCGTCGCCGGCCAGTGCGTACAGCAGCTCGTAGGCGGTGGTGACCATCCGGCAGGTGCGTCCGCGGCGGGTGGCCAGGGCGACCAGTCCGGTGCCGGACGCCGGGTGGAATCCGAGGAACGCCTGCTGCCCGAAGGTCGCGCCCACGTGGAAGAGCAACGGGCCGCGCGCCGCCGGATGTTGGTACCACGTCAGGGTGTGGGTGTTGCGGTGCCGCCAGCCGCGTCGCAGCAGCGGGGTGCGCACCGCGCGCAGCGCCCCGGCCAGCGGACTGCCCTCTGGGTACAGGTGTGCTTCCAGGTAGGTGAGCAGGTCGTCGGGGGTGGACCGGACCGCGCCGGCGGCGGCGAAGGCCCCCATGTCGGTGCTCTGGACGGGAGTGGTGCCGTTGGTGCGGTGGCCGACCGCTTCGGTGCCGGTGGCCCCGGGCGCCAGGGTGGTGCCGGTGAGGCCGAGCGGCTTCAGCACCCGGGTGGTCAGCAGGTCCGGGTAGCCGGTGCCGGTCGTGTGCCCCATGGCCGGGCCGAGCAGTGCCAGCCCGAAATTGGAGTAGCGCCAGCGGGTGCCGGGCCGGTGCCGGGGGCGGGTGTGGGCGAAGGTGCGCAGCAGCCGCTCGGTGTCGTAGCGGGAGTAGCCGTTCTCGTAGGGGCGGACCAGCGCGCCGATCAACAGGTCGGTGGGGATGCGGGGCAGCCCGGAGGTGTGGGTGGCCAGGTGGCGCAGGGTGATCCGGCCCGACCACGGGTGGCGCAGCGGCAGCCGCGGCAGGCGTGCGGTGAGCGGATCGTCCAGCCGGAGCGCGCCGTTCGCCGCGAGGTCCGCGAGCAGCAGCACGGTGAACGTCTTGGTCAGCGAGCCGAGTTCGTAGCGCAGGTCCTGGCGCGGGGTCGGCGGCGCCAGCGCGGTGCCGCCGCTGACCACCGTGCGGCGGCCCCGCCGGGTGACGGCCAGGACGACGTCCGGGGCGTCGACGGTGGTCAGCGCGTACGCCAGCCGGTCCGCCAGCGCCGGCCCGCCGGAGGGGGGCCGCATCAGCCGGCGGTGGACGTCAGCGCGCGGGAGGTGGCCATGGCCGAGGCGAACGCGGCGACCAGGGTGGGGTGGTGCACCTGGTCGAAGACCAGGTCCGGATCGCCCTCGGGCATCGCGTGCTGGATCGGCATCGCCCCGGACGCGTCCTGGGCGGCGGCGTACCGCTCCCACAGCCGCGCGTCCAAGGTGGGACGGGGCAGACAGGCGTCCACGACCAGGAGCTCACCGAGCAGGTCCCAGTGTTCGAGGTCGGCCCAGTCGTCCAGCCAGGCCGGCAGGTACCGGGTGAGGTAGTCGGCGACGTCGGGCGGGATGCGGTCCGGTGCCTCGCCCCAGTTGGTGAGGTGGAAGACGGTGTGGGTGATGTCGTACGCGATGTGCAGCTGCACCGTCCAGGGCTCGGGCAGCTGTCCCAGCCAGGTGCGCGCCAGTGCCTGGTCGACGTCGGCGCTGGGGGCCAGTCCGATCTTGCGTTCGGCGTTGAGCACGCCCAGGCGCCGGTTGGGCACCATCTCCAGCGCGGTCCACGTCGCGGTGCGCCGGGTCACCGCCAGGGCCGCCTCCAGGCCCGGGTGGCGGTGGCCCAGTTCGTGGAACGGCGCGTAGACCTCCAACGGCACCGGGGAGTGCGGTTCGTCCTGTTGGAGGGCGGCCAGGACGTTGCCGCCGTCGAGCAGCTCCCGCCAGGCGAAGTCCAGCAGCGCACCGGCCCGGGTGCGCTGCCGGGAGCCGGCCACGCCTTCCCGGAACAGCACCTGCATGTTGATGGCCAGTTCGCCGATGGGCTTGAGCCGTTCGATCGTCGCGCTGCCCGTGGCGCGGTCCTCGGGCGTCAGCCGGAACAAGTCGCGGTGCGCGTCGAGCCAGCTCAGGGCCCGGTCGCCGACCCGGTGGAGCAGTGCCGGGGAGGCCGGGGAGGCCAGGGACGCAGCGGTCACGGTCACAGCGCAGCCTCGCTTTCGTAGGGGGTCGGCCCGGCCACCGCCGTCTGCCCGGCCACCAGCGGGCCGGCGTAGGGCTCGGCCTCGTCCGAGGCGATCCGGGCGAGGGTGCCGGCGAACGCGGTCACCAGGGTGGAGTGGTAGCAGGCCAGGAACGCCTCGGCCGGATCGGTCGGGCGCGGCGCGGCACCGGTCTCGGGCACGCTGCCGTCGGCGGCCTGCGCGGCGGCCAGCCGCTGCCAGGCAGCCGCGTCGTACGGGGCCGCGGGCAGGCAGGCCGCGACCGCCAGCAACTCGCCCACGAGGTCCCACAGTTGTTCCTCCTGCCAGTTCTCCAGCCAGGAGGGCAACCAGAGCCGCAGGTAGCCGGCGGCCTCGGGGGCCAACCGCCGGCGGTTGCGGCCCCAGTCGGTGAGGTGGAAGACGTCGTGGGTCAGGCCGTACGCCGCCTTGCGGTCCAGCGCCCAGGGCTCGGGGAGCAGCCCGAGCCCGGTGTGCGCGAACGCGGTGTCGAAGTCGGCGTGTTGGGCCAGGCCGATCCGCCGCTCGGCGTTGAGCACCCCGAGGGTTCGGGTGTGGTCCTCGCGGGCCACCCGCCAGCCGCGCAGCCCGGTCGTGGTCAGGACCAGTTCCTCGACGGCCGGGTGCCGCAGCCCGGCCTGGGCGAAGACCCCGTAGATCTCCACCGGGTAGGTGGCGTACGGCTCCCCGCGGATCAGCTCGGCGAACAGGGCGCCCGCGCGGGTCTCCCGCCAGGCGAAGGCGAACAGCCGCCCCGCCGCGTCCCGGAGTTCCGCGCACGGGTGCGACGAGGCGATGAGCTGGGTGAGTTCGGCCAGCTCGCCGAGGGGTTTGAGGGTGAGGTTGGGGTCGGCGTCGGTGGTCGTGTCCGGTGGCAGGCGGAAGAAGTCCCGCATCGCGGTCAGCCAGCCGAGGCTGCCCCCGACGATCCGGTCCAGCAGGTCCGGGTCGCCCCGGCCGGCGGTCACCAGCCCCGCCCGAAGAACCGCTGCGCGGCCACCACGTGCAGCGCCACCCGCGGGTCGTCACCGCCCATCTGCCGGACGAAGGCCAGGCCGGCGTCCAGCCCGAGGGTGGGGGGCACGTCGGGGAGCCGGGCCAGCCAGCGGCCCACCCCGGCGGCCTGGAGCCAGTCGCGGCGGCGTACGGCCCGGACGAAGCCGCGGGCCAAGTCGTCGGTGCGTGAGGTCAGTTGCTCCTCCAGGTCGGCGGCGAGGCCCGGGAGGGCCAGGGCCGCGAGTTGGGACACCCGGTGGGCGAGCCGCGGCCAGGGGTCGGTGGCGGCCCACTCGGCTCCGGTCTCGGGGGGCCGGGGCCAGGGTCGGGCGTGCGAGGGGAGGTACGCGTGCGTCGCCTCCACCAGGCCGCGATAGCTCCATGCCGATACGTCGGAGGCGTCCGCGCCCGGGGGGAAGGCCGCCAGTGTCTGCCGCACCACCGCTTCGTCGTCCGCACCCACCGGCACCGCGCGGTGCTCCAGGGCGTACGGCGCGAGCGCGTCGGCGCCCAGGACCCGGACCGCGGCAGGGGCGAGCGGATCGCCCTGTCGCAGGATCCGGGAGAGCGCATAGGGGTCGCCCCCACCCTGGAGGGCGAGGGCGACCCCGGTTGCGGCATCGGCGATCACAGCGCTGAGCGGGACTGCTCCCTGCGTCTGTTCAGCCAACGCGATTCCCCTCAGCGAACGCCGGACTTCGGGCGGGGGGTGGGGGGCGAGATCAGCAGGAGGCCGAGCAGCAGCAGCCCGCCCCCGCACTCGCGGGTATCGCGGTAGACACCGTCGGGCTCGGCGGGGCTGAGCAGCCCCTCGACCTCGGCGGACAGAGCAGCGGTCTCGATCGGTGCGGTGCGATCCGTAACCATGCGATCAACTCCTTCGACGAATGGGCTTTCAGGCTGACATTCGCCAGAAACCGCCGCAAACCGGACTAATCCAGTGGTGAGGGGTCGTCGAGGACGTCCCGATCGGCCCCCGTTGGCGGAGCCGGGATCCGACTTCCCGGTAACTGACCAACCGATCCCATGAGTTGGCGGAACGCCGCGAGGTGCCCCGCGGGCGGGGAGAAGCGCGGTCGCGGAGTGCCGAAGTGCGGGCGGGCCGCGAACCGGACTGCTCTGTTCGGTGCCAATTGGCGCCGGGCCCGCTGGTCCGCCCGGTGCGGGCGGCGCCTCCCCTCACCCCGTCGAACACCGGCCCGCCGCTCCGACCCTGCACGACCTACCTGGCGGTAATCGCCGTCCGGGTGGTCGGCGACGGCGCCGTCGTCGTCCGGCTCGGCGAAGCGTCCGTCCGGCCCGCCCCGGATCCACCACCTGGCCCAGGACGACCCCGCTCCGGTCGGAGAACCACGCTTACCGCCCCACTCTCCTGCCTGCCATGCCCCCGCGCGCAGGGCAGGCAGGTCCTCGACCCGTCCACCGCACCAAGGAACGAGGAGGTCCGGCTACCGGGTCCCCCCGGTTCGGGGTGACGCCACGGGTGGGGGAGGGGCCGGCGGGCTGCTCTCGTTTCGGTCAGGCACCGCGCCGGCAACATCGGACGACGCGCGCGACATCGCGCTGCGGACGTCAACTCGGCGTCGTGGCAGGGCGGCTGGCACAGAGCGCGGGTCGTGACCGCGAACGACGGCAAGCCTGTCCTGCGCCACGAGGCGACCGCGCCGGCCCCCGCCCGGAGAGGGCGGACCGGCCTCGCCCCGCGGTGCGGCGCCGCGCTTCTCGCGTCCGGAAAGCGTCGCCCGAACGGCGTCACCTTCGCCGGTGTCGGCCGTTGGAGATGCTGTCGATCTCAGGAACCCCGCGAAAGGACAGGGCACGTCCCATGACCGTCTCCGCAGTGGCGGACCGGATCGCCTCCCGTACGTGGTCCGACTTCGGATGCGAGGTGAACGCGCTACCACCGGTCGAACTCTTCGACCGGTACGAGCGCTCCCGCTTCCTTTACCCGGCCAAGCGGGCCAGGCTCGCCCCCTACTGGTCGCTCATCCTGGAGAACTGGCAACGCGCCCGCCGGGCCGGCGAGTTGCTCCATTGGGTCGCGAGCTACGACGAGCCCGGCGGTGGCTGGGCCTCGCTGAGCTCCTGGCGTTCCACGCACGGGGGCTGGCAGACCCAGCACCTGGTCAGTTCGGGGACCCTCGCCGGAGGGCGGGCGGTGATGCTGGCGGCGCAGGCGATCCGGGTGGCCGAGCGGCAGGACGTCGCCGCGCAGAACTGGTTCAGCCCCTCCAACCGCTTCGCGGCCCGCGCGTTCGGCAGCATCGAGCGCAACCTCGGCCCCGCGCGTTCGCTGGTCGCCCCCGGTGACTACGTGATGGTCCCGCTGACCCTCGCCCGCGCGCTCCTCCCGGTCGGCTCCGTCGGCACGGTCACCGAACTCGACGCCGGCGCCTGTCCCGAGCTGGCGGACCTGGCCCGCCGCTGCCGCGGCGAGGTGTACGTACGGGCCGAGGGCCTGGACCGCGACGACCTGCGCCTGACGGATGTGGACCGGCTCTACCGCCTGGTCGGGCTGCGCCGCCACCGACGCGTCTGGGCCCTGTACGACGCGTCCGGTACGGTACGGGCCGCCGCGCTCGCCTACAGGGGGCCGCTGGGCTTCAACTTCTCCTTCCTGGAGAACCGTTGTGACCTGTTGGTCGCGCCGGGACTCGATCCGACCGAGGTCCGGCGGGCGACGGACACCCTGTTGGCGGCGGCCTGCCACGCCTACGCGGACTTCGAGCCCGCCGCCGTCCCCCTCGCCACCGCCACCCCGATCGACCACCTGATCCTGGCGGGGGCCGAGTCCGTACGCCCCTACACCCGCGCGCTGTGGCTCGCCGAGGCGTACCCCGATCTCTACCGGCACATCGACGAGTTGTACGCCCAGCGGCTGCACGGCCGGGGCGTCTACCCGAGGAGCAGCGCATGACCGTCCCGTACCTGATGGAGGACCGGCGCGAGGCCGGCCGGCTGGTGGCCAAGGTCGACGCCGACGCATGGGTGCGCACCTATCTGGACCCGGTGCTGCCGAGCGCCCCCGGGGCGCGCGTGCTCGACGTGGGCGCCGGCCCCGGTCACATCGCCGAGGCCGTGCTGCGGGCCCGCCCGGCGGCCGAGGTCGTCGCCTTCGACGGCAACCCCGCGCGCCTCGCAGCGGGCGGCCCGGCCGGCACGGGCCCGCAGCGACGCTCCGGCGACGCCCGTGCACTGCCCTTAGAGGACGGCTCCTTCGACGTCGTCTACTCGCGCCTGATGCTCCAGTACGTCGCCGAACGGGACGCGGCCGTCGCCGAGATGGCACGCGTCACCCGCCCCGGCGGCACGGTCGTGCTCTTCGACCTCGACGGCCAGCTCGTCTGGCACGACCCGCTCGGCCCCGAACTGCGCGCCCTGCTCGACCCGGTCACCCAGGCGCTCACGGCAGCCGGCTTCGACCCGCACACCGGGCGCCGTCTGTACGGGCTGGCCCGCCGGGCCGGGCTGACGGACCTGGACGTGCGGGTCGATCCGTACCACCTGATCGCCGGGCGGATCGACCCGGTCCAACGCGGCCAGTGGGAGCTCAAGCTCGACATCGCCCGGCCCCTGATCGCCCGCGCCCTCGGCTCCCCGCAGGCGGGGGACGAGGCGGTTGCCGCCTTCCTGGCGCACCTGGACAGCGCGGAGACGCTGACGTACTCGGTCGCCTTCACGGTCACCGGCCGGCGCGCCTGAACCGGGTCGCGGGCTGCTTCGCGCACGCACCCTACGGGCAAGGGGGAGCGTGCCCGGCCGGCACGTGGTCCGGCGCGCTCAAGGGCTCGACGGCGGCGTCCGTCGGGCCCTCAAGTCGTCGTCCGCATCCGTGATCGGCCCGGGGCCGGCGTCGTCGAGCGCGCGACGGATCCGGTCGAGGTCGGGCGCCCCGGCCAGACCGCCGGGGGTGCGGTACAGCCGGCACGCGAGGGTCGGTGCGGCGCCGGGCCGGGCGAACGGGTCGCGGCCGTCGATGAGGATCGTCGGGGAGCCGGTGAAGCCGGACCGCTCGGCCGCTGCCTGGTCACCGACCACCCGAGTGGTGAAGCCGGTGTCGGTCAGCCCGGCGGCGTCCAGTGCCTGCCGCAGCCGCTCCTCGGCGAGCTGCCGGTGCGGGCAGCCGGCTACGACCAGAACCTCGATCTCCATCACCGTCTCCCTCCCGCTGCCTTTCCCTTTCCCTTTCCCTTTCCCTCTCCCGGATTACGCGCCTCGGTGAGGTACGGGGCCAAGTGGCCGATCTGGCCGAGCGGCGCGCCGGGCTGGGCCGCGCCGCCGTTCGTCGTGGAACCTGGCCGGCCCGCGGGGCCCGTATCGGCAGGGTCGCACGCGGTCGTCGCGACCGGGAAGCGTCCGCGGACCAGAAGGAGACCCTGTGTTCCTGTTGGTGGGGCGAGCGAAGGCGTCGAGCGGCGCACGAAGGCCCGGACACGTCGTCAGCCACCCGGCGCAGCGCAAGCCTCGATCCGAATGGCTCGATGTCGACCTTGGCTGCGAGTGCGGGACGAACATGCGGCGAGGAGCGCCGGCACCGGAGGAGCCGACCGAGGTGCTGCGGCAGCGCCCGCCCGACGGAAGACCCGCCGGTGCCGGCCGGCGGACGGCATCGGCTGGATGTGACGCCCGGGTCGGTTCTCGGGTCCTTTAGAGTGCCGACGTGCCCTCGTACAGCATTGGCCAGGCAGCGCGACTGCTGGGCGTGAGTTCGGAGACCGTTCGTCGCTGGGCCGACGGCGGGCAATTGCGCATGGACCGGGACGGGGCGGGCAACCGCGTGATCGACGGAGTGGGTCTGGCCGCGTTCGCCAAGGAACGGGCCGCCGGCGCGCACCCGGTCCCCGGCGAGGCCCGCACCTCCGTCCGCAACGCCTTCGCCGGCATCGTCACGGCGGTCACCCTCGACGACGTGATCGCCCAGGTCGAGGTCCAGTCGGGGCCGCACCGCGTGGTGGCGGTGGTCAGCCGGGAGGCCGTCGAGGACCTCGGTATCGAGGTCGGCGTCGAGGCCACCGCCCGGATCAAGTCCACCCACGTGCACGTGGACCGGCCGGACGAGCGCGGCTGAGGCCGCGGCCGTCGACCCGCCCGCCGCTCAGCGGCACAGCAGCGCCGCGTGCAGGTCCAGCTTGTGGTCGAGCCGGGACAGGTCGCGGCCGGTCAGGGCCTCGATCCGTTGGACGCGGTAGTGCACGGTGTTGACGTGCAGATGGAGGATCTCCGCGGTGCGCGCCCACGACCCGTGCTGGGCGAGGAACACCTCCAGCGTCTCCATCAGCATCCGGTGCGAGGCGCTGCCCCCGCGCGACAGCGGGCCGAGGACCCGGCTGCTGAACGCCGTCCGCACCTCGCCCGGCACCCCGGAGAGCAGTGAGCCGAGTGTGGACAGCTCGTCGACGGAGGACACCCCGGCCCCCTCCGGGGCCGCCGAGCGGGCCGCGGCCAGGGCGTAACGGGCCTGCTCCAGGCCAGAGTTGAGGTCGGCGGCGGCCACCGGGCCGCTCACCCCGGCGTGCAGCGGCGCCTGGGGGCGGCAGGCGTGCAGCGCGGGCCACGGCTCGTCCAGGGCCGTCGGCGACTCCTCGTCGTCGGCCACCACCGCGGCCGCGTCCCCGCCCGGCAGCAGCCCGGCCGCGAACGGCGGCCCGGGGGAGTGCCGCAGCGCCTCGACCAGCGCCCGGGTCGCTTGCTCGGGCTCCGTGCCGTCCGAAGCGGCCAGCACCACGCGGAACGGGCCGTCGGCGGGCAGCCCGCAGGCGTGCAGCGCCGCGTCGAACGCGCTCCCCTCGGCGGCGCCCGCGGCGACCAGGGCCAACAGGGCGTTCGTCGCCCGGCGCGCGGCCGTCCCGCGTGCCGCTTCGTGGTGCCGGTACTGCGCGACGACGTCGGCGATCTCGTGCAGCACCCGCGGCGGTGCGTCGTCCACGCCGCGCAGGTGCAGGAACCAGGCGTCGTACGGTCCCGGGTCGCCCTCGATCCGCAGGGTGTTGCCGATGCCGGCGGTGAGGTACCGCCGGGCCTGTCGGGCGGTCAGCTCGGGGGCGTCGGGGGTGCGTGCGAGGGTCCGGCCGGTGGCGGTCAGCAGGTAGCAGGCGGGGCCGCCCAGGTGCGCGAACGCCCGGTCCAGCAGGGCGTCGGGCGCGGCGTCCCCGGCGAGCAGCCCGGCGAGCTCGTTGCGCACGTTCTCCGGAAGGGCGTAGTGGCCGGCCGCGCGGCGGCTGAGGTCGCCCCACCGGCGCAGGTACACCGCCTCGGTGATGGCCCGGAAAGTGGTGCGCGCGGGCACCGAGACCAGGGCGACGCGGTGCGCGCGGCAGGACTCCACCAGCACGTCGGGGACCTTGCCGTGGGTCTCCTCGCCGGCCAGCAGTGCGGCCGCACCGGAGTCCGCGAGCGCCGCCACGAAGCGGTCCACCTTCTCCCGCTCGTCCCCGGGGGCCCACCACACCAGCCCGCTCAGCACCAGCTCTCCCGGTTGGAGGAACCGGGCGGGGGCCTCCAGGTCGGTGGCGGTGACCCCGCTGACCTCTTGGGCGAGCAGTGGCTCCTCGCCCCACAGGAGGGTCAGGTCGAGCGCATCGAGCTGGAGGAGATCGTGGACGTGCATGTGGTGGCTCCTTGGACGGCTACCGGGCGAAGGACCCGGCATCTCACATTCACGAGGCGAATGTGGGTCCTGGCATCGTAAATGCCAGGGGTTCAAGCGGATATACCTCTTGGTTAATCATCCAGTTCCTGCCCCGGACCTTGGTGCGTTTTCCGTGCTGCGGACCAGTCGTGCGGCCCGCCGGCCGCTTGCTTCACTCGGCTGCATGGACTTGAACACCGTGCTGGAGGTGCGGGACGGCCGGCAGCACGCCCTTTGGCGCACCGGCGACGCCTGGCTGGGCGGCGGCACCTACCTCTTCTCCGAACCCCAACCGCACCTCCGGCGCCTGGTGGACCTGAGCCGGATGGGCTGGGAGCCGCTGACCCGCCTCCCGGACGGCTCCCTGGAGATCGCGGCCACCTGCACCATCGCCCAGCTCTCCCGCTTCGCCGCGACCTTCCCGGTGCCGGCCGCGCCCCTCTTCGAGCAGTGCTGCCGCGCCTTCCTGGCCTCGTTCAAGATCTGGAACATGGCGACCCTCGGCGGCAACCTCTGCAACGGCCTGCCCGCCGGGCCGATGATCTCGCTGACCGCCGCGCTCGACGGCAGCTGCCTGCTCCAGGCCCAGGACGGCCGCCGGCGCCGGGTGCAGGTCGCCGACTTCATCACCGGCGCCGGGCGCAAGGACCTCGGCGAGGGCGAACTCCTGCGCTCGGTGACCCTGCCCGCCCGCGCACTGACCTGCCGGACCGCGTTCCGGCAGGTCTCCCTCTACGGACTCGGCCGCTCCGGTGCCCTGGTCATCGGCACCCTCGACCCCCTGGACGGTTCGCTGGCGATCACCGTCACGGCCGCCACCGTCCGTCCGTTCCGCCTCTGGTTCCCCACCCCGCCCACCGCCGCGGTGCTGCACGGCACCCTCGACGGTGCCGTCACCGAGCCCGAGTGGTTCGACGACATCCACGGCCTGCCCGCCTGGCGGCGGCACATGGCGCTCCGCCTCGCCGAGGAGGTCCGTGCCGAACTCACCACCCACTCGCCGTCCGCCCGGGAGGCTGTCCGATGAGCTACGCCATCCACGTCAACGGTCGGGACTTCGACGCCGAACCGCGCCCCGGCCAGTGCCTGCGCACCTACCTGCGCGACCGCGGCTGGTTCGGGGTGAAGAAGGGCTGTGACGCCGGGGACTGCGGGGCGTGCACCGTGCACGTCGACGGCGAGCCGGTGCACAGCTGCCTCTATCCGGCCGTCCGCGCCGCCGGCCGCCGCGTCACCACCGTCGAGGGCCTGGCCGAACCGGACGGCGAACTGCACCCCATGCAGCGCAAGTTCCTCGGTGCCCAGGGCTTCCAGTGCGGGTTCTGCACCGCCGGCTTCCTGATGACCACGTCCAAACTGGACGAGGACCAACTCACCGACCTCCCCAGGGCGTTGAAGGGCAACCTCTGCCGCTGCACCGGCTACCGGGCGATCGAGGACGCGATCCGCGGCGTCACCCACGTCGAGGAGCCCTGCCCCGGGCAGTCGGTCGGCCGCAACCTGGGCGCCCCGGCCGGCCCCCAGGTGGTCACCGGAACCGCCCGCTACACCTTCGACATCGAGGTCGAGGGGCTGCTGCACATGAAGCTGCTGCGCTCCCCGCACCCGCACGCCCGGATCGTCTCCATCGACACCAGCGACGCGCTGCGGGTCCCCGGCGTGCACCTCGTCCTCACCCACCACGACGCCCCCGAGCGGCTGTTCTCCACGGCCCGTCACGAGCACCCCACCGAGGACCCCGACGACACCCGGGTCCTGGACGACGTGGTCCGCTTCGTCGGACAGCGGGTCGCCGCGGTGGTCGCCGACAGCGAGGGCGCCGCCGAGGAGGGCTGCCGCCGGATCGCGGTGGAGTACGAGGTGCTGCCGCACGTCCTGGACCCGGAGGAGGCGATGCGGCCCGGCGCCCCGGTGGTCCACCCCAAGGACTCCGAAACCTGCCGGATCTCCCGTCCCGACGACAACGTCGTCGGTGAGGTGCACGGCGAGATCGGCAGCGTCGAGGAGGGCTTCGCCGAGGCCGACGTGGTCTACGAGGAGACCTTCCGCACCCAACGGGTGCAGCACGCCAGCCTGGAGACCCACGGCGCCGTCGCCTACTTCGAGGAGAAGGAGGACGGCGACGGCGAGCGGATCGTGGTCCGCTCCAGCACCCAGGTGCCCTTCCTGACCCGACGCGCCCTGTGCGCCCTGTACGACCTGCCGGAGGACGAGGTGCGGGTGGTCGCCGGCCGGGTCGGCGGCGGCTTCGGCGGCAAGCAGGAGATGCTGGCCGAGGACATCGTGGTGCTGGCCGCGATGCGGCTGCACCGGCCGGTGAAGCTGGAGTTCACCCGCGCCGAGCAGTTCTTCGGCGCCACCACCCGGCACCCGTTCACCATCGGCATCAAGGCCGGCGCCAGGCGCGACGGCACCCTGACGGCCCTCCAGGTGCGGGTGGTCTCCAACACCGGCGCCTACGGCAACCACGGCCCGGCGGTGATGTTCCACAGCGTCGGCGAGTCCATGGCCGTCTACCGCGCGCCGCACAAGAAGGTCAACGCCTACTCCGTCTACACCCACTGCGTCCCGGCCGGGGCGTTCCGCGGCTACGGACTGGGCCAGGTCACCTTCGCCGTGGAATCGACCATGGACGAACTCGCCCGCCGCCTGGGCATCGACCCGCTGGTCTTCCGGGAGCGCAACATCATCGGCCCCGGGGAGCACATGCTCAGCCCCGGCGGCGAGGAGGAGGACCTCCACATCGCCAGCTACGGGCTGGACCAGTGCCTGACGGTCATCCGTGACGCGATCGCCGAGGACCGCAGCGCCGCCGACGCCCCCGACGGCTGGCTGGTCGGCGAGGGCACCGCGATGTCGATGATCGCCACCGGTCCGCCCGGCGGGCACTACGCCGACGCCACGGTGGCCCTGTTGGAGGACGGCACGTACGACATCGCCGTCGGCACCGCCGAATTCGGCAACGGCACCACCACCGTCCACAAGCAGATCACCGCCGGCGCGCTCGGCACCACCGTCGACCGGATCGTCATCCGGCAGTCCGACACCGACGTGGTCCGGCACGACACCGGGGCCTTCGGTTCGGCCGGCACCGTCGTGGCCGGCAAGGCCGTGATGCGCGCGGCCAACGGCCTGGCCGAACGGATCCTGTCGTTCGCCGCGGAGTACGCCCGCACCCCGCGCAGCCAGTGCCAGTTGCTCACCGACGCCGTGGAGTGCGCCGGGCGCACGGTCTCGCTCAAGGAGCTGCACCAGGCCGCCCGCGAGCGCGACGTGGAACTGGTGGCGGACGGATACTGGGGCGGCTCCCCGCGTTCGGTGGCCTTCAACGCCCAGTGGTTCCGGATCGCCGTCGACCCGGACTCCGGCGAGATCAAGATCCTGCGCAGCGTCCACGCGGCCGACGCGGGCAAGGTCATGAACCCGATGCAGTGCCGCGGCCAGGTCGAGGGCGGGGTGGCCCAGGCCCTCGGCGCGACCCTCTTCGAACAGGTCCTGGTCGACTCCGGCGGCAAGGTCCTCACCCCGGCGTTCCGCCGCTACCGGCTGCCCGCCTACGCGGACGTCCCGCGCACCGAGGTGCACTTCATGGAGACCTCGGACTCCATCGGGCCGCTCGGTGCGAAGTCGATGAGCGAGAGCCCGTTCAACCCGGTCGCCCCGGCCTTCGGCAACGCGCTGCGGGACGCCACCGGGATCCGCTTCACCGAGGTGCCCTTCCTCCGGGACAAGGTGTGGCAGGCCCTCGCCGAGCACCGCGAGGCCGGCGGCGAGGGCGGCTGGTCGGCCCGGGCGCATCCGTCGCGGGAGGGCTCCGTGTGACGGATGCGGCCGGCCGTGCGGCGGCGGCAGGTCCGGGGCGGCACTGCGGGGGCTCCGGACCTGCCACCTTCTTGCCCCCATTCGCCTCACTTGCGCAAGGGAAACATGTGTAAGCGGATGGCATATGTGATTGAGTCATGCGGCGCTGGGGCATCACAGGGAGGCAGCCGCCGCGCGGATCGTCTCCAGGGGGACACCAATGAGCCGACTCAGCCCGCCGCCCCGCACCGTCGCCGTCCGCGGCGCGTCCGCTGACGCCCCGCCCGTCGTGCGAAGTTTCCTGATCGGCGGCCAGCTGCACCGCCCGCTCACGCTGACCGTCGCCGACCTGCGGGCGCGCTGGCCGCAGCGGCACGCCCCGGTGGTCTTCGACTGCGCCACCAACGGGCCGCAGCACCACACCTTCGACGGCCCGCTGCTGCGCGACGTCCTGGACGAAGCGGGACCCGCCTTCGACGCCCGGCGGCGCAAGGACCGCTCCCGTTTCCTGCTGACGGTCACCGGCGGCGACGGCCACCACACCGTGCTGTCCTGGGCGGAGATCGACGCCGACTTCGGCAACGCCCCGATCCTGCTGGCCACCGCGCTGGACGGGGAGCCGCTGGACGCCGCGGGCAGCCAGTTGGTGGTGCCGTCCGACCGCTGCGGCGCCCGGTACATCAGTGCCATCACCCGCATCTGGGTGGGCCCCTGCCCCGAGCCGCGGGAGCGGTAGGCGCACGCCTCCGCCGGTGGGCCCGTCCGCGCGCCGGTCGTGGCGCGGGCGGGCGCCCCACCGGCAGGGCCCTCGGGTCAGCGTTCGGCGGCCAGCGCGACCTCGGTGGACTTGATCAGCGCGGTCACTTCGGAGCCGGCGGCCAGCCCCAGGTCGGCCGCCGCGTCCTTGGTGATCGCGGCGGTCAGTTCACCGCCCGGCACGGCTACCTTCACGCCGGCCATCGCGCCGCCGGTGGTCACCGCGACGACGGTCCCCGGGAGCCGGTTGCGGATGCTGAGCCCGTCCACCGGGCCGGTGGACAGCGCGACCTCGGTGGACTTCACCAGCGCCCGCGCCGGCGCACCGACCGTGATTCCCAGGTCGTGCACGGCCTCCACGGTGATCGCGGCGGTGAGCGTCTGCCCGCCGGAGAGCCGCAGTACGACGGTCGACATCACCTCCCCGGGGGTGACGGTGAGGACCGTGCCGGAGAGCTGGTTGCGAATGCTGAGGCTCATGGGAACCACTTCCTCCAGTGCGAGCGGTGCGGGACGTGTGGGGGCGCGGCTGCGGGGAAGGCCGAGCGGTGCGGCGGAATGCCACGGAGCCGGACGCCGTGCGACGGGATGTCGTGCCGCGACATTCGGGACGTCCCGATGCGGAGCGGCGAAGGGGAATGCCGCGCTGCTCGAATCGCTACGGAGATATCCCTGATGTTCTTTCTGTCCCTCGCACTGTAATCGGCTCCGGGTGTGGGTTCCTCGCGGGATTCGCCCTGCTGGGTAGGGGTGGCGGGCGGGCCGCCGCGCCGGGCGGCCGGAATTCCGATGGCCGGAAGTCGCGCTTGTCCCTTCCTCCAATGAGCCTTGCATCTGCTATAGAGGAATGCCAAAAGGATTGTAAATGCGAGTCAATATCCCATATGTTGTCGCACATGCAGTCCTACACAATCGGCCAGGCGGCGCGTTTGCTGGGCGTCAGCCCGGACACCGCCCGCCGCTGGGCAGATGCCGGACGGGTCGCCACCCACCGCGATGAGAGCGGCCGCCGCCTCATCGACGGCCGGGACCTGGCCGCCTTCTCGATCGAGGTGGGCCAGTCCGCCGGCGGCGAGGAGGACGACGCCTACACCTCCGTCCGCAACGCCTTCCCGGGCATCGTCACCGCCGTCAAACTCGGCGACGTCGCCGCCCAGGTCGAGATCCAGGCCGGCCCGCACCGCCTGGTGTCCCTGCTCACCCGCGAAGCAGTGGAAGAGCTCGGCCTGGAGGTCGGCATGCAGGCCGTCGCACGGGTGAAATCCACCAGCGTGCACATCGACCGCACCTGAGCCCCCCCAGGCCACCCCCCATGCCACCCTCCGGTGGTCCGCCCCCACGTCCCCCGGACCGTCGGCCACCCAGCGGCGTCGCCCGTCCACGGCGCGGCTATGTCCCCATCCGCTCGGGCGATTCCGTCGCCCCGCGCAGCAAGGAGTCCCGCACCATGTCCCCCTTCGTCACCGGACGCCGCACCGCCACCGCGCTCGTCGCCGCCGCCCTCCTCATGCCGCTCGCCGCCTGCTCCGGCGGCAACGACAACGCCAAGAAGGACAGCGGCAGCGGGTCCGGCAGCACCACCAAGCTCACCGTGCTCGCCGCGTCCTCGCTCACCGACGTCTTCCAGAAGGCCAGCGCCGTCTACGAGAAGGAGCACCCGGGCACCAAGGTCACCTTCTCCTTCGCCGGCTCCCAGGAACTCGCCGCCCAGGTCAAGCAGGGCGCCCCCGCCGACGCCCTGGTCACCGCCGACACCAAGACCATGGACGGGCTCAAGGCGGACACCGGCGCCCCCACCGTCATCGCCAAGAACCGCCTGGTCATCGCCACCGGCAAGGGCAACCCCAAGAAGATCGAGGCACTCAAGGACCTCACCGACACCAAGTTCAAGGTCGTGCTGGCCGCTCCCGAGGTGCCGGTCGGCCGCTACAGCAAGAAGGTCCTGGACGCCCAGCACCTGACCGTCAAGGCGGTCTCGCAGGAGCCCAACGTCCGTGCCGTGCTGAGCAAGGTGGAACTCGGCGAGGCGGACGCCGGCATCGTCTACAAGACGGACGCCGCCACCGCGCCCACCAAGGTCGACGCCATCGACATCCCCGACGCGCAGAACGCCGTCGCGTCCTACCCGGCGGCCACGCTCAAGTCCTCCCAGCACTCCGCCGCGGCCGAGGCGTTCGTGAAGTGGCTGAGCACCCCCGAGGCGCAGAAGATCCTCCAGCAGGCGGGCTTCCAGAAGCCGTGACCCCGTGCGGGGTGGGGGCCGCCCGGCTCGGGGGAGCGGGCGGCCCCCACCTCGCTGCCGTATCCGCCGGCGTCCGCCGGGCCGCCCGGACCCGACCCCCGCCCCGATCCCTGGACTCCCGATGAGCCGCCTCAGCACCCCCGCCGCCGCGCCGGTCGGCCGCCGCCGCGCGCCCGGTGCCCGCACCCCCGCCGCGCTGGCCGTCCCCGCGCTGCTCGCCGTCGCCTTCCTGCTGATGCCGCTGCTGGGCATCCTCGCCCGCACCAGCTGGGGCGACCTGGGCACCCACCTCACCAGCCCCGGCGTGCTCGAAGCGCTCCGGCTGTCGCTGCTGGTGTCGTGCTGGGCGCTGGGCCTGTCGTTGCTGCTGGGCGTCCCGCTGGCCTGGTTGCTGGCCAGGGTCGACTTCCCGGGCAAGGTGCTCATCCGTTCGCTGGTGCTGCTGCCCATGGTGCTGCCGCCGACCGTCGGCGGTGTCGCCCTCCTGCTCGGCTTCGGCCGCCGCGGGCTCATCGGCCCCTGGCTGGAGAACACCTTCGGCATCGTCCTGCCGTTCCACACCTCGGGCGCGGTGATCGCGGCCACCTTCGTCGCGATGCCCTTCCTGGTCATCAGCCTGGAGGGCACCCTCGCCGGCCTCCGCCCCAGCTACGAGGAGACCGCGGCCTCCCTCGGCGCCTCGCCGGTGCGGGTCTTCTGCACCGTCACCCTGCCGATGGTCGCCCCCGGCCTGGCCGCCGGCGCCGCGCTGACCTGGGCCCGTGCGCTCGGCGAGTTCGGCGCGACGATCACCTTCGCGGGCAACCTGCCCGGCACCACCCAGACCCTTCCGCTCCAGGTCTACCTCCTGCTCCAGGACTCCCCGGAGGCCGCCACCTCCGTCTCCCTGCTGCTGCTCGTCATCGCCATGGCCGTGCTGGTGTGCCTGCGCGGACGGTGGACCGGCGGGCCCGCGGACCGCGCCGCCCGCGCCGGGCGGCGCACCGCCTCGGCCGACGGCGTCCCTGCCGGGCCGGACGGGACCGGCCCGCAGCCGGCGGACGGCTCCGCGGGCGACGGCCGCCGGGAGTCGTCCGTGCCGGTGCCGTCCCCCGCGGAGCGCTGGCCGCTGCACGCCGACGTCACCGGCTTCACCGAACTCTCGCTCCGGGCCGACCCGGGCACCACCATCGCCGTCGTCGGCCCCAACGGCGCCGGCAAGACGACCCTGCTGCGCGCGCTGCTCGGACTGACGCCGCGGGCCCGAGCCGCCCTCCAGCTGGGGGAGAGCGACGTCACCGCACTGCCCCCGCACCGGCGGGGTGTCGCCTGGGTCCCCCAGGACGGGGCGCTCTTCCCGCACCTGAGCGCACTGGCCAACACCGCCTACGGGCTGCGCGCCCAGGGGGTGTCCCGCGGCGAGGCCCGGCGAACCGCGCAGCAGTGGCTCGACCGGCTCGGCGTCGGCCCGCTCTCGCACCGCCGGCCCGCCCAGCTCTCCGGCGGCCAGGCCCAACGCGTCGCCCTGGCCCGGGCGTTGGCCGCCCGGCCGCGGCTGCTGCTGCTCGACGAGCCGCTGGCCGCCCTCGACCAGACCACCCGGGCGCACGTCCGGCACACCCTGCGCGGCCACCTCGCGGGCTTCGGCGGGGTCTGCCTGATCGTCACCCACGACCCCGTCGAGGCGGTCTCGCTCGCCGACCGGGTTCTCGTCCTGGACGGCGGCCGGGCCCTCCAGGACGCCCCGCCCGCCGAGGTCACCCGGCAGCCGCGCTCCCCGTGGGTGGCCCGGATGCTCGGCCGCAACGCCTGGCCCGGCACCGCCGCCGGCGACGGGCTGACCCTGGCCGAAGGCGGTCACCTGGTCGCCGCCGACCCGCTCCCCGACGGCACCCGCGCGCTCGCGGTGATCGCTCCCGAGGCGGTCGCGGTGCACGTCGAGAAGCCCGCGGGCAGTCCGCGCAACGTCTGGCCCGGCACCGTACGGGAGATCACCGCCGCGGGCAGCCGGCTGCGGGTCGTCATCAGCTCGTCCGCGGCGCCCGATCTCGTCGCCGAGATCACGCCGGCGGCGGCTCTGGAACTAGGGCTCACCGACGGCGCCGCCGTCTGGACCAGCGTCAAGGCCACCGAGGTGACCCTGGTGACGCTCTGACGGACGGCGGCGCGCGGTGCGCGGGCGTCAGTGCGGGGTCGCCGCCGGCTCCAACACGAAGACCGGAATGTGACGGTCCGTCTTCTGCTGGTAGTCGGCGTAGTCGGGGAACGCCTCGACCGCCCGGGCCCACCACGCGGCCTTCTCCTCGCCGGTGACCTCGCGGGCCGTCATGTCCCGGCGGACCGGGCCGTCCTGGAGCTCCACCCGGGGGTCGGCGAGCAGGTTGTGGTACCACACCGGGTTCTTGGGCGCGCCGCCCTGGGAGGCGACCGCGGCGTACGCCCCGTCGTGCTCCACCCGCATCAGCGGGCTCTTGCGCAGCTTGCCGGACTGGGCGCCGCGGGTGGTCAGCACGATCACCGGCAGCCCGCGCAGCGTCGTGCCGCGGGTGCCGCCGGATCCCTCGTACAACTCGACCTGATCGCGGACCCACGCGGTCGGGCTCGGCTCGTACTCTCCCTGCAGGGGCATGTCGTCCACCTCTTCGTCGACGTCTTCCGGTGTGAGGGGAACGACGGAGCGGGGGCGGATCATTCCGCCGGCGCCGCGTCGATCGTCCGCCGCGGCGTCCGGGGCCGGCGCGCCCGGCCGGGAACGCCGTTGTCCCCGGCCGGGCGCGCCCCGTGGCGCCGCATCGGGCGCCCGGCTCAGGAGACCAGTTCGACCGCCCGGCTCCGGTTGCGGCGGTGCTGCTCGGCCCAGTTCGCCAGGGCCGCCTCGCAGGCGTGGTCGACGTGCCGCAGCCCGCTCAGGTCCAGTTCGACGTCCCGGTCGGCGGGCAGGGCCTCCAACTGGTCGAGGAGCTTGGGCAGCCGCAGGAAGGTGGCGTTGCCGACGGCCCTGACCCGCACCGGGCCGGGCACGCTGGGGACGTGCACCTCCAGGTGCGCCTGGGAGGTCTCCCAGGCGGTCTTGGCCACGGCCAGCAGCAGGCCGATCAGCACCCCCTCGAACATGTTCACCGTCACGATGGCGAGCGCGGTGACGCACAGCACCACCGCCTCACCGCGGTGTGCCCGCCACAGCGGCCGCAGCTCCCGCAGCGGGATCAGCTTCCACCCCGCGTGCACCAGCACACCGGCCAGAGCCGCGACCGGCACCACGCCCAGCGCCGCCGGGAACGCCGCCGCGAACAGCAGCAACCACACCCCGTGCAGCACCCGGGACGCCTTGGTCCGGGCACCCGCCTGGACGTTGGCGGCGCTGCGCACGATCACCGCCGTCATCGGCAGCGCGCCGAGCACCCCGCACAGCGTGTTGCCGGCGCCCTGGGCCATCAGCTCCTTGTCGTAGTCGGTCCGCGGCCCGTCGTGCAGCCGGTCCACCGCCGCCGCGCTGAACAGCGACTCCGCGGAGGCGATCAGGGTGAACGCCAACACCGTCCCCAGCACGCCGAGTTCGGTCAGTCGGCCGATGTCGGCGAACCCGGGGGGCTGGATCGCGTCCAACAACCCGCTGACCTGCACCCGGGCGATCGGCAGATCCAGCGCCCAGACCGCGGTGGTGGCCAGGGCGACGGCCGCCAGCGGCGCCGGCAGGACGCGTGCCGCGCGCCGCCAGCGGGGCCACAGCACGAGGACGGCGACGGTGCCGGCCCCCACGGCGAGCGCGGCGAGCGCCGGGCCGGACCGTGCGGTGTCCCACGCCAGCTGCGGCAACGACCCGATGTTGGCCAGTCCGCTGCCCGGTGCCTTGGCGTCCGCCAGGGCGTAGAGCTGCCCGGCGATCAGGACCAACCCGATGCCCGCCAGCATGCCCTGCACCACCGCGACCGAGATCGCCCGGAACCAGCGCCCCAACTTCAGTGCGCCCATGGCCAGTTGCAGCAGTCCCGCGGCCAGTACCAGGGCGCCGAGCGCGCCCAGTCCGTACTCCTTGACCGCTTCGAAGACCAGCACCGTCAGGCCGGCGGCCGGGCCGCTGACCTGGAGGCTGCTACCGGGCAGCAGCCCGGTGACCAGCCCGCCGACGATGCCGGTGACCAGCCCCAGTTCGGCCGGTACGCCGGAGGCGACCGCCACCCCCACGCACAGCGGGACGGCGACGAGGAAGACCACGAGGGAGGCGGTGAAGTCCGCCCGGAGGAAAGGGAATCGCTTCATCACGTACAGCCCGCCTTCACAGAGGGAGGAATGCGTCGGCAGCCGGTCGGTGCACGGAGACCGACCCGGTGTGGACCTCGTAGAACCAGCCGTGCAGCCGTACCTCGTCGGCGTCCAGCCGCTCCCGGACGCACGGGTAGTCACCCAGCCGGTCCAGTTGCTGGCGCACGTGGCGCTGCACGGCCGCGGTGACGGCCGGCCCGTCGTCGCCCGGTAGTTCGTCGGAGAGTTGGAGTGCCAGCCAGTCGCGGACGGCGGGTGCCCCGGTCAGGTCCTCGCGGCGGGCCCGGGCGCCCACCGCACCGCAGTGCGAGTGCCCGCAGACCACGACGTCGGCGACCTTGAGCACCCGCATCGCGTACTCGATGGTGGCGGCCTCCGAGCTGGCCGCCATGCCGTCCCGGTAGGCGGGCACGGCGTTGCCGGCCGTGCGGAGTTCGAAGAGTTCCCCGGGCCGGGCCCCGGTGATCAGGGACGGGATGACGCGGGAGTCGGAGCAGGTGATGAACAGGGCGAGGGGGGACTGGCCGGCGGCGAGCCGACCGTACGTCTCCTGTTCTTCCCGCTGTGTGGCGATACGGGCGGTCAGGCCCCGGGCGTGCTGGATGAAGGTCTCCACGAGGAGGTCTCCTGCTGAAGTGTGATGCCACCGTGGGGATGGCGAGGATGTGCGGCACTCGCGTGGCGGTGCACGGCGCGCGGCCGTGGCCCGCCGCGGAGCCGCTCAGCAGCGGAAGACGCAGTGGAGCAGGGGGAGTTCGGACGGTCTGGAGGCCGCCGCGTCGCGGTCGGCGGTCGGTGCCCGGCCGGTTGCTCCGTCGTCACCGGCCGCACCACTGAGGTGCGGCGGCAGTGGACGTCGGGCCGGCGGCACGCCCTCCGCGGCCGGCGCCATGCGCCGGGGGCGGCTGCGCTCGGACTCCCGCTTGGAGTGCTTCTCCTCCTCGGAACTGGAGTTCGCGGCGGCCGACTTGCCGGTGGCGCCGGAAGCGGAGGCGGCCGGGCGCGCCGCCGCGGCCGCGCACGCCGGCGCCGCCGCGCCGAGCAGGAACGTCAGGACGACGAGGAGCGCGGTCAGCGGCAGGCGGCACCAGGCCGCCATCGGGGGGCGTGCCCCCGGTATGCCGGTGTCCTTCCGCATCGTCGTCCTCCGCTTCGCCCCGTGTCGTGGGGGCCGTTGGGTCGTTCGGCAGGGGGCCGGCCGCGCGCGTGGCGGGGCGGGCCGCGGCTGTGCACGGTCCTGGTCGTCGGGGCGTGGTTCCGGTCCGGTGCGCTCGGCGTCGACCGTGGCTGCGGGAACCGCGCTCCCCATAGTGCAGCATCCAGGTTTCCAGTATGAAAACGAGAAATGACGCCATGTTGCGTGCTTTCTCAGGGGTTAACGGGCGCCGCCGGCTCCCCGGGCACCCAGTGCGGCCACAGGGACCACCACCGCCGCGAGCACCCCGCAGACCAGTGCCAGCACCGGGAAGCCACCCGCGGCCAGCACCGGCCCGGAGGCCATCCCCCCGGTCGCGCCGGCCAGCGCGATCCCGACGTCCACCAGTCCCTGGGAGGTGGCCCGGCGCGCCGGCGGCAGCGCTTCGGTGACCCATGCGGTGCCGCTGACCAGCCCGAAGTTCCAGCCCAGGCCGAGCAGTACGAGCGCCACGGCGAGCCCCGCCACCGAGTGCGGCGGGGCGAGCATCGCGAGCAATCCGGCGGCCAGCAGCGTCACTCCGGACGCCGCGGCCACCCGCCGCGGCCCGACCCGGTCGACCCACCGCCCGGTCAGCGGGGACGGCAGGAACATCGCCCCGACGTGCAGCGCGATCACCAGCCCGGCCGCCTGGGCGTCGTGGCCGTGCGCCCGCAGATGCACCGGGGTCATGGTCATCAGCGCGATCATCACCAGTTGGGTCAGCAGCATCACCGCGGTGCCGGCCAGCAGGCCGCGCCGCGGTCCGCCCGCCGGCCCGGGGGCCGAGGGCGCCGCCGCCTGTTCGTCCGGTGGCGCGTCCGGGCCGGCGGTGGACGCTGCCGGCGCCGCGGGCTGCGGCAGCGGTTCGGGGCGCAGCAGACCGGCCAGGACCACGGCCGCGGCGCCGAACGCCGCGGCGGCCAGCAGGAACGGACCGGCCAACCGGGGCACGCCCCAGGCCAGGGCCAGGTCTCCGGTCGCGGTGACCAGGTTGGGGCCGGCCACCGCGCCGAGCGTGGTGGCGCACAGCACCGTGCTGACCGCACGTCCGCGCCGCTCTGGCGGAGCCAACTCGGCGCCCGCGTAACGGGCCATCAGATTCGTGGCGGTGCCCGCCCCGTACACCAGCAGTGACGGGAAGAGCAGCAGGACGCTGCCGAGCGCGGCGGCGGCCACCACGCCCAGGCTGCCGAGCACTCCGGCCCCGTACCCGAGGACGAGCCCGGCGCGCCGGCCCCGGCGTTGGGAGAGCCGGCCGATGCCCGCGGCGCCGACCGCCGCACCGGCGGTGAACAGCGCGCTGGGTACCCCGGCCAGCCCGGTCGATCCGAGCATGTCCTCGGCGAGCAGCGCCCCCACCGTGATCCCGGCCGCCAGTCCCGCCCCGCTGAGCACCTGAGAGAACACCAGGACGGCCAACGGCCGCCGGGGCGCGGCACCGGTCATGCGGGCAGCGGCTCCAGCGCCGCGATGTCCGCGAGGGACATGCCCATCCGCTGGTGCAGGAAGCGGACGATGGTCCAGTGCGGCAGCGCGTCCTCGTCGAACGGGCCGAACTCCCGGCAGTACAGCGGGATCCAGCGCAACGCCTCGTCGAGCGCCTGCGCGCGGCCGGGCTCCTGCTGGTACGCCTCGTAGCCGATGCTGCGGTGCTCGATGAAGAACCCGCCGGGGAGCCGTTCCTCGCACAGCGCGCGGTACTCCCGGGTCTGCAGGATGAGGTAGTGCCAGACCTCGTCGACGTCCTGCTCGACGGGCAGGAACAGCCCGCCGAGCCGCTCGCGGTAGCGGGAGACGAGGTAGAGGTAGCGCAGGCATTCGGTGACGCGGCGCGCCACGAGGTCGGGCGGCGCGTCGGTCGTCTCCTCGAAGTGGGCGAGGACTTCGGCGTGCAGCGCGGCGCCGAGGAGGTCTTGGAGGTCCTCGGCGGTGAGCGCCCGGTGCGGGGCCGCCGTGGCGGGTGCGGTGGCCGCGGCCGCCGGCGCGGTCCGGTGGTTCATGCCTCTCCTCTCGCCAGCCAGGAGTACTTCCCGGACCGGCCGATGGGGATGTGCGGTCGGTGGTCGAGCCGGCAGGTCCGGCCGGTGAGTTCGGCGACGCCCCGTTCCAACGCGGCGGAATCCGCCGGTGCCAGGGGCGCGCCGTTGAAGGTGGTGTACGCCAAGCGCGCCTCGGTGGCGCCCACCAGTCGGAGCTGGTGGACGAAGATCTGCGCGGTCGTCTCGCCCACGCACCGGTCGAGGTCGCCCTGGGCCACCGGACCGTGCCGGGTGTCCAGGAGTTCCTTGTGGCGGCCGGCGAACTGGGCGATCCGGTCCGGGTCGGGGGTGCCGTTGGTGGTCCGCACGCAGTCCCCCGACCGGTACCGGATCAGCGGCATGTAGGGGTTGCGCACGCTGGAGACGATCAGGTGGTACAGGGTGCTGCCGGGCGTGACCGGGTGGAGTTCGACGCTCATCTTGTCCAGGTGCGGGCGGTAGTTGCCGCGTCGGTCGCTGGAGTAGAGGTAGCCGAGTTCGGTGCTGCCGAACAGGTCGATGATCGGGCAGGCGAAGTGCTGGTGCAGGAAGCGCCGGACGTTCACCGGCGTGTACTCGTAGGCGTGGATGATGCTGGCGGGTGGCGGGAAGTCGTCCCACAACCCCCACTCGCCGACCTTCCGCACCAGGTGCGCCAGGTGGTATCCGGAGCAGTCCAGGTGGTACCACCCCTGTGGGTGGGCCTCGGCGGCGGTGCGGATCTCGTGGAGCATGCGGACCACGTCGTCGCGGCTCCACAGCGCCGGATCGAGCCGCAGGTTGAGGTAGCTGGTGCGGTCGTCGAGCCGGCGGTCGTCGAGACTCGGCACGGGGTCGGGCGCGGCGCCGCGCTTGGCGGCGTTGACCCGTGCCACGTGCTCGGTGGCCAGGACGGTGGTCAGCGAGACGCGCCGGCAACCGGCCTCCCAGGTGGCGGCCAGGTCGGCGTGTTCGCTCCACAGTCGGTAGTAGGAGCGCAGCAGGAAGTACGGGGGCCGGATGAGCTGCATCCGGGCGTGGTTGGTGCCCGTGGAGAGCACGAACTCGGCCTCGCCGGACTCCAGCGCGGCGGCCAGCCGGGGTGTCATCCAGTTGTCGGGGAAGCCGCGGGCGATCTCCGGTTTGTCGAGCACCGGGAAGTGGCCCTTCGCCAGTGCTGCGCGGTAGATCGGGATGTCGCGGATCTGCTCGATGAACTCGGCGGTCGGCTGGCCTTCCATGGGATCCCTCGGAGGTGTGCGCGGGCGGGGGCCCGCCCGGGACGTCGGGTGTGCTGGACCGGTCGGCGGGCCGGCGGCCGGACGGTCGCCGGCCCGCCGGGTCCGTCACCCGGGTGTCAGGAGATACAGCCGGTCTTGGGGGCGGCGCTGATGCAGCCGGCCTTGGGGGCGGCGCTGATGCAGCCGTTCTTCGCCGTCCGCGGGTCCTGTCCGGCGGAGTTGGCGGCCACCCAGCTCCGCCAGACGTCGTCCTGGGCCATCTTCTTGATGAGCTGCTCCATGGGGACCTCCATAGGTGTGGGGATGGGGGAGCGGCGCCCGGCGGTGCGGTGATGACCTGCGCCGACGCCGACTCCTCGAAGGTAAAAGGCTCTTCAAGTGAATGTCAATGAAAGGCAATGTCGGGCGCCGGGGATGCGGGTCGGTGCGCCAACTTTGGCGAGATGCCGTCACGGCGAGCGACCGCGGAACTATCTGACGCCCGCTCAATTCGGCGCTCCGCGGCCCCGGCTCCGCGGCCCCGGCTCCGCGGCCCCGGCTCCGCGGCCCCGGCACCGCGGCCCGCCGCCCGGCGGCACCGGACCGGATGCGTTCGGGTGACCTCCCCAGCGGGTCCGCTGCCCGCCCGCCACCGACGGGGAACGATCACGACCGTCCACGCCCCCCACCCCAGGGAGCCCGCTGTGCGGATCCTGCTCCTCGCCGGCGCGTTCAACAGTCTGACCCAGCGCGCCTACGCCGAACTCGCCGACCGCGGACACCACCTCGGCGTCGAACTGGTCACCCGCGGGACGCCACTCGCCGCGCTGGTGCCCCGGCACGCCCCCGACCTGATCGTCGCGCCGATGCTCACCACGGCCGTCCCCCGCGAGGTCTGGTCCGCCTGGCCGTGCCTGATCGTCCACCCCGGCCCGCTCGGCGACCGCGGACCGTCGTCGGTCGACTGGGCCGTCCACCTGGGCGCCGAGCGGTGGGGCGTCACCGTCCTCCAGGCCAACGACGAGATGGACGCCGGCGACGTCTGGGCGACCGTCGAGTGCCCGGTCCCGGAGGTCGGCAAGAGCGACCTGTACCGCAACGAGATCGCCGACGCCGCCATCGAGGCGCTGCTGACCGCCGTCGCCCGCTTCGCCTCCGGCACCCACCGCCCGCAGCCGCAGTACGCCCTGCCCGCCGACCGGCTGCCCGGTCGCCCCCGGCCCCCGCTCCGCCAGGCCGACCGCCGCATCGACTGGTCGACCGACCCGACCGAGACCGTCCTGCGCACCCTGCGGGCCGCCGACTCCCGCCCCGGTGTACGGGACGAACTCCTCGGCGGCACCTGGTTCCTGCACGGCGGCCACCCCGAGGGCACCCTCACCGGCCGCCCCGGGGACCTGCTCGCGACCCGGCACGGCGCGCTCTGCCGGGCCACCGTCGACGGCGCCGTCTGGATCCCCGAACTCCGCCCGGCCCGGGCCCCGGGGGAGCCCACCCCCGTCAGACTGCCCGCCACACTCGCCCTGGGCGACCGGCTCCCGCCGCTGCCCGAGGTGCCGGCCCCGCTGGAGACCGGCGACGGCCCGGGTACCTGGACCGACATCCGCTACCACGAGGACGGACCGGCCGGATTCCTGCGCTTCTCCTTCCCCGGCGGCGCGATGAGCACCGGCCACTGCCGACGGCTGCTCGCCGCCTACCGCTACGCCTGTACCCGCCCCACCACCGTCCTGGTCCTCGGCGGCCAGCGGGACTTCTTCTCCAACGGCATCCACCTCAACGTCATCGAGGCGTCCGCCGACCCCGCCGCCGAGTCCTGGGCCAACATCAACGCCATCGACGACCTCGTGCAGGCGGTGCTGACCACCACCGACCGGGTGGTGATCGCCGCCCTCGGCGGCAACGCGGCGGCCGGCGGGGCCATGCTGGCGCTCGCCGCCGACGACGTCTGGTGCCGCTCCGCCGCCGTCCTCAACCCGCACTACCGGCTGATGGGACTCCACGGCTCGGAGTACTGGACGTACACCCTGCCGCGCCGGGTCGGCGCCGAGACGGCCGCGGCCCTGATGGCCCGGGCCCTACCGGTCACCGCGGCGCACGGGCAACGGCTCGGCCTCGTCGACCGGATCGTCGACTGCGCCGCGCAGGAGTTCCCCGACCACACCGCACGGCTCGCCCGCCGGCTCGCGGCGTCCCCCGGCGTCCACGCCCGCATCGCCGCCAAGAAGGCCGCCCGGGACGGTGACGAGGCCCGACGGCCGCTCGCCGCCTACCGGGCGGACGAACTCGCCCGCATGCGGCGCACCTTCGAGGATCCCGGCGCCCCCTACCACGCGCTGCGTCGCGCCTTCGTCCGCAAGGAGCCCGCGACCGGCACCCCGGAGCACCTGAACGCCGGTGCCGGGTACGGCGGGAGCACCGCGCGCCGCGTCGACTGACCGTGCGCACCGCCCGCGGAACGGGCCGGTGACCGTACGCGCGCCGGTCACCGGCCCGCACCGGCTACCCGGTCGGCGTCACGGCGTGGGCAGGTACTTGTACCCGATGCCGAAGACGGTGCTGATCAACTTCCGTCGGCCCGGTCCCAGCCGCCGTCGCAGCCGGGCGACGTGCACGTCCACCGTGCGGTCGCTGGACCGGCAGTCCGGCCAGACCGCGGCCATCAGCTGCTGCCGGGTGAACGCCCGCCGCGGGTTCAGCACCAGGTGGGCGAGCAGGTCGAACTCCAGCCGTGGGACGTCGATCTGCCGCCCGTCGATGACGACGGTCCGGGCCGCGGTGTCGATCTGGATCGGGTCCGCCGCGGCCGGCCCGGCCGGTTGTGCACCGGTGTCCGCCGAGGGCGGCTGCGCACACGGCGGGGCGAGGATGATGTGGAGTTTGTCGGAGGTCAATCGATGCACCGACACGGGCTCCAAATCGTGCAAGGTGAGTTGCCACTTGCCGTCGGGGAGCCGGTCGACCGCCAAGGGTGGCCCTCCGCCGGAGCCGACCTTTGCCGGCCGACCGAAATCGGCATCCGGTCGCAACGCAAGGGGGGTCGTCGACGCGTTCATAAACATGATCTGGGCCCATTCCTCTTGCAAAGCAGGCGTGTTCGGACAGACATGGCGGTGCTCGACGTGCGGCGTGCGGTTCGGCCACGCCGCACTCGCTGCGCAGGCCGGTGTGGAGCCGGGCAGGCGCACCGGCACTCGTGATGCGGGTGCGTCCAGCGGGCCGATCGCCCTTCCGTCCCTGTTAGGAGGGGCGTTCGCGCCCGTGCCCGTGCGCGGTCGTGACGTGAACAACCGTCACGTCACCGGTCTGACCGAACGCTACATGTGATCGCGCGCTTCCGGATAGTAGCTTCCGCTAATCACGGTTGCTCTTGAGCCGATTTCGTGTTTGCCGACGTTCGCGGCCCGTGTGACCAGGCGCGTCGCATCGAAGGCGGTCAGGAAGCGATGCGTTGTGCATCGATTTCTTTACCACTTCCTTATGAATCGCTCTCCGTCTCCCGCCCGGCGCGGTGCCTTCGTCGCCGCGCCGGGCGGCCGAACTCCCCGAAGGCATTGCGGTATTCGCCGGGCGTCCGGTGGCCCGGTCCGTGCGGGCCGGGCCGGCCGGTGCGGACCGCCCCGCCCCGGCGGCCCGCGCGACGGCACCCCGGCCGGATCCGCGTCCGGTGTCGGTCGGCGAGGAGTGGGTGAGGGTGCTCGCGCGGCGGACCACGGCCCTGCCGGCCGGAGCGTGGCCGGAGGTGACCGGCGCGATGGCTCGACCGTGCCGGGTCCCGTCGGCGGTGTGGTAGCGCTGTTCCCCTTCGCCCTCGTGGAGCGCCGTGCGGGCCGTTCGACGGGCGCCGTTCGGGCCGTTCCGTGCCCGCGCCCCGCTCGCGTGACTGGCCGTCAGGCGGGACTGAATATGCCAGTCATAAGCGCCCGGCGGGCTGGTTTGCGTTTCAAACTCCCCACGGCGAAAAGGTGCGGAACCAGATATTCCAGACGACTGTTTTCGAAATGAGGAGGAAATGAGTAGGGTGTGCCCCGCTGCCGACTGACCAGCGGCGGCGGTCCAGCCGAATTCGGCATGGACGGAATGCGTAGGTGCCGCAAGGTACCCACGTGCACCGGGAGGGGAACATGCCGGGTGGCTCATTCGAGGGGCACTACGTATGGAGTCCAGCAGCCGATGACCGGGCGCTGGCGCGAGCGTGTATGGATGTCCGTGCCGGACGCTACTTGAGCGCTCACGAGGTGTTGCGGGAGACCCGGCAGGATTTCGAGCTGCGGGCCCACCGGTCGTTGGTGCTGGCCTCCGAGGCGGCCGGCACCGACCTGGCGGAACGCTGGCTCGCCGAAGAACCGGGGCCGGACGCCGCCCTGTTATGGGCGCGGGTGGCCATGCTCCGGGCACTGCGCATGGCCGACGCCGGCGACCGACGGGCCGGCGCACTGGACCGGATCGCGCGCACGGCCTGCGAGCGGGCCGCGAAACTGGCGCCCGGGGACCCCACCCCGTGGGTGGCCCAGCTCGCCCTGGCCCGTCTCGACCGCCCCCACGACCCCGCTCCCCAGGGGCTGTTGACCGCGCCCACCGGGCCCTGGTACCTCTTCGCGCACATCCTCCGCCTCGACCCCTGGCACCGCGAGGCGCACCACCGCTTCCTGTCCTTCTTCTTCACGCGATACGGCGGTTCGTCCAGCGCGAGTTGGGACGTCGCCGCCTTCCTGAGCCAGCGCGCCGCGGCCTCCTCACCGCTCCGACTGCTGCCCCTGGTGGCACTCGTCGAGGACTACAACCCCGCCGCGCTGTTGGCCGACCGCACCTGGGAACAACCGCAGTGGATCACCGCAGCGACCGGCGTCTACCGCAACTGGTTCCCCACCGTGGCCGGCTACCGCTTCACCCCGGTCGTGGACCTGGCCTACCTCGCCCATGCGTTGTTCATGGCGAAGTGCGAATTCGAGGCCCGGGAAGTCCTCACGATCATGGGGCCTTATGCGTCACGGATGCCCTGGAGTGTTTTCGGTGATCCGGAAGAGCAATTGACCAAAGCCAGAAGGGCGTGCGGGCTCCCCATTCCGCACGAACCGTGACGCACTGAACGCACCCCCCACCGAACCGTTGTCCCCACCAACAGAAAGGTTTCGGTAGTGCCCGATCGTACGTCCACCCCAGCCCGCTCCGCATCCCGCTCGAATATCCAGAACGGCCCGGATCTCGCCGCCCTCGATGATGACGCGACCCTGCACGCCATGGGGTATCCGCGGAAACTCACCCGGAGATTCCGCGCTTTCGACAATTTCGCCATCTCCTTCACCATCATCAACATCATCTCCGGCATCTTCTCCTCGTTCGGCTTCGGCCTGAACGCCGGCGGCCCGCGCATCCTGATATTCGGCTGGATCGCGGTCTCCCTCATGGTGCTGTTCGTCGGCGCCGCCATGGGCGAGATCGCCTCCGCGTTCCCGACCAGCGGCGCCCTCTACTTCTCCGCCGGCAAGCTCGCCAAGCGTCACCAGGGCGCCTGGTCCTGGTACACCGGCTGGCTCAACTTCGTCGGCCAGGTCGGGGGCACCGCCGCCACCAACTTCGCGGCCGCCACCTTCATCCAGGCGTTCATCGCCATGCAATGGCCCTCGTACGTGCCCACCGCACCGCAGACCGTCGGCATCACCGCGGCCATTTTGCTGGTGCAAGCCCTCGCAAACACCTACACCGTGCGGCTGGTTGCACTGCTCAACCGAATTTCCGTGTGGTGGCTGCTGGTCGGCATGGTGGTGATCGTCGTCACCCTCGCGCTGATTCCGACACACCACCAAGAACCGTCCTTCGTCACCCACTTCGCCAACAACACCGGCTTCACCAACGCCATTTACGGTGGAATGCTCGGCCTGCTCGTCACCAGCTGGACGTTCACCGGCTTCGACGGCAGTTTCCACATGTCCGAGGAAACGGTGAAGGCCACCGTCAATGCCCCGCGCGGGATCATGCGGGCGATCAGCTGCTCCGCGATCACCGGACTGATCCTCATGCTCGCGCTGGTCTATGCCATTCGCGACTACGACCACGCCGCGAAGGCCGACGCCCCGCCGGTGCAGATTCTCGTCGACGCGCTCGGCGTGCAGACCGCGAAGTTCCTCCTGCTGATCGTCATCGGCGCCATGCTCTTCTGCGGGCTCGCCAACATGACCAGCAACACCCGCCAGATCTTCGCCTTCTCCCGCGACGGCGCGATGCCCGGCTCCCGCTGGTGGCACTCGGTCTCCGACCGCACCCGCACCCCCGTCAAGGCCGTCTGGCTCGCCGCCGTCTCCTCACTGGTCCTGGTCGTCCCCGGCTGGTGGTCGCACACCGCCTTCACCGCGGTCGTCAGCGTCAACGTCGTGGGCCTCTTCCTCTCCTACGGCGTGCCGATCTTCCTGCGGCTGCGCCTCGACGACTTCCCGTCCGGCCCCTGGAACCTCGGCCGCTGGGGCAAGCCGGTCGCCGCGATCGCCGTCCTCTGGATCGTCGTGAGCAACCTCCTCTTCATGCTGCCGCAGCAGTACCCGGTCACCCCGGAGTCCTTCAACTACGCCCCGATCGCCCTGGCGGTGGTCCTCGTGATCGCCACGATCTGGTGGTTCGCCACCGCCCGCCGCCGCTTCCAGGGCCCGGTCAGCTACGGCAGCCCCGACGAGGTCGCCGCGATGGACCTGATCTGACCGAAGAACCACCAGCAGAAAGGGACGCACCCCGATGCGACCGACCCCCCGCACCGCCCCGACGGGCGCCGGCGAACTCAGCGTCGCCGCAGCCCCGTTGGACCACTGGCACGAGATCGTCGACTGGACCGCCGACGAGGGCTGGAACCCCGGCGACGGCGACATCAACACCTTCCACCCCACCGACCCCGACGGCTTCCACCTCGGCCGCCTCGGCGACCGCACGGTCTCCGCCGTCTCGCTCGTCAACTACTCGTCCGCATACGCCTTCCTGGGCTTCTACCTCGTCGCCCCCGGCCTGCGCGGCCAGGGCCTCGGGCTCGCCACCTGGCGCACCGCCCTCCCGCACGCCGGGAGCCGGACCATCGGCCTGGACGCGGTCCCCGCCCAGCAGGAGACCTACCAGCGGGCCGGCTTCACCCCGGCCCACGACACCCTCCGCTACACCGGCCGCCCCACCCCCGGCGCCCCGACCTCCCCGGACACCCACCCGGTCTCCGCCGCCCACCTCGACGCGATCGCCGCCTACGACCGCCGCTGCTTCCCCGCCGACCGGCGCGGCTTCGTCACCCGTTGGCTGACCGCACCGGGCCGCACCGCCGTGGTCCACCTCCGGGACGGCGAGGTCACCGGGTACGGCGTGCTCCGCCCCGCGCACACGGGCCACCGCATCGGCCCGCTCTTCGCCGACACCCCGCAGGCCGCCGAAGCCCTCTTCGACGCCCTCACCGCGCACCTCGATCCGGCCGACGAGGTCACCCTCGATATCCCCGAACCCCACGCAGCGGCAAGGACGTTGGCGACCGCCCGCGGCCTGACGCCCCGCTCGCACACCGTCCGCATGTACACCGGCCCGGTCCCGTCCACGGACCCGTCCCGCACCTTCGGCGTCACCAGCCTCGAACTGGGCTGACCGGACGCCCCGCCGCGCCGACGCACGCTGCCGCGCGCCTCGGAAGGGCCGAGCCCTCCGAAGACGCGCGGCAGCACCGCGTCGGTGCCGTGCACCCGCCGACGACGGCCCCGGGACCGCCCGGGGCGCCGCACCGCCCGCGCGCTCACGCACCGTGCGGCACACCGGCGTTGGTGAGGACCTCGCCCGGCGGCAGGGCCACGCTCTGCGCGGCGGTCAGGCCGGAGGCCGCCAGGTGGGCGTCGACGATCCGCAGCCCCGTCGCGTACCCGGCGAAGTCCGGCAGACCCACCGGCTCGCACCCCATGAGCCGGGCGGTGGCGTCGCCGAAGACGTACGGCGGCAGGTTCGGCATTCCGGCCACGTCGATGGCGGCGGTGACCTTCTCGTACGCACGGTCCAGCGCGGCGCCGGTCAACCCCGTCGCCCACGGGCCCATGGCCTGCTCGCCGGCCAACTCCCGCACGAACGCCTCGGCCAGCCCCTCGGCGACGACCTGTTCCCCCACCGTGACGGTCCTCGGGTCCCAGACCACGTTGGCGTAGCGCACGTTGTGGTGCAGCTCGTGCGCGGCGGCGTGGTCGATCTTGGCCAGGCTCGTCTCGGTGGGCCACATCAGCAGGTGGATCGCGCCGGGGAAGCCCCCCAGACCGAAGTAGCCGGCGCTACGGACCGTCAGGTGGTGGTCGTCGGGATCGCCGAGCACCACCACGACGTGCACCGTCTCGGCGTGCCTGATCCCGGGCACCGCACCACTGATCCGCTCCCAGGCGGCGGTCAGCGACTCCTCGACCCGTTCCCAGACCTGCGCCTGCCGCATCCGGTGCAGGGCGGCCACGTACCGCGGGTCGTCGCGGTCCAGGCGGAAGCCGGCACCCTGTTGGTGCACCTGGGCCTGATCCACGTCGCCCAGTACGGCCATCGGGCCCCGCAGGGGGCTGAGCATCTCTCGCAGGGCGTCCGGCCGCTGGGCGACCGGACGCTCCAGCAGGTCGAGCATCGCGGACGCGGTGTCATGCACAACGATCTCCATGTCCCGGGACCGTAGGGCCTCCTGTTACCGGAGGGTCAAGCCGGGCGACGGCCCCGGGGGTTCCGTCGTCCGAGCGGCGCCAACCTCCAGCCGTCGCGCGGCCCGCGACCCCGCCGTCCGCTCGCCCGGAGCGCGGACGTCCGCGGTCACGGGCGTTCGGCGGCAGCGATCAAGAAGTTGGGCAGGTGGACGTAGCTCTCGATGCCCGGGGTGGTGTCCTGCGCTGCGCGCGCCGTGCGGGGGTCCAGGCCCGGTTCGGCGAGTTCGCGGAGGTGGCAGCCGAGGGCGGCGAGTTCGTTGAGGTAGGCCGAGAGCGGGCGGTGGAAGTCGTGGGCGTAGGTCTGGGGGATGGCGTACTCCTCCAGATAGCGGTCCACGCGGTAGGCGCCGTGCTCGCGCCACGTGGTCAGGAGTTGTTCGAAGGCCGGGTGGTTGACGGAGAAGACGAACCGTCCGCCGGGCCGCAGCGCCTGCACGCAGGCCCGCATCGCCGGCTTCCAGTCCGGGACGGCCGCCAGCACCATGCTGCAGACGACGGCGTCGAACGGGCCGCCGAGATCCGGCAGTCGGGTGAGGTCGGCCTGGACGTAGGCGATGCCCTGCGCGAGGGCGCGTTCCTTCTCCTGGGCGTAGCCGAACATCGTGTCCGTGGGCTCGACGCCGGTCACGTGCGCCCCTCGTGCGGCGAGCATGCGGCTGAAGTAGCCGTGCCCGCACCCCGCGTCCAGGACGCGCAGTCCGCGCACGTCACCGAGCATGCGCAGGAGCACCGGGTTGATCAGGTGGCGCTTGGCGAAGTCGCCGTCGGGCTCCATCGCCTCCAACGCCGCACGGGGGATGTCGTTCCACTGTCGGATCGCCGCGTCGTTCGTCGGGTGAGTGGTCACCGGCCGGAGCGTAGTGCCGGCCGGGCCTCGGCCGCGGCGGCAAAAGCGGCCGTTTCGCCGGCCGGCCGAGCGCCCCGGCCGAGAATCCTGGCGGAGCCGTCAGCGCGGCGCGCTCCGGCCCGTGCGGTACACCACGTTCGGTCGCAGCGGCCCTTCCGGGGCGGCGGGGTCGTCGAAGTCGTACTCCGGGACCCGGGTCATGCCGATCCGGCGCATCACCGCCTGCGAACGGTGGTTGGTGGCCGTCGTCACGGCGAGGACCTCGGGAAGGCCGAGGGCGTCGAAGCCGTGGGCCAGGACCCGCAGCGCGGCCTCGGTGGCGTAGCCCCGCCCCCAGGCCGGGCGGGCGAGCCGCCAACCGATCTCCACACCGGTGAACGGCAGGCCGTCGTCCACCACGTCCAGGCCCGCGAAGCCGACGAACTCGCCCGTGGCACGCACCTCCACCGCCCACCAGCCGTACCCGCGCGCGTCGAACTCGGCCTGGAACCGCGCGACGGAAGCGTCGCTCTGCTCGCGGGTGAGCAGGTCGCCGAGGTGCTCCCGGACCTCGGGGTCGGCGTTCATCGCCGCCCACGGTGCGAGGTCGCGGTCACGCCAACGACGCAGCACGAGGCGTTCGGTGCGCAGTGCGGTCATGCCGCCCAGTCAACGTGAGCGGGGCGGCCGGGGCAATCGGTTTCCGAGCGGCGCTGTGCGCTGGCGGCGGCCCCGGTGGGCGGGAGCGTCAGGCGGTGGCGGTGGCGGTGGCGGTGGCGGTGGCGGTGGCGGTCGCCGTGTCGCCGGGGCGTCGGGGAGGGGTGCGGGACGACCGCAGGCGGTCGTGGAGGGCCGCGAAGGCCGTGCAGGTGAGGGGGAGGGTCAGCGCTGCGGTGACGAGGATGCCGACGAGGACGGGGGTGAGGATGCCGGCGTAGTAGCCGGCGAAGAAGTTGCCCGTGGCCCTTCGAGGAGGGACCGCACGAGGGGGCGCAGCGGCAGGGCGAGTTCCACCACCAGCCGGAGCACCCCGGCGGTGAGCGCGGCCAGCGGCAGCGCGAGGGCGAGGACGCGGGCCCCTCCGGCGCGCGTCCACGTCAGCGACCAGGAGCGGCGCAGCGCCGCTCGGGGGGCGAGGCCCTCGGCCGCGGCGGCCGGGGCGAGGGCGAGCGCCAGGCGCAACACCACGGCGACGAGCACGGCCGCCGCCGGGGAGGCCGCGACGAGCGTGTAGGGCAACGAGCCGCGCTCCAGGGGCTCCGGGGTGTCGAGCTGGTAGCCGGTGAGGGCGTGCGAGGCGGCGGCGACGAGCAGCGGCAGGGGCCACACGATCAGGCCGCGCAGCGCGTAGACGGCGAACACCCCGCGCAGTCGCGCGAATCCGCCGGTACGCGACCGGTCCTCCTCCGCAGGTGCGTCGGCCCCCGCTGCGACGGCCCGGGAACACACGCCCTGGAGGGCCGCGCTGCCGGTGCCGAGGAGGAGCAGGAAGAGCGGGAGCGCGCAGAGGGCGACCCGTACCAGGCCGGAGGGGTCGTGCAGGTAGGGGTCCTCAAGTCGGTGGTATCGGATCTGCTCGTTCCGCATGTGGGTGAAGACGGGCCAGGCGAGCGCGAACGTCGCGGCCGTCAGCAGCAGCCCGGCCAGTCCGGACAGGCCGACGACGCGCACCGTCGCCGCCGTCAGGATGCCCCGATGCCGCCGGAGGGCGGCGAACGCCGTGCCGGCGACGCCGCGTTGCGGGCGCACGTCCGACGGCGGCGTGGTGCGGTCGTGTTGCGTGGTGCGCGTCATGGGGCGAGCCTTCTGTGCGTTCCGGGGCCGTTCCCGGTGGAGACGCGGGGCGGACCGGGCGCGGTTCTCCGGACGCTGCCCGAGCCCGCGGGAGAGGTCGCAACCCACAGAGCCCCCGCCCCAAGCGGCCGACTGCGCAGGCTCGGTCGCACCGGCCCGGCCCACATTCACTCGTGTGAGTGCTGCACCGGAAATCGAACACGTGATGCAATTTGAGGCATGACGCACTACGCATTCCCCGACGACCTCGTCCAGGCCCAGTCCGCCTGGTACGCCGCCTATCAACAACTCGCCGCAGAGGACAGTCCGGTGCGCGCGACGGTACTGCGCCGTCGACTGCAACGACTGTCGGTGCAGATCGCCACGCACCCCTACTGGGCCGACATCCCCGACCAGGCGCCGGCTGCCCGGATCGCCTTGAAGGAGATGCGCTGGGCGGAGGAGCAGTCGTGAGCGCTGCGTACGCGTCGCCCGGGATCGCGGCCGAGCGCGTTCGGCCCGGATGTCGGCCCGGATGCCGGCTCGATGGCGGAGGAGTTGGGGCGACTCGGGTGGTCGGGCGCGACGGATGCCGCGGGCGTCGCGCAGGTGGGGGACGTCGGCGACGGCATGGCGGGTGGGGACGGACGCCGGGAGGGGGCAGGGACGGGCCGCGAGTGGAGGGGCGAGCGAAGGGAGGAGGAGGCCGGCCGCCGACGGTGGCGGGTGCGGCCGGGGGCACCCCAGGCAGGTCCCGCTGGGTGAGGGCTCAGCGGCCCAGTCGGCTGCGGACCATGGTCAACAGGGCGTTGAGTTCGGGGAGTTTGAGGAGTCGGGCGAGGGCGAGGAAGAGGGCGAAGAGGACTGCCGCGCCGACCACGAGGGCGGTCAGGGAGCCCAGGACGTCGGTGCCCAGGGCGTGCAGCAGCGCGGTGGACGCGGCGCCGGCGGCGAGCGCGGCCGGGGCGGCGGCGGTGCACAGGCGGGCGTAGGTGCGCAGGACGCGGGCGCCGTCCAGGTCGCCGCCGAGGCGGTGGCGCAGCCGGCGCCAGGCGACCGCGATGCCGACGGCGAAGGCCAGACCGTAGGAGGCGGCGATGCCGGTGACGGCCCATTGGGCGGGCAGGAGGGCGAAGCACAGGGCGGAGGCGGCGGCGTTGACGAGGGCGACGACGAGGGTGTTGTAGAAGGGCGTGCGGGTGTCCTCGTAGGCGTAGAAGCCGCGCAGCACGACGTATTGGGCGGAGTAGGGGATGAGGCCCAGGCCGAAGGCCATCAGGGCGTGACCGATGCCCTCGGCGCCCTGGGCGTCCGAACTGCCGTAGAGCAGGGTGGCCATCGGCAGGCCCAGGGCGAGGAACGCGAAGGCGCAGGGGACGATGGCGACGGCGGAGGTGCGCAGGCCGTAGGAGATGTCGTCGCGGACGGCGCCGGCGTTCCCGGCATGGGCGGCGCGGGAGATGCGGGGGAGGACGGCGGTCATGACGGAGACGGTGATGATCGCCTGCGGCATCTGCCAGATCTGCAGGGCGAAGTTGTAGGCGGTGATGCCGGCACCGCTGTGGCCGGCGCGCTCCGCGGCGGCGCCCGCCTTGGTGGCGAGTTGGGTGACGACGGTCAACCCGAGCTGGTTGGCGAGCACGAACAGCAGTGTCCACTTGGCCAGGCCGACGGCCTTCCCCAGGCCGTGTCCGCGGAAGTCGAAGCGGGGGCGGAGCCGGACGCCGGCCTTGCGCAGGTAGGGGAACATCGCCAGGGCCTGGACGGCCAGCCCGAGCAGGGTGGCCAGGCCGATGAGCCGGACCCCTTCGGGGGTGATGGTCGCCGGGCTGACGCCGGAGCGGGCGAAGCCGCCGAAGGCCCAGATGAACGCGCCGAAGCCGGCGATGATGACGATGTTGTTGAGGACCGGGGTCCACATCATCGCGCCGAAGCGCTCACGGGCGTTGAGGATCTGACCGAGCACGACGTGGATGCCCATGAAGAACAGGGTGGGCAGGCAGTAGCGGGCGAAGGCCACCGTCAGGGCCATCCGTTGGGGATCTGCCGCGATGTCCGGCGACATCATGCGCACGAGCAGCGGCGCCGCCACCACGCAGAGCGCCGTGGCGCCCGCGAGCAGCACGACGACGAGGGTCAGCAGTCGGTTGGCGTACGCCTCGCCGCCGTCCTTGTCGTTCTTGACGGCGCGCACGAGCTGGGGCACGAACACCGCGTTCAAGGCGCCGCCGCCGACCAGCGTGTAGATCATCGTGGGCAGGACGTTGGCGACCTGGTAGGAGTCGTTGAGGGTGCCGACGCCGATCGCGGCCGCCATGACCAGCGTGCGCAGGAAGCCGGTGACGCGGGACACGATGGTGCCGGCCGCCATCAGGGCGCTGGACTTGGCCAGTCGGGCGGTGCCGCCCTTCGCTTCGGGCGCGGCCGTGGTGGGGGAGGCGGGTGCCGGCACGTCGCGCAGGCGCAACGGCGGGGTGGCGTCCGGCAGATGGCTGCGGAGACCTCCGGGTCCGTCGGACTCTTCGTGTGGCGCAGCCATGCCGGTGCCTCCTCGTCAGCGCGGGCCCCGTGGCCCGTCGTGGTTCGACAGACACCTTCGCACCCCGTGGCGGCCCGTCGGGCACGGGCCGTCGGGGACCGGTGCTTTCCCGCCGCGGTCGTGCGCTTCGCCCGTCCCGGCCGCCCGGCGAGCGGTGCGGGAGGCGCGCCGCGGGTCCTGTATGATCATGAACGAACTCCGGCCCTGCGGGCGGGAGTCCGGCGTCCGTGGTCCAAGGAAAGACGTCCACCATCCGGTGGGAAATGCAGGTGCAAGGCCGGCCGGGCGCTCCACGAGAAGAGGTCCCTCCCCGTGTTGGGGAGGGACCTCTTTCCGTTGGCGCCGGGGGCTCATGAGGGAGTGGGCCGATGCGCCAAGCGGCCCGGGTCCAGTGGGTCAGGGTCCAGCGGGTCAGGGGCCGACGGCGCCGTCGACGCCCTCGCGGAGGAGGTCCGCGTGGCCGTTGTGCCGGGCGTACTCGTGGATCAGGTGCAGCATGATCAGGCGGAGCGACACGTCCTCGCCCCACCGGGGTTGGTACGCGGTGAGGTCGAGGGACTCGGCCGCCTCCTCGATGCGGCGGGCGTGCGCCACCTCGGCCTGCCAGGCGGCGACGGCCGAGGCGCCGGTCGCCTCGGCGTCGTCGAACGCGGCCTGGAAGTCGCCCTCGTCGGACCAGACCAGGGGGATGTCCTCCCCGCCGACCACCCGGCGGAACCACGTGCGCTCCACCTCGGCCATGTGCCGGACCAGGCCCAACAGGGAGAGCGTGGACGACGGCACGGCGCGCCGCCGCAGTTGCTCGTCGGTCAGCCCCTCGATCTTCATCGCGAGCGTGGCGCGGTGGAAGTCCAGGTAGGCGCGGAGCGTCTCCCGCTCACCGGCGCGACGGGGCGGATCGAGGCGTTCGGTTGTCATGTACCGAGAGGTTACCGGCGGGGTGGACGCGGGGGCCGGTGCTCGTCCTGGCGCAGCTCGCGGCCCGGGGTCGGGGTGCCCCGGGCCGAACTGGCAGGTGCCGTGGAAGTGTCGTGGCTAGGGAAGGTACCGCTCCAGGGCGGCCCGCCCCTTCTCGTCGATCAGCCGCTGTGCCCACTGCAGGCTCTCCGGAGTGGGCTCCCGCCCGGACGCCCTGACCAGGTCCTCCGCGTCGAAGGGCCGCTCGCTACCCGTGTACAGCTCCGCCGGTCGCCGCTCGCCCGGGGTACTACTGCCCTTGGTTGTCACAGGTCCTCCTTCGTCCGCGCCCGCCGAGTGCCGGGACCTCGCTGGTTCCATCATGGGACCGGCGCCGGAGACCCGCACGGCGTGCCCGGCCCACCCGGTCAGCCCACGGGGCGCGGGGCCCCCGGGTAGTCCGGCGGGAACGCCTGTTCCGCCCAGATCGTCTTGCCGGACGGCACGTACCGCGTCCCCCAGCGCTGCACCAGCTGCGCGACGATGAACAGTCCCCGGCCGCCCTCGTCGTCGCTCGCGGCGTACCGCAGGTGCGGCGAGGTGTGACCGGTGTCGGACACCTCGGTGACCAGCGCCAGGTCCCGCAGCAGCCGCAGGTGCACCGGGCCCGAGGCGTGCCGCACGGCGTTGGTGACCAGTTCGCTGACCACCAGCTCGGTGGCGTACGACAGCTCCGCCAGGTCCCATGACGCCAGCTGCCGGGTGGCCAGCTCGCGGGCGGCGGCCACCGCGGCCGGCTCCGCGGGCAGCTCCCAGGCGGCGACCTGCCGCGCGTCCAGCTCCCGGGTGCGCACCAGCAGCAGCGCCGCGTCGTCCGGTACCGCCCCGCCGGGCAGCAGCGCCGCCACCGCCCGGTCGCACAGTTCCTCCAGGGGCCGCCGGTCGTCCCGGAGGACGTCGCCCAGGAGGGCCAGCCCGGCGTCGACGTCCCGGTCGCCGCAGCGCAGCAGCCCGTCGGTGAACAGGGCCAGCATGCTGCCCGCGGGCAGTTCGGTCTCCCACGACTCGAACGGCAGGCCGCCCAGGCCCAGTGGCGGGCCGGCCGGCAGGTCCGGGAACGTCACCTCGCCCCCGGGGTGCACGACCGCCGGCGGCGGATGCCCGGCCCGAGCCATCGTGCAGTGCCGCGACACCGGGTCGTAGACCGCGTACAGGCAGGTCACCCCGGTGGCCGCGTCGTCCGGGCCGGGTTCCTCGACGAGGCCCGCGGCGCGGTCCTCCGGGGTCTGCCCGACCAGGTCGTCGAGGCGGCCCAGCAGCTCGTCGGGCGCCAGGTCCAGCCTGGCGAGCGCCCGTACGGTCGTCCGCAGCCGGCCCATGGTGGCCGCCGCCTGGAGACCGTGCCCGACGACGTCCCCGACCACCAGCCCGACGCGGGTGCCGGACAGCCCGATGACGTCGAACCAGTCGCCGCCCACGCCGGCCCCGTCGTCGCTGGGCAGGTACCGGTAGGCGGTGTCCACCGCGGACTGCGGGGACAGGCGCTGCGGGAGCAGATTGCGTTGCAGGGTGAGCGCCGCGGCGTGCTCGCGGGCGAACCGGCGGGCGTTGTCGATCGAGACCGCGGCCCGGACGACCAGTTCGTCGGCCAGGTCGACCTCGCCGCCGTCGAAGACCGCCGCAGTGGCCTCGCGGTCGAAGGTCACCAGCCCCATCGGGGTGCCACCGGCCCGCAGCGGCACCACGACGGTCCGCTCCGTGCGGATCATGCCGCCCGACGACAGGCTCCGGTACGGCAGCGTGCCCCGCCGGTACGCGATGGGGTACGGGGGGTGCGGCGGCCGGTCCGGGGGGTCGTCGCGGGAGCGCGAGGCCACCCGGACCAGCTCCGGCAGCCCGCCCTCGCCCGGATCCGGGTCCCCGCCGGCCAGTACCGAGCGCAGCAGGTCGACGGTGACCGTGGCCGCGAAGGCCGGCACCGCGACCTCGGTCACCTCCCGGGCGGTGCCGACCATGTCCAACGTGGTGCCGATCCGGCGGCCGGCCTCCACCAGGAGGTTCAGCCGGCGCTGCGCCTGGTAGCGGTCGGTGATGTCGAAGGAGTCCTCGCACACCCCCAGCACCCGCCCGTCCGGGTCCTGGAGCCGGTAGTAGGAGCAGGACCAGACGTGCTCGGTCCCCGGGTCGGTGGGCTGCTCGCCGACGAAGTGCAGGTCGAGGAAGGGCTCACCGGTCGCCAGCACGTGGTGCATCACCGCGTCCAGGCCGCGGGGATACCCCCTGGTCACGAACTCACCCGGGTACAGCTCGTCCGCCCGCTTGCCGCTCAACTCCCCCAGCGGCAGCCCGATCTCCCGGCCGTACGAGGTGTTGAACCACGTCAGCCGCAGGTCGTTGTCGTAGATGGCCAGGCCCACCGGTGACTGGGTGGCCAGCCCGTGCAGCATCGCCTGGCGCGCCTCCCACTGGCGCAGGTCGTCGAGTCCCGTCGCCACCAGCACCCGGGCCGGACCGGTGCCGGCGGCGGGCAGCGCGTCGGCCAGCGGGCAGATGGTCACGGCCACCGGCAGCCGGTGGCCGTCCGCGTGCCGGGCGGAGCGGGTCCCGATGTCGGTCAGTGCCCCGGTGCCCGGTGCCGGGCCGTCCGGGGCCGGCTCCGGCTCCGGCAGGAACGTGCCGACCGGACGGCCGATGATCTCCTCCGGCGCGTACCCCAGCAGCCTCCGGGCCGCCGCGCTCCAGCCGATGACCCGTCCCCGGGCGTCCAGCACCGCGGTGGCCGCCCTGGTGACGTCGAGGGGACCACGGAAGTCGGCGCTCGTCGCCGCCGCGTTCCATGCGTTCATGGCATCAGCCCAGCCCGGTTCAGTACCTCCAGCATCGAGCCCGCCACCCACCCGCACAACCGGCCCTGCCCCGAGTGGGCGACCGGCCGGCGGGCCTTTCTTGGTGCGGGGCGGGGCGGTCGCTGGCACAGTGGGAGGGGCGCCGGGGACCCGGCCGCGCGTCACGCCCAGCCGCGCCCGCCCGTCGGCCGGGCCGGGGCGCCGTCGTCGAACTCCCGCGCTCCCGGCCGGACGCCGGGAGTTCTCGACGACGGGACCCAGCGACAGGAGGCAGATGTCCATGCCGTCCCCCCGCCCGACCACGCCGGTCCGCGGCGCGCCCTGTTGGGTGAGCCTGATGACCAGCGACCTGCGGTCCGCGCAGCGCTTCTACGGGGCCGTGCTGGGCTGGCACTTCCGGCCGGCCAGTCTGGGCGAGGAGTTCTCGGTCGCCCTGCACGACGGGGAGCCGGTCGCCGGAATGGGGGCGTTGGCCCCGAATTTCCAGGTGCCGGTGGCCTGGACCGCGTACTTCGCGGTGGCGGACGCCGACGACACCGCCGGCCGGATCCGCGAGCGCGGCGCCACGGTGGCCGTCGGACCGCTCAAGCTCGGCCCCGGACGGGCCGCCCTCGCCGCCGACCGGGACGGCGCCACCTTCGGCTTCTGGGAGGGGCAGACGCTGTCCTGGTCGGTGGGGACCGGCCACGCCCCGGCGATCCTGGAACTGCGCACCAGGGACGCGTTCGCCGCGGCCATCTTCTACGCCGAGGTCTTCGACTGGGCGTCGGAGGAACCGGGCGGCTGCCAGGTGACGTACGAGCACGACCAGGTCATCGTGCGCGACCGCACGCACGTGGTGGCGGCGCTGCGCGGCGGCGCGGTGGAGGCCGCCCCGGACCCGCGGGTGCGGCCCCAGTGGCATGTGCACTTCCGGGTCCCGGACGTCGCCGCGGCCATCGAGGCGGCGGTGGCCGGTGGCGGGACCGCCACCCCGCTGACCGAGACCCGGGACGGCCACGGGAGCCGGGCGATGGTGCGCGACCCGGATGGCGGGTTGTTCACCGTGACGGGGCCCGCGGCGCCGGCCTGAGGCTCGCCGCGGCGGGCCTCAGGCGCCCCTCTCCGGTTGGAGCGGCGGGCACCACGCGGACTGGACGCTGCCGCCGACCCGTCCGCAGTAGCCGGCCTGGGTGGGCTTGCCGTCGCCGTCGATGTGCTGCACCGACAGCAGCTTGTCCAGCGGGACCTGACGGTCCACCTCGCCGCCGAAGCCGATGATCCCGCTCTCCCCGTCGAGCGCTCCCTCTCCGTGCACCCCACTGATCGCGTGCCACACCGCGGAGGGCGTCAGCGGCATCCCCGGGGCGTCCTCGCGCAGCTGCTTGACCGCGTTGACGTACAGCTTCACCGCGTCGAAGCCGAGTGCGGCGTGGCCGTCGAGGGACGAATTGGGGACCTTGGCGCACTCCTCGGGGAAGAGCCGGGACATCTCGGAGTACAGCTCGCTGGAGTCGGCGCAGTGCGCCGAGCCGAGGGTGAAGTCCAAGAAGGCGTAGGGGATCCCGGGGTACTGGGCGCGGCGGACCGGGTCGGCGGCCAGCCGGGCGACGTCGTCGCCGCCGATGACGGTCGGCGGGGCGGAGTTGCAGGACTCGTTGATCCCGCCGAGGAAGGTCTCGAAGTCCTCCGCGCGCCCGGCGTAGAACACCAGCCCCGGGTAGGAGCAGCTGCGCTGGCCGACCGAGCCGGCGCCCGGTGCCGTCGAGGACGGCTCGCCGCCCGGGGGCGGCGGCGGACTGAAGGCGGTCCGCTCGACCGCGAAGCCCCGGGCCCGGAACTGCCGGGCGACGTCGTCGCCGAGCGTCTGGCTGTAGGTGTCGGTGGGGTCGGCGGAGCCGATGACCCGGACCTGCCGGGTGGGCTTGGTCCGGCCGGCGACGAGGTGGTCGGCGTAGGCCGCGGCGACCTCGGCCTCCCGGTTGTTCTGCGGGGACACCTGGAAGTACAGGGGTGACTGGCGCACCAGGGAGTCCGCGGAGAGGGTGGTGGCGACCATGGGCACTCCGGCCTCGGTCAGTTTGCGGATGGTCTGGTTGGTGGCCTCGCGGCTCTGGTCGAGGCCGGTGACGCCGACGATGGACGGGTCCTGGGCCTTCAACCCCTGGAGGATCTGCACGACTCGGGTGCCGTAGCGCATGCCGGAGCCGGCGTTGGCGGGGAAGATCCGCAGGATCGGTTCGGTGCTGCCGGTGGTGCGCAGCTGCCGGGACTGGGCGCTGGCCGCGCCCTGGAGGGCCTCGCGTCCGTAGGCGAGCTGGGCGGTGGACCTGCCGGTGGTGCTGAGCAGCGCGGAGAGGTGGACGAGGGTGACCAGGGGGCGTTCCGGGGACGTCTGGTGGATCTGGTCGGCGCGGGCGTTCTGGTCGGCGATGGTGCGCAGGGTCTTGTTCAGTTCGGGGTCGGGGGAGTGGAAGGTGAAGCCGTGCCGGGAGACGCCGATGCACTCGCCGGTCTCCACGGTGTGCAGGGTGTCGGCGTCGTCCTGGAAGCGCCCGAGTCCGCAGTGCGCCGTGCGGTAGGCGCCTTCCCGGTCCCAGAGCAGCCCGGCCGTGCCCAGCAGGGTTGCGAGCACGCAGCAGGCGACGGCGGCGGACACCACGCGCCGGGCCCACAACGGTGGTTCGGGCAGCCTCAACCGCGCGTCCTGCGCGACTTCTTGACGTCTCGTCAGTTCGTATTGGGCCTTGGCCGCCGGGTCGTCGGAGGGCGGCATCAGCGCGGGCACGGTGACCGGGAGGTACCAGGGGGCGCGGTTGCGGGCCCGGCCGGTGTGCAGGAAGGTGTCCCGCCAGCCGCCGTAGAGCCGGTCGGAGAGCTCCCACAGCGAGCTGTGGCCCCAGTCGGTGCGGAGTTCGGTGCCCTCCGCGGGCGGCTGCGCGCCGCAGCTGATCAGCAACAGCGGATCGAAGGCGCCGGTCTCGTTGCGGACGTCGATGACGGTGCGCAGCAGAGGGTGGCCGCAGTTGTCGGAGGCCGTGCCGGACAGCACGGCGACGCAGTACGCGGTCCGGCGGGCGGAGCGCGGCCGCCACGGGCGGCGCCGGAACGCGATCCGCAGGTCCTCAAGGAAGGCGTTGACCATCAACTTCCGCAGTTGTTCCGGGTCTTCGACCTGGTTGTGCGGGACGGTCAGTCGCTCCGCGAAGCCGATGAAGGTGCCCGGGTCGCGCGGGGCCAGGTAGGGCTGGTTGAGCAGCCAGCGGTACTCGCGGCCCAGGCCGCGGCGGACCCGGAACCACGCCAGGGGGAAGACGTGCACCGCGAACAGCCAGACCCACCACGGCACGTTGCCGTCCACCGCGAGTTCGGTCTCCGGCGCCCGCAACAGGCCGAACAGCCGACGGCGCCGGAACTCCCGCTCCCGCAGGCCCTGGAGGAGGCTGTGGTCGGTGCCCTCGACGTCGCCCGTGCCGTCAGCGCCACTGCCGGAGCCGGTCTGCAACAGCCAGTTGACCAGGCCGAACCGGCGGAACCTGACCCGTCCGTCGGCGCCGTTGACGCTGCGCGCGAACCCCTGCGCCAGGCGTTCCAACGTCCGGCGCACCGCCTCCACCGACCCCGGGTCGGTGGACGCCGGATCGGCCGCCAGGTCGTGCAGGCAGTGCGGTACCCGACGGGGGTCGGCGTGCGAGAGGAAGTAGCCGATGCCGCGGGCGAGTTGGGCGTGGTCGTCGCCGGCGACCAGGCACAGGACCGGTAGGCCCTCGCGCCCCTGGGCCACGCCCCGGTGCCGCACGGGCTCCGGACACTCCCTGCGGCGCGGCCGGCGGACGAGGTCGGCGATCAACCGCAACAGGTGTCCGGCTCCGTGGAAGACGGGTATCTGGGAATCGCGTTCGCTCGGCGCCATGGTGCCCCTGAGGCTGGTTCCGAATAGGGCCGGCATTGTGCCACCGCCGCGCGGCCGGAAGCTACGGTTCTGTTCCGCTGCGACGGAACGTCCCGGTGCGTCGGGTACGGCCCCCGCGTCCCGCAGCCGATCGCCCCGACGACCGGCCCCGACGTCGCCCCGGCCCGGCACTCCGGCCGCGCACCGCCCGGCCGCCGCCGGCCCGCGGGCACCCGTCCCGCCCGCCCCGCAGGACGGCCCGACCCCGACCGCCGCGACGTCACGGGCGTCCGACGGAGCGCGGAATCCGGCCACCCCACCCCCGGGCGCGGTGGCGCTGACCGCACGCCGAGCGCCCCGGGCGGTGGCGCGACCGCTGTGGGGCGCGGTGCGCAAGGGGCGTAAAGGGGAGCTGTGGGCGCGGTTAAGAAATCCTCGATGGACCGGGCGGCCGCCGTAGGGAAGATTTCTGGCCGGAGATCGGCGGGCCGTACCGGGCCCCCGGTGCCGTCCAGTCATCTTTTTCTACGGGAGCCGTTGCGGTGAAGGCACTGGTCAAGCAGAAGGCGGAGCCGGGACTCTGGCTGATGGACGTGCCGGAGCCGGAGGTCGGCCCGGGCGACGTCCTGATCAAGGTGTTGCGCACCGGCATCTGCGGCACCGATCTGCACATCCGCGCCTGGGACGGCTGGGCGCAGCAGGCCGTCAGCGCCCCGCTGACGGTCGGCCACGAGTTCGTCGGGGAGGTCGTCGGGACCGGCCGGGACGTGGCCGACATCAAGGCCGGTGACATGGTCAGCGGCGAGGGCCACCTGGTCTGCGGCAGCTGCCGCAACTGCCTGGCCGGCCGCCGCCACCTGTGCCGCGCCACGGTGGGCCTGGGCGTCGGACGGGACGGCGCGTTCGCCGAGTACGTCGCGCTGCCCGCCGCCAACGTGTGGGTGCACCGGGTCCCCGTCGACCTCGACATCGCCGCGGTCTTCGACCCGTTCGGCAACGCCGTGCACACCGCGCTGTCCTTCCCGCTGGTCGGCGAGGACGTGCTGATCACCGGCGCCGGGCCGATCGGCATCATGGCGGCGGCGGTCGCCCGGCACGCCGGCGCCCGCAACGTGGTGATCACCGACGTCAGCGAGCAGCGCCTGGACCTCGCCCGCAAGGTCGGCGTCAGCCTCGCCCTCAACGTCGCCGCCACCTCGATCGAGGCCGGCCAGCGCGAACTGGGCCTGCGCGAGGGCTTCGACGTCGGCCTGGAGATGTCCGGCCGCCCCGAGGCGCTGCGCGGCATGATCGGAAACATGACGCACGGCGGTCGGATCGCCATCCTGGGGCTGCCGTCCGAGGAGTTCCCGGTCGACTGGTCCCGGATCGTCACCTCCATGATCACGATCAAGGGCATCTACGGCCGGGAGATGTTCGAGACCTGGTACGCGATGTCCGTGCTGCTGGAGGGCGGCCTGGACCTCGCGCCCGTGATCACCGGCCGCTACCCGTACCAGGACTTCGACGCCGCCTTCGCCGACGCGGCGAGCGGCCAGGGCGGCAAGGTCATCCTCGACTGGAGCGCCTGACCCCGCCCGTTCCCTCCCCAAGACGCCGCCGCCCGCCGGCCCGACCCGCGCACCCCCAAGGAGACACCCCTCATGTTCGACGCCGTACGTGACGACCTGCGCACCGCACTCGACGAGATCCGGGCCGCCGGCCTGCACAAGCCGGAGCGGGTGATCGGCACCCCGCAGTCCGCCACCGTCGCGGTCACCGCCGGCGGCCGCCCCGGCGAGGTCCTCAACTTCTGCGCCAACAACTACCTGGGCCTGGCCGACCACCCCGAGGTCATCGCCGCCGCCCACGGGGCCCTCGACCGCTGGGGCTACGGGCTGGCGTCGGTCCGCTTCATCTGCGGCACGCAGGAGGTGCACAAGGAACTGGAGCAGCGGATCTCCCACTTCCTCGGCCAGGAGGACACGATCCTGTACTCCTCCTGCTTCGACGCCAACGGAGGCGTCTTCGAGACCCTGCTCGGCCCGGAGGACGCGGTGATCTCCGACGCCCTCAACCACGCCTCCATCATCGACGGCATCCGGCTCTCCAAGGCCCGCCGCCTGCGCTACGCCAACCGCGACCTGGCCGACCTGGAGCGGCAGTTGAAGGAGGCGCAGGGCGCCCGGCGGACCCTGGTCGTCACCGACGGCGTGTTCTCCATGGACGGCTACGTGGCGCCGTTGCGGGAGATCTGCGACCTGGCCGACCGCTACGGCGCGATGGTCATGGTCGACGACTCGCACGCGGTCGGGTTCGTCGGGGCCGGCGGCCGCGGCACCCCGGAGCTGTGCGGGGTGATGGACCGGGTCGACATCATCACCGGCACGCTCGGCAAGGCGCTGGGCGGTGCCTCCGGCGGTTACGTCGCGGCGCGCGCCGAGATCGTCGCGCTGCTCCGCCAGCGCTCCCGCCCCTACCTCTTCTCCAACTCGCTCGCGCCGGTGATCGCGGCCGCCTCGCTCAAGGTCCTGGACCTCCTGGAATCCGCCGACGACCTGCGCGAACGCCTGCACGCCAACACCGCGCTGTTCCGTTCGCGGATGACCGAGGAGGGCTTCGCGATCCTGCCCGGCGCGCACCCGATCGCCCCCGTGATGATCGGGGACGCGGCCGAGGCGGCCCGGATGGCCGAACTGCTGCTGGAGCGCGGGGTGTACGTCATCGGGTTCTCGTACCCGGTGGTGCCCCAGGGCGAGGCCCGGATCCGCGTCCAGCTGTCGGCCGCCCACTCCACCGAGGACGTGCACCGCGCGGTGGACGCCTTCGTGGCGGCCCGCGCGGCGCTGGGGAGCTGACCGGCCCGACCGGAGGCGGCCGGGCACGATCCGGCCGAACCCTGCGAAACTGGATCCATGATCGAAGCACGTCGGCTGCACATCCTCCGTGCGCTGGCCGACCACCGCACGGTGACCGCCGCGGCCGCCGCGCTGTACCTCACGCCCTCGGCGGTCTCCCAGCAGCTCGCCGCGCTGGAACAGGAGACCGGCCACCGCCTCGTGGAGCGCGGCGCCCGCGGCGTCCGGCTGACCGCCGCGGGCGACATCCTGCTCGGCCACGCCAACGCCGTCCTCGCCCAGCTGGAGCGGGCCGAGGCGGAGCTGGCCGCGTACGACGAGGGCGAGGCGGGCACCGTGACGGTGGCGGCGTTCGCGACCGGCATCGCGCTGGTGCTCGCCCCGGCCCTCGCCGAACTGGCCGGTTCCGCGCCCGGCATCCGCGTCCGGGTCCAGGACGCGGAGGGCGACGCCAGCCTGCTGATGGTGCTGGACCGGCAGGTCGACGTGGCGGTGGCCGTCGAGTACCGGGGCGCGCCGGACGCGGACGACCCCCGGCTGACCCGCGTCCCGCTCTACGCCGAGCCGTTCGACGCGGTGCTGCCGCCGGGGCACCCGTTGGCCGGGGTGGCGGCGGTGCCGTTGGCCGGGCTCGCCAAGGACCCCTGGATCGGCCCCTATTCCGGCAATCCGTGTCATGACGTGGTCGTGCTGGCCTGCGAGTACGCCGGCTTCCGGCCGCGCCTGACGCACTCCTCGGACGACTTCCGGGCGGTGGTGGCGCTGGCCTCGGCGGGGGTGGGGGTGGCCCTGGTGCCCCGCTCGGCGCTGCGCGGGATGGACCTGGGGGGCGTCGTGGTGCGGCCGGTCGACGGGGTGGCGCCCACCCGCCGGGTCTTCGCCGCGGTCCGGCGGGGCGCGGAGGGCCACCCGCTGTTCCGCCCGGTGCTGACGGCCCTGCGCGCGACGGCGGCCGACCTGGGGTGAGCCGCCGGGGCGGTGGGGCGGGCGTCAGGTGCCGGCGCCGCGCGGCGGGCGGCCGGTCCGGGTCCAGGCCGTGAGTTGCCGGGCCGTCCAGGTGTTGATGATCCGGTCGGCGGGGACGCCGCACTCCTCGGCGCGGGCGCAGCCGTAGATCTGCCAGTCCAACTGGCCGGGGGCGTGCGCGTCGCTGTCGACGGCGAAGAAGGCGCCGGCGTCCAGGGCCTGACGGAGCAGGCGGCGCGGCGGGTCGAGGCGGTCCGGGCGGCAGTTGATCTCCACCGCGGTGCGGTGCTCGGCGCACGCCGCGAAGACCTCCGCGGCGTCGAACTCCGACTCCGGGCGCAGCTTGCCGGTGAGCTGCCGTCCGGTGCAGTGGCCGAGCACGTCCACCAAGGGGTTGCGGACCGCGGCCAGCAGCCGCCGGGTCATCGGCCCGGCGGCCATCCGCAGTTTCGAGTGCACCGAGGCGACCACGACGTCGAGCTCGGCCAGGAGCTCCGGTTCCTGGTCGAGGGAGCCGTCGTCGAGGATGTCGCACTCGATCCCGGTCAGCAGCCGGAACGGCGCCAGCCGGGCATTGACCTCGGCCACCACGGCCAACTGCTGCCGCAGCCGCTCGGCGGTCAGTCCGCGGGCCACGGTGAGTCGGGGGGAGTGGTCGGTCAGCGCGCACCAGGCGTGGCCGAGGTCGCGGGCGGTGCGGGCCATCTCCTCGACGGGGCTGCCGCCGTCCGACCAGTCCGAGTGCAGGTGGCAGTCGCCGCGCAGGGCCCGGCGCAGGGCCCGACCCGCCTCCCCCTCGACCAACGGGCCGCCGGCCTCCTCCTCCAGGCGCGTCAGATAGGCGGGCCGCTCCCCGGCGAGCGCCTCCTCGACGACCCGGGTCGTCTTGGGGCCCAGTCCCCTCAGCCGCCCCAGCGTGCCGTTGCCGGCCCGCTCGCGCAGGGCGTCCGCGGGCAGTGCGGTCAGCACCGACGCCGCGGTGCGGAACGCCTGCACCCGGTACGTCACCGCCCCCTGCCGCTCCAACAGGAACGCGATCCGCTCCAGCGCCGCCACGGGATCCACGTACCCACCGTGCACCGGGCGGGGGGCTCCTGCCACCGCGGCCGGTCCGGCGAACGGCGCGCACCGCAGTTATGCGAATATGTCCGTTCTCTGGATGCTCGATCCGTTTCCATCGGAATGACGGGGCGATAGCCGTGATGATTCCGGTCATTAGTGACGTGGAAGTCGAGGGCAATCATGTTCGGTTAAAACCTGTGCAACATCCAGGTCGTGCAGAGGAAACGCGAAGCGGACTTCGCGTCGTCGCCGGGCGCTAGTCGGGCGTTAAGTCGGGCGGCCTTCAGGAAATCTGCACACCGAATGCGCAGCCGGCACACGGGCCGCGGTTTCGCGCGTGTGCGGCGCCGGCCCGCTCGGCGACTTGCATCCGGAATGTCCCATTCCGCAGGTATGGCAACGAAGGTTCAGCGGAAAGGAAACCGGAGAAGATGTGAAGATGCTTCGACCATGCCATGGATGCACGCACACGACCGGCAATTTCGCGGGGTGGATACGTCCGGATCGCCGCTCATCCGATTAGCAGCGCAACCCGCCCGCATGCTTTGATCCATCGCACCGCGGGAGTCACCGGGGTTTCCCGATATCGGGGCCCGGACTACCGTGGCCGCGGCCGGGGCACCCACCGGAGACCCGTACGCGGTTTTTCTTGATATTGATCCGAAGGGAAACATCATGAACAACGCCCAGGTGCAGACCCAGGAAATTTCCGACGCCGACCTGGACAACGTGTCCGGTGGCCTCGTCGGCGGTGTCGTGAACACCGTCACCACCACCGTCGGCTCCGTCGCCCCGGTCACCGGTGTCCTCAACACCGCCACCGGCCTGGTCCAGCAGACCACCGGCCTGGACGTCCAGGGCGTTGCGGGTAACCTGACCGCCGGTCTCTGACCCGGAGCCGACCCTGTGCCGCCGCGCGGCACAGCCGGCATCCAACGGTCGCGACGGCAATCGGCGCCCCCTCCCTGCCGATCCGCCGTGTCGAGTGCCCCGGACAACCCGGTTCCGACCGGGTTCCGGGGCACCCGGCTGTCCGCGACCGGAAGCCGCCGGAGTCGGAACCGCGCGCCCCCGGCGCGCGTCTGTACCCCCGTACCAGCCGCTGCAGTTGAGGGAAGAGTGTCGTGCAGTTCCGTCAACAGGCCCTTTCCAAGCTGCAATCGCCGGAGGAACTGGACCTGCCGGTGCGCTTCGCCCGCCCGCAGGGCTGGCTGGTGCTGACCGTCACCGTGCTCGTCATGATCGCCGCCGCCGTCTGGGCGGTCACCGGCACCGTCTCCGCCACCGTCAGCGCCCCCGGCATCCTCACCCACGGCCACGGCAGTTACGTGCTCCAGAGCCCGGTCGCCGGACAGGTCACCGAGGTCCTCGCCGAGGAGGGCAAACAGGTCACCGCCGGCGCGCCGCTGGTGCGGATACGCACCGCCCAAGGCACCACCACCGTCGTCCGGGCGCTCGCCGCCGGCCGGTTGACCAATCTCGTCGCCACCATCGGCGCGGTCGTCACCACCGGCGCCGACCTCGCCGCGGTGGAACGCACCACCGGCACCCGCGACCCGCTCACCGCCACCCTCTACGTCCCGGCCGAGAACGCCGCCACCCTTCCGGTCGGCGCCCCCGTCGACCTCACCGTCGCCGCCGCCCCCACCCAGCGGTTCGGGGTGCTGCGCGGCCACGTCGCGGCCGTCGGCCGGGCCGCCCAGAGCCGCCAGCGGATCTCCGCGTTCCTCGGCAGCAGCCAACTCGGCGAGCAGTTCTCCCGCGCCGGCCAGCCGATCGCGGTGCTGGTCCGGCTCGACCCCGCGCGCACCGCCTCCGGCTACGCCTGGTCCACCTCCGACGGGCCGCCGTTCGCCCTCGACTCGATGACCCAGGCCACCGCCGCCGTCCACCTGGCCGCGCAGCACCCGATCGATTGGCTGCTCTCGTGACCGCCCCCGACGCCTCCGCCGCGCCCCCGCAGCACCTCCCGCCCGCCGGCCGCGGCCGGCACCGGCCCGAGGGCGCCCCGCCCGCCCGCCGCCGCAGACCACCGGCCGCCGCCGCCCCCAAGGCGAAGAAGGCCGTGCGCACCCCCACGGTGCTCCAGATGGAAGCGGTGGAGTGCGGTGCCGCCTCCCTGGCGATGGTCCTGGCCCACTACGGACGGCACATCCCGCTGGAGGAACTGCGGATCGCCTGTGGCGTCTCCCGCGACGGCTCCCGCGCCAGCAACCTCCTCAAGGCCGCCCGCAGTTACGGCCTGTCGGCCAAGGGCATGCAGATGGAACCGGCCGCCCTCGCCGACGTCGCGGCACCGGCCATCCTCTTCTGGGAGTTCAACCACTACGTCGTCTACGACGGCCCGGGCCGCCGCCTCGGCCGCCGCGGCGTCCACATCAACGACCCCGACAAGGGCCGCCGCTTCGTGCCGGTGGAGGACTTCGACACCAGCTTCACCGGAGTGGTGCTGGTCTTCGAACCCACCGAGGCGTTCCGCAAGGGCGGTCGTCGGCCCAGCGTGCTCAGCGCCATGCCGGCCCGGCTGCGCGGCACCACCGGGACCCTGCTGGCGGCGCTGCTCGCCAGCCTGCTGCTGGTCGGCGTCGGCGCCGCGCTGCCCGCGCTCAGCCGCACGTACATCGACATGTTCCTGATCGGCAACCAGACCTCGCTGCTGGGGCCGCTGTTCGCCGCGATGACCGCGATGGTGGTGCTCACCGCCGTCCTGACCGGCCTCCAACAGGCCAACCTGCTCCGCGGCCGGATCATCTCCTCGACCCTCAGCAGCGCCCGCTTCCTGCGCCACCTGCTGCGCCTGCCGGTCACCTTCTTCGCCCAGCGCTCGCCCGCCGACCTCGTCCAGCGCCTGCAGTCCAACGACGCGGTCGCCGAGACCCTCGCCCGCGACCTGGCCGCGGCGGCCGTCGACGGCGTGGTCGTCGTCCTCTACGCCGTGCTGCTGTGGACCTACGACCCCCAACTCACCGTCATCGGCGTGCTCATCGCGCTGCTCAACGTCGTCGCCATGCGGATCGTGATCCGGCTGCGCGCCACCCACACCCAGAAGCTGCGCGCCGACACCGCCCGCCTGACCAACACCTCCTACACCGGCCTCCAGCTCATCGAGACGATGAAGGCCACCGGCGGCGAGAACGGCTACTTCCGCCGCTGGGCCGGGCAGCACGCCGCCACCCTGGAGGAACAGCAGCGGCTCGGCGTCCCCAGCGCCTGGCTGGCGGTCGTCGCCCCCACCCTCGCCACCCTCAACAGCGCGCTGATCCTGTGGATCGGCGGCCTGCGCGCCGTCGAAGGCCACATCTCGATCGGCCTGTTGGTCGCCTTCCAGGCCCTGGTGACCCGCTTCACCGCCCCGATCACCCGGCTCAACGGCGTCGCCGGCCGGATCCAGGACTTCGCCGCCGACGTCGCCCGCCTCAAGGACGTCGAGAGCTTCCCCGCCGACGCCCACTACTCCCGCCCGGACGCGGACGCCGGCACCCGCCGCCTCAAGGGGCACGTCACCCTGGAGGACGTCACCTTCGGCTACAGCCCGCTCGACGCCCCGCTGCTGACCGGCTTCTCGCTGGCCGTCGGCCCCGGCCAGCAGGTCGCCCTGGTCGGCGGCTCGGGCAGCGGCAAGTCCACCGTCTCCCGACTGATCTCCGGCCTCTACGCCCCTTGGGAAGGCACCATCCGGATCGACGGACAGCGCCTCGCCGACATCCCGCGCAGCGCGCTGGCCGCCTCGGTCTCCTTCGTCGACCAGGACGTCTTCCTCTTCGAGGGCACCGTCCGGGACAACGTCGCGCTGTGGGACCCCTCCATCCCGGACGACGCGGTGATCGCCGCCCTCCAGGACGCCGCCCTCTACGACGACGTCATAGCCCGCCGCCCCGACGGCATCCACAGCCGCGTCGAGCAGGACGGCCGCAACTTCTCCGGCGGTCAGCGGCAGCGCCTGGAGATCGCCCGGGCGCTGGTCCGGCGCCCCAGCATCCTCGTCCTCGACGAGGTCACCAGCGCCCTGGACGCCGGCACCGAGGCGGTCATCATGGACAACCTGCGGCGCCGGGGCTGTGCCTGCGTCATTATCGCCCACCGGCTGAGCACCGTCCGCGACAGCGACGAGATCGTGGTCCTCGACCACGGCGCGGTCGTCGAACGCGGCCGGCACGCGGAACTGGTCGCCGCCGGGGGCGCCTACGCCGAGCTGGTCAAGGAGCACTGACGTGGCATCCGTACCTCCGTCGCCGGACGCGGCACCCGCCACGGCACCGGCCGCCGACGCGGTCACCCACGCCCTGGGCGGCCTCGGCACCCCCGTGGACCACACCGGTCTGCGCAACGTCCCCCTCGAAGGCCCGCACGTCCTGTGGCTGGTCACCGGCGGCACCCTCGACCTGTTCGCGGTCGACGCCACCCACGAGGGCCCCTGGCACTTCCTCGGCCGCCTCGAAACCGGCACCCTGCTGCTCGGCCCCGTCGACGGCGCCCAGCACACCCTCGTCGGCCGCCCGTCCCAACACTGCGGACTGCGCCGGATCGCGCTGCGGGAACTGCCCCGCCCGGAGCACGGAGGTCACGCCGACCCCGGCGCGCATCCCGGGGCGTACGGCTACGCCGACGCCCACGGGGCGCCGGCCGCCAGCCCCCTGGAGCACGCCTTCGCGCTCGGCACCGCCCGCGGACTGGGCGTGCTGTTCGAGGCGCCGCTCGCGGGCCGGCCCACCGACGAGGCGGTCGCCGACGACGACGTGCTGTGGATGCCGGTCCCGCCCGGCACCGTCCAGTACGGCGCCTCCTACAGCGCCGAGGCCGCCGCCGACCTGCTCGTCGACGGCGCCCTGTGGCAGGGGATGGTCAACCAGCAGTACCGGCTGCTGTCCGCCGTCGACCGCTGGATCGAAGAGCTCGAACGCGCCCACGAGGACCGTGCGGCGGCCGGCATCAAGGCCGGCGAGGCCGTCCGGGAACGCGCCGACCGGGCGCTGCTGGCCTCGATCGGCAAGGACCGCTCCGGGCGTGCCGGCGCGGGCCGCGACCGGGCCGGCGACGACCTGACCTTCGCGGTCTGCCGGCAGGTCGCCCAGGCCGCCGGCATCCCGCTCACCGAGCCGCCCAAGGGCCCCGCGGCCGGCGACCGGATCAGCCCGGTCGAACGCATCGCCCTGGCCTCCCGGATCCGCACCCGCGCGGTCCGCCTCGACGGCCCCTGGTGGCGCACCGACGTCGGGCCCCTGGTGGGCCACCGCGCCAAGTCCGGCGCGCCGGTCGCCCTGCTGTGGCGGCGCGGCCGGTACGAAGCGGTCAACCCGACGTCCGGGCTGCGGATCCGGATCGGCAAGGACAACGCCGAGGAGTTCGAACCGCGCGCGGTGATGTTCTACCGGCCGCTGCCGGACCGCCGGCTGACGCTGTGGCGGCTGATGCGCTTCAGCCTCCGCGGGAACCGCACGGACCTGCGCAACCTCGCCCTCAGCGGGCTGGTGACGGTCGCCCTCGGCGCCCTCGTCCCGATCGCCACCGGCAAGGTGCTCGGCGTCTTCGTGCCGGCCGCCGCCCGCGGCCCGATCGTCCAGGTCGCGCTCGCCGTGATGATCGCCGGCATCGTCGCGGCCGCCTTCACCCTGTTGCAGAACCTCACCGTGCTGCGCATCGAAGGCCGCATCGAGAGCGTGCTCCAGCCCGCCGTCTGGGACCGGCTGCTGCGCCTGCCCACCTCGTTCTTCGCCGCCCGCTCCACCGGCGAACTGGCCAGCGCCGCGATGGGCATCAGCGCCATCCGCCGGGTGCTGGCCGGGGTCGGGCCGGTCGCCGTGCAGGCCGGCACGGTCGGCGCGGTCAACCTCGCGCTGCTGCTCGTCTACAGCGTCCCACTGGCGCTCGCCGCGTTCGCCGTGCTGCTCGTCATCGGCGCGGTCTTCCTCGTCCTGGGCCTGTGGGAGCTGCGCTGGCAGCGCCGGCTGATCACGCTCGGCAACAAGCTCAACAACCAGGCGTTCCAGACCCTGCGCGGGCTGCCCAAGCTGCGGGTCGCGGCGGCGGAGTCCTTCGCGTACGCGGCCTGGGCCCGGGAGTTCGCCCGCTCCCGGGAGCTCCAGCAGCAGGCCGGCCGGATCAAGAACCTCACCACCGTCCTCAACGCCGTCTACCTCCCGCTCTGCTCCCTCGCGCTGTTCGTGCTGCTGGCCGGCCCGGCCCGCGGCACCCTGTCCGCCGGCGCCTTCCTGACCTTCAACACCTCGGTGACCATGCTGCTCACCTCGGTCACCCAGCTCACCGGCGCGTTCGTCTCGGCCGCCGCGGCGCTGCCGATGTTCGAGCAGATCAAGCCGGTGCTGGACGAGGCGCCCGAGGTCCGCGGCGGCAGTTCCCAACCCGGTGCGCTGGCCGGCGCCATCGAGGCCCGCAAGCTCTCCTTCCGCTACGGCGAGGACGGCCCGCTGGTCCTCGACGACGTCTCGCTCCAGGTGCGGCCCGGCGAGTTCGTGGCGATCGTGGGACCGAGCGGCTGCGGCAAGTCGACCCTGCTGCGCCTGCTCATCGGCTTCGACCGGCCGACCGCCGGCAGTGTCCTGTACGACGGTCAGGACCTCGCCGCGCTCGACCAGGCCGCCGTCCGCCGGCAGTGCGGCGTGGTCCTGCAGAACGCCCAGCCGCTCACCGGCTCGATCCTCGACTGCATCTGCGGCGCCGAGGCGTTCACCCAGGAAGAGGTGTGGGCGGCGGCCGAGATGGCCGGGTTGGCCGAGGACGTCAAGCGGATGCCGATGGGCCTGCACACCATGATCGCCGGCGGTGGTGCCATCTCCGGGGGCCAGCGGCAGCGGCTGATGATCGCCCAGGCGCTGGTCCGGCGCCCCCGCATCCTCTTCTTCGACGAGGCCACCAGCGCCCTCGACAACGAGACCCAGCGGATCGTCATCGACAGCACCCGCGCGCTCAGCGCCAGCCGGGTGGTCATCGCGCACCGCCTCACCACGGTGCTGGACGCCGACCGGGTCCTGGTCATGGACGAGGGCCGGATCGTCGAACAGGGCGCCCCGGCCACCCTCCTCGCCGACACCGGCGGCCGGCTGCACGACCTGGTCCGGCGTCAGATGGCCTGACCGGGTCCCGCTCGCCGGCCGCCGGACCGGCCATGGTCGAAATCCCTCCATCCGCCACATATCGTGCGAGGCACTGGAGAGCGGCGGATGGAGACGAGATGCCCACGGTCAAGCACCTGTTCGATGCGATGCCTCCGGACCGGCGCCGACGACTGACCGAACTCGCCCACGAGGTGTCGCTGCCCCGCGCCACCCGGCTGTTCGAGGAGGGCCGCCGGGCCGACCGGTTCTGGATCATCCGCACCGGCCGGGTCACGCTCGACCAGCGGGTCCCCGGCCGCCGGGCGGCGGTCGTCGAAACCCTGGGCCGGGACGAAGTCCTCGGCTGGTCCTGGCTGTTCCCGCCCTACCTCTGGCACTTCGGCGCGGAGACCGTCGGCCCCGTGGAGGCCCACGAGTTCGACGCCGCCCTCGTCCGCGCCCTGTGCGAGGACGACCCCATCCTGGGCCGCGCCGTCTACCGGTACGTCGCGGAAACCGTCGCCGAACGCCTGCACGGCACCCGCACCCGCCTGCTCGACCTCTACGGCCCCCAAGGCAGCGGCGCCGGGCCCTGAGCGGCGTCCGGCCGGTTCCCGGGACGACCTGCGGACCTCCCGGGAACCGGATGCGGTGCCCGTCCGACCGGGTGATCCCCCGGTACAGCCGCCGGGCCGTCCCGTCGGCCCGCGTCTCGGCCCGCAACGTCTGGAGCGCCGGCGCGTGCTCGGCCTCGATCCGGGCCCGCTTCTCGTCGTACGACGGGTCCCCGTACGCCGCGCGCAGGTCGACGACGCCCAGCCGGGCCGCGAGCCCCTCGTCGTGGACCGGCGTCCGCAGCGCGTCCCCGTAGGCGTCGGGGGTGGCGTCCAACACCCGCGCGCCGAGGCCGCGGCTGCGCGAAGTGGACGCCGGTCAAACCCAGTTAGTCGGGCCGGACGCCCACCGAGTTCCGGCCTCCGGACGGGACAAACCTCACGCGCCGAACGGCCCCTGATCGCCCGTCCACCCCCGCGCCCACCTGCCACGATGACGCGATGACCACCCCCGTGATCTCCGCTCCGCCACCCGACCGCGTCCGGCGCCCCGGGGCCGCGGCGGCCCGGCTCCATCCGATCCGGCGCCTGCTGCCGGCGCGTTCGGTCCTGGGCTTCGTCGCGCTCCTGGCGCTGCTCTTCGCCCTGTCGTACGCCGTCGGCGGCGCCGTCGGTCCGGTCGCCCCCGGCCTGCATCCCGCCGACCGCCCGCGCGGCGGGACCCCCGACGCACCCGGCGGTGGTTCCGGCGGGATGCCCGGCATGGCGGGGATGAGCGCGCAGGGCGCACCACGGGCGGTGCCGGTGGCCGCGGTCACCTCCGCGGCCGCCGGCCCGGAGGCCGTCGCGGCGACGCGGGGGGCACGGCGATGACGCAGCCCGAGCAGGCGCCCCGAGCCGCCGCACCCACCGTCGTGCCGCCCGCCGACCGCACCACCACGCTCGCCATCGGCGGCATGACCTGCGGTGCCTGCGTGGGCCGGGTCGAGCGCAAACTCGGCCGGCTGACCGGCGTGAGCGCCTCGGTGAACCTGGCCACCGCGCGGGCCCGGATCGACCACCCCGCCGCGGTCTCCGTGACCGACCTCGTCGCCACCGTGGAGGCCGCCGGCTTCACCGCGCACCTCCCCGAAGCGGCCCCGGCCGCACCCCGACCGGACGAGGCCGGTCCGCCCGCCGCGGCCCCCGCCGCCGGGCCCTCCGCCGCCGAGGAGCCCGCCGACGACCGGCCCGACGCCCGCCCGGGAGACGGCGACGGCGCGGGTGCCGAGCGCCGCCGGCTGCTGCTGACCGCCGCGCTCGCCCTGCCCGTACTGGCCCTGTCGATGGTGCCCGGCTGGCAGTTCCGCAACTGGCAGTGGCTCTGCTTCGTGCTGGCCGCCCCCGTCGCCGTATGGGGCGCGGCGCCCTTCCACGCCCGTGCGCTGCGCGGTCTGCGGCACGGCGCCGCGACCATGGACACCCTGGTGTCCCTCGGGGTCGCCGCGTCGTTCGGCTGGTCCACCTACGCGCTGTTCCTCGGCGGCGCCGGCACGCCCGGCATGACGATGCCGTTCAGCCTGCTGCCCGCGGCCGGCGACGGCACCGCCCACCTCTACCTCGAAGCCGCCGTCGGGGTCCCGCTGTTCGTCCTGGCCGGACGCCGGATGGAGGCCCGGGCCCGGCGCGGCACCGGCGCCGCGCTCCGCTCGCTCGCGGAGCTCGCCGCCAAGGAGGTGTCGGTGCCCGGGCCGGACGGCACCGAACGCCGCATCCCCATCGCCCGGTTGGGGGTCGGCGACCGGTTCCTGGTCCGGCCCGGCGAACGGGTCGCCACCGACGGCACCGTCCGCACCGGCAGTTCGGCCCTGGACCTCTCCCTGATCACCGGTGAGAGCCATCCCGTCGAGGTCGGACCGGGCGCGACGGTGGTCGGCGGCGCGGTCAACTCCGGCGGCCTGCTGGAGGTCCGGGCCGACGCGGTGGGCGGCGACACCCAACTCGCCCGGATCACCCGGCTCGTCGAGGACGCCCAGACCGGCAAGACCCGGGCCCAGCGGCTCGCGGACGCGGTGGCCGCGGTCTTCGTGCCGGCGGTGCTGACCATCGCGGTGACCGTCCTGGGGTTCTGGCTCGGCGCCGGCGCGGATCCGCAGGCCGCGGTCACCGCCGCGGTCGCCGTGCTCGTGGTGGCCTGCCCGTGCGCCCTGGGACTGGCGACCCCGACCGCGCTGCTGGCCGCCACCGGCCGCGGCGCCCAGCTCGGCATCCTGGTCAGCGGCCCGCAGGCACTGGAGCGCCTGCGCCGCATCGACACCGTCGTCCTCGACAAGACCGGCACCCTCACCACCGGGCGGATGACCGTCCGCGACGTCACACACCGCACGGACGGGCGCGACCCGGACGAGGTGCTGCGGCTCGCCGCCACCGTGGAGCAGTGCTCCGAGCACCCGGTGGCCCGCGCCGTCCTCGGCCACGTCCGGGACCACCGGCCCGCCGTCCGGCTCGAACCGGCCGCCGCGGTCCGGGACTTCACCGCCACCCCCGGCTTCGGGGTGCGCGGGGCGCTCGACGGGCGCACGGTGACCGTGGTCCGGCCGCCCGACGACCCCACCGGACTCCCGGCGCCGCTGCCGGAGGCGGTCCGCGCCGCCGGGGCAGCCGGCCGCACCGCGGTGCTGGTCACCGTCGACGGCACCCCGGAAGCCGTCCTCGCCCTCGGCGACGCGCTCCGCCCCGACGGCTACCGCGCCGTCGACCACCTGCGCCGCCTGGGCGTACGACCGGTGCTGGCCACCGGCGACCGCGCGGCCACCGCACGGGTCGTCGCCCGACAGCTCGCGATCACCGAGGTCCACGCGCAGGCCCGCCCGCACGACAAGGCCGCGCTGGTCACGACCCTTCAGGAACAGGGCGGCCGGGTCGCGGTGGTCGGCGACGGGGTCAACGACGCCGCGGCACTGGCCCTCGCCGACCTCGGCATCGCCATGGGCGGCGGCACCGACGCGGCGATCGGCGCCGCCGACGTCACCCTCGTCCGCGAGGACCTCCAGGCCATCGCCGACGCGGTGCGGCTGGCCCGTCGCACGCTCGGCACCATCCGCGCCAACCTGTTCTGGGCCTTCGGCTACAACCTCGTCACCGTGCCGCTCGCCGCGGTCGGCCTGCTCAACCCGATGCTGGCGGCGGCCGCCATGTCCGCCAGTTCCCTCCTCGTCGTCGGCAACAGCCTGCGGCTGCGCGCCTGGCAGCCGCCGTCCGCCACCCGCGGCACCCGCCGGTCCACCGCCGCATCCCGCCACCGCACCAACGGAACCTGGGAGTCCGCATGACGCGCGCACGTCTCGCCGCCGCTGCGGTGCCGCTCCTCACCTGCCTGGCGACCCTCGGCACGCTCACGGCCTGGACCGCCACCGGCAACGCGGGCACCCCCGCCCGGATCAGCGCCACCGACGGACGGATCCTGATCCCCGCCGGCCACGACGCCACCGCGGCCTTCTTCACCCTCCGCAACACCGGCACGGCCGACGACGTCCTCACCGGCGTCACCGGACCGCCAGGGCACCGCACGATGCTCAGCCGCGACGTCGCCGTCGGCCGCAACGCCCACTCCATGGCCATGGTCGAGGGCGCCACCGTCCCGGCCCGCGCCACGCTGACCATGTCGCCGACCACCCTCGACGTCATGGTCGCGCCGCCGCCCCGGCTCGCCCCCGGCGACCGCCTCACCTTCACCCTCCACTTCCGCGACAGCCCGCCGTTGACCGTCGAGGCCCGCGCGGTACGTCCCGGCCAGTAGGGGCCGGCGCACCCCGCGCCGCCGCCGGGGCCCAGGGCAGGTCATCGACCCGCCCGGGGCCCCGGCGGCCCGTCGCCCCCGGCCGGTCAGGCCAGGGCGGCGGCGAGCCGACGCGGCGGCCGGTCAACCGGGCCCGGTCTGCGCTGCGCCGCATCGCACGGGGCCGCGCCGGCCGCCCGCTGCCGACCGACCCCGTCGGCGGGCACCGCGCCCGTGCCCGCACCCGCCGCACCGGACCCGGCGCCGGCCTCCGCCTCGGCCAGCAGGGCGATCAGGGTCTCCCGGGCACGAGCCACCCGCGAACGCACCGTCCCCACCGGGCAGCCCATCACCCCGGCCGCCGCCGCGTACGGCAGCCCCAGCAACTGCGTCAGCACGAACGCCTCGCGCCGCTGCGCGCTCAACGCCGCCAACAACTCGGCCAGGGCGATGCCCTCGTCGAAGCCCGGCACCCCGCGCGGCTGGACCCGCTCGGCGGCGGACTGCCAGTCGTCGGTCGCCGACAGCCGCGGCCGCACCGCATGGGTGCGGATCCGGTCCGCCACCACCCGGCGGGCGATCGTCAGCAGCCAGGTCCGCGCCGACGACCGGCCCTCGAACCGCGGCAGCCCGCGCAGCGCCCGCACGTAGGTGTCCTGCACCAGGTCGTCGGCGGCCTGCGCCTCGCCACTGAGGTGCGTCACGTACCGCCGGACGTCGAGCTGGGTGGCCCGCACGAACTGCTCGACGGCCCGTTCGTCGCCGTCCCGGGCGGCCAACGCCCAGCCGGTCACCGTCTCGTCGTCACGCATGCCGGAACCGCCCCTCGCCGGTACGGACCAATTCGGGGAGGATGGGGGCATGCTCTGCTCGCGCATCCGTACGGCACTCTCCGCCCGCCTCGACGGGGAGGCGCTGCCCGCGGGGGTCACCGCCCGCCGGCTCGACGACCACCTCGCGGGCTGTCGGGACTGCCGCCGATGGGACGCCCGCGCGCGGGCGTTGACCGCCGTCCTGGGCGACGCCACCGCGCCCTCGCGGGGCGCGGCCGACGGCGACCCGGCGGCCGTCGAGGCACTGCTCGCCCGCCTGCGGCCGGGACGACGGGCGGGCTGAGCCGCCGGGGCACGCCGGGCGCCCGCCGCGGCCCGCCCGTTGACTGGGAACGGACGCGGGCGGCGGTGCCACCGGCATCCGGACAGGATTCATCATCTGGAGTCCTCTGGAGTCCTTCGCGTGATCCGGTCGCCGCGCGACGGCGCGGACGACCGGTGACGTCACAGCCGGGGCGCCGGGCACGGGACCGTGGCCCGCCCGCCGTCCTTCCGGCCGGGGAGTTCGACCGTGCTGTCAGACGACAGCCGGCTCACGCGGGGGACCCCGCAAGGACATCGCATGGGCCAGCAGCAGCTGGCGCACCGCGCACCGCGGCTCCTGCCGGGCGGGACGCGGGACCGGGCGGCCGGTGGGCGGCACCGCCCGCAGCACCAGCAGCAGCGGTGCGAACAGCCGGGCGGACACGCTCCGCACGAGCCGGAACGCGGCCCGTTCGCCGCCCCACAGCCACCACGCGCTGAGCAGCGCCACCAACAGGTGCGCGGCGAGCATGCCGCCGGCGCTGCCGTGCATGCCCATGTGCGCCATGCCGGCGTGGGACATGTCCATCGACGCCGTGGGATCCATCGATCCCATCGCACCGCCGGCTCCCATACCGGTCATGGAGTCCATCGTGCCGGCGGACCCGGACGTGCCGGGGGGACCCATGGGCGACAGCGCCCGTGCCGCGTCGAGGTCGGCGGGCGACAGCCCCTGGGCACCGCACAGCCAGGTGTTCGCCCACGCACGGGTCAGGGACGCCCGGTCGGGGCCGGCCACCGCTTGTCCCAGGGAGAACGCGCTGTGCAGGGCGGCTTGGGCACCGACGGTCAGCAGACCCACCACGACGGGACCGCGTTCGCGTCCGGCCAGGCACCAGGCACCGGCCGCCGTCGCCGCACCGGCGGCGAGCAGCATCCAGCCGGGCACCACGGCGTCCGACATCACCGTGTGCCCGAGCGCAGCCAGGAGCACGCAGACCACCGCGAACACCGCGGCGCGCAGCCCCCTGAGAACGTGCCCCGCATCCATGACAGGCCCCATCGTCGCACCTCGCCCCCGGAACGGGACCGGGAGGGGCGCAAGAGGTGCACGACGGGGCATCGACGCCCCTACTGGGCGGAGTCCTGCGGCCGTGCGGCCTCGGCCGCTTCCGCGGTCGTCTGGAGCGTCTTGAGCAACGCCCGCGGGCTGCCGCCCGGTTTGACCGCCGCTCCGATCCCCTGCCGGAGGGTGTCGCGGACCTTCGGCCAGGTGCTCCGCCCGACGGGGTGGAACTCGGCCCGGGGCATCTGGTCGATGAACGGCCGCAGTGCCCGCTCGGAGGGTTGCGCCCGCAGCGCCTCGGAGCCCGAGACGGTGACCGGCAGCGTTCCCTGCCCCCGCGCGAACTGCGTGGTCGCCCGCTCGCTGTAGAGGAAGTTGAGGAACGCCGCGCACTCCCGGCGGTGGCCGTTCCGCTTGAACGCCATCAACCAGTCGCTGAGCCCGACCGGCGGTGCCGCACCGCCGTCCTTCATCGGGAAGTCGGCGTTGGCGTAGGGCACCTTGGCCCGGTCGGCCGCGTCGAGGAGGACCGGATGGGCCAGCATCATCCCGACCTCGCCCTTCAGGAAGGCGGCGTAGGCGGGGGTGCGGCTGAACGTGGCCGGGTCGTCGCCGGCCAGCCCGGGGGCGACCAACTGCTCCTTGACCCAGAGGAGCGCCTCGGCGTTGGCCTCCTTGGTGAAGTCGTAGCCGGCCTGTCCGCCGTAGCCGCCGCCGGTTCCCAACATCCAGGCCAGCGCCTCGTCCTCCGCCGACTCGGGGCCGAACTGGAGGCCGTAGGGGACGGGGACGCCCACCGCCTTGAGCGCCTGCGCGGCGGAGCGCAGTTCGGTCCAGGACGTCGGCGGCCCGCTCAGGCCCGCCCGGGCGAAGTGGCCGGTGTGGTAGAAGAGCCGCGGGGTGCTGGCGAGGAACGGAATGCCGTACTCGGTGAAGTTGATCTCGCCGGCCCGGGCGAAGGACGTGAGGAAGTCCGCCTGCGCCGAGAGGTTGAACAGGTCGTCGGCGCTGTAGAGCCGCCCGGCCTCGGCGTAGTCGGCGAAGACGTAGGACTGCGCGATGTCCGGTTCCCGGCCCGCCGCGGCCCGTGCGGCGAGCGTCCGGTCGATCCTGTCGATGGGGACGAGTTCCAGGTCGATCCGGATGTCGGGGTGTTCCTTCTGGAACGCGCCGATGAACTCGTGCCACCGGTCCACGATCGGGGAGCCCACGGTCGTGCCGTAGCTCGCCGCCATCACCTTGATCCGGCCGGGCTCGCCGGACGCCGTACCGGACCCGCACCCGGCGAGCCCGAGCGCCGCCGCGCCCGTCATGCCGGCCGTACGCGAGAGAAAGACCCGTCGACGCACTGCTGCTGTCACCTCATACCTGCGTTGCGGAGCGTGGACCAGTCCACCGGACGCGTGGCGGCGCCCCCGTGGAGGCGGGCGGCGCCGGGGCCGGTGGACGGGCCTACCGTACGCGGTGGTTGACACATTGTGTCATGTGGACATTGTGTGACGGTCGGGCGCATTCGCTCCGCATTCCCCGCCGGGTCCCGCGCTGCCGTCCCGTCCGCTACCGTCCTGCGCCATGACCGCTCCCGATCCGCACGCCCCGACCGAACCGGACTTCCTGCGCGGCACCCGCGCCGCCTACGACACCGTCGCCGTCGACTACGAACGGCTGTTGCGGACGGCGCTCGCCGGGATGCCGATGGACCGGGCCATGCTCGGCGCCTTCGCCGACCTGGTGCGGGCGGACGGCGCCGGCCGGGTCGCCGACCTCGGGTGCGGTCCCGGCCGGATCACCGGTCACCTGCACGCCCTCGGGTTGGACGTCTTCGGGGTCGACCTGTCGCCCGGGATGGTGGCGGTGGCCCGCGCGACGCACCCGGAAATCCGGTTCGAGGAAGGGTCGATGACGGGCCTGGAGCTGGCCGACGGAGGGCTCGCCGGCGTCGTCGCGTGGTACTCGATCATCCACACGCCGCCGGAGCTGCTGCCGGCCGTCTTCGACGAGTTCCACCGCGTCCTGGCCCCGGGCGGCCACCTCCTGCTCGCCTTCAAGGCCGGCGACGAACTCCGGCACCTGGACCGCGCCTACGGTCACGACCTCGCGTTGGACGTCTACTGGCTGCCCCCGGAGCGGGTCGCCGACCTGGCGGGCGGGGCCGGGTTCGTGGTCGGCACGCGGGTGCTGCGGGAGCCCGAGGGCCAGGAGAACGGCCCGCAGGGGTACGTGCTGGCCCGCAAGCCGGCCGCCTAGCGACCGGCGCGGGGCGGGGCGCCGGGCGGTGGCGGCGCCCGGCGCCCTGCGCCGAGAGCCGCTACCCGGCCGGGGTGCCGCTCAGCAGCCGCCCGGCCCCCGGCACCTGCGTCGCCAGGCCGAGTGCGCCCAGCACCCGGTAGGCCGTCGCGGTCGCCGCCGACAGCACCGGCAGCCCGGCCGCGTCCTCGACCGGCTGGATCGCGGCGAGCGACGGCATCTGGACGCACGCCGAGAGCACCAGCGCGTCCGCCCGGCGCAGGTCCAGTCGCCGCCAGTGCTCCAGCAGCGCGCCGGGATCGAGCCGGGCGACCGCCAGATTGTCCGGAACCTCCAGGCTCAGCGCGTCCACCACCTCCACGCCGGCGTCCTCGACGTACCCGGCGACCACCGCCGTCAGCTCCTTCACGTACGGCGTGAGCAGCGCGACCCGGCGCGCGCCCAGTGCCGCCATCCCGTCCAGCAGCGCGCCCGCACTGGACACCACCGGTGCCGCCGCGCCCTGTTCGCGCAGCACTCCGGCGATCTCCGCCTCGGCCGCCCGGTGCCGGCCGGGCCCCTGCGCCATGAGGGCGACCAGACAGGCGGAGGCGACGACGTCCGGCCGGGCGTCGGCGAGTTCCGCCGCGGCCCGCCCGGTCTGCGCGTTCATCTCCCGCAGTTGCTCGGGCGTGACGTGCCGCATCCGCATCCGGCTGCTGTGGAAGACGAAGCGGTCCTCCGGGTGCACGGCCTCCCGGTCGCGCAGCATCCGCGGCAGTTCGGTTTCCATGGTCAGGTTCGAACTGGGCACGATCAGGCCGATATGGCGGTCCGTCACGGGACTCTCCTCGAAGGGTGCGGGCGTACCCGGAGGTGCGCGGGCATACGGGGACGAGGCGCCCGTGTGGTGACCCGGGCGCCGGTCAGGAATCCCCGGCCAGGCCCTCCCAGTGGTCGGCCAGGGACGTCAGCAGGTCCATCACGTCGGCACGTCGGCCGTCGTCGTACGGGGTCAACAGGCGGGCGTCCAGCTGCCGGGCCCGGTCGTGGGCGCCGCGCAGCGTCCGCTCGCCCTCCTCGGTGAGGTACAGCAGCTTGCGCCGGCCGTCGGCGGTGTCGGTGCGGCGCACTATCAGGCCCCGGCTCTCCAGCCGCCGGGCCACGTCCGCCATCGTCGAGGTGTCCAGCGCCACCGCCGAGGCCATCGACCGCTGGTCCCGTCCCGGCGTCGCGTCCACCGCGGTCAGCACCGCGAACTGCGGCCCGGTGAGCGTCGGATCGACCGCGCGCACCCACACGGCCAGGTACGCCTGGTAGAGCCGGCGCACCTGATAGCCGGGGGCCGCCATCAGAGCGGGGGGAATCGTCACCCCGCACTCGGTGGTGCGGGGAGCCGCGGGGGAGGCGGGCGCGGTGGGTGTGGTCTCGTCAGCCATGGGGGCAACTCAATCACGGTGCGCCGCGCCGGTCCCGTGGATGGTCAGCATGTTCACGCCAGCATGGGACGCAGTGCCGCACGCAGCGCGTCCAGCGCCGCCGGCGGGTTGTCCCAGAAGAGCATGTGGCCGGCGTCCGGGACCGCGGTCACCGTCGCCGACGGCAGCGCCGCCCGCGCCTGGGCCGCCCCCGCCGCCGTGACCACCGGACTCTGCGCGCCGTACAGCAGCGCCGTCGGGCCGGTGACCGCGGGCCACCAGGCGAAGAAGTCCTCGGACTCGAAACCGCGGTGGGTGGCGGCGACGGCCCGCCGGTCGCAACTGGACAGCCAGCGCGCCCGCAACTCCTGTTCGCGGCGCGGCCAGCGCGGCCACGACCGGGCCACCTCGTCGGCGTCGGTGCCGCGTTCGGCCTCCGCCAACTGCCCCAGGAACGCCGCCAGCGTCGTCGGGTACGGGCCGCGGCCCGGCCCGCTCATCGGCGGATCGGCCAGTACGCTGCCGCCGAGCGCCACCCTGCCGCGCGCCGCGACCACCGCCGCGATCCGCGCCCCCATGGAGTGCCCGAAGAGCAACGGCCGGGTCAGCCCGAGCCCCTCGATCACCGCCTCGGTGTCCTCGGCGTACGACTCCAACCCGTAGCCGCGCCCGTCGTCACCGCCGTCCGCCGGCTCCCCGCCGCAGCCGTCCGACAGCCCGCGCCCGCGCACGTCGACCACCAACGGCCGGACGAGAGCGGTGAGTTCGCGGGCGACGAAGTCCATGGTGACGGCCGGACTGGTGATCCCGGGCAGGACGACCAGCGCGGGTCCGTCGCCGCCGTAGTCCAGCACGTGCAGCCGGGTGGCCCCCGAGCGGACCCACCGACTGGTGGCCGGCACGTCGGCCAGGTCCGCGAGGGCGGATTGCCGCACGCACCGGACGGGTGCGGCGGACGGGGAGGACTGCGACATGGTGACACCTTCCTGACGGGGCACGGGGGCACGGGGCACAGGGGCAAGAGGCAACGAGAGCCGGACGGGCAGCGGAGGGCGGGCCCGGAGCGGTGGGACCGGGCGGCCAGGGGCCGGATTGGCTCAATCGCGCACCGATTCCGCCAGATAACCGACGGCGTCGGCCAGCGTGACCACGTCGCCGTACTTGGCCTGGATGTCGAAGAGAGCCGCGGCGTGCGGGCCCGCCGCCCGGTCCCCGACGCACTCCCGCGGGACCAGCACCGGGAAGCCGGACTGCACCGCGTCGACCGCCGTGGCCCGCACGCAGCCACTGGTGGTCGCGCCGCACACCACCGCGGTGTCGCAGCCCAACCCGGTCAGGGTGGCGGCCAGCGAGGTGCCGAAGAAGGCCGACGCGCCCTTCTTGAGGACCAGCGCATCGGACTCCCGCCGGGGCAGCCGCGGATCGACCGCGACCGCCTCGCTGCCCTCCAGCAGCGCGCCCAACCCCGGCGCCTTGCGCAGCCAGGTGACGTGGCCGCCGGACACCTCGGCCGGGGCGTAGGCGATCGCGGTGAACACCACCGGGACGCCCGCCGGCCGGGCCGCCTCGATCAGCTGCCCGGTGGCCCCGACGACGTCGCTCAGATCCGCGCCGGTGGGGAAGCGGTCCTCGGTGAACCCCCGGGTCAGGTCGACGACGACGAGTGCGGGCCGCCGCCCGCGGCGCACCGGGGCGCCGAACCCGGCCCGCTCGTAGGTGCGGTCGGTGGCCGTCCCGTAGTGGCTCATGCGCGCCCCCGCCGCAGCGTCCTGAGCTCCCGCCGCATTCCGGCCAACCGCCCCAACAGCCAGCCCTGGCACGCCCCGACCGCGAACGCGGCGGCCAACGGACCGTACTTGGCCAGCACCGGCCCGACCGCCGGCCCGACGAGGACCGACAACCCGTCGAGGTCCTGCGCCGCGGCGGCCCCCCGCGGCCGGGGCGCCGCGGCCGGAGCGGCCGCCGGCGCCGGTGTCGTCGACGGCGCGGGTGAGGGCGTGGGTGAGGGCGCCGGTGCGGTCGCGCCGTCGCGTTCGGCCGCCAGCAGTCCGCCCAGGTTCCGGGCGAACTGCTCCAGGATCCGCGTCGAGACGGTCCCGATCGCGCCCTTGCCGAACTGCGCCAGCTTGCCGCGGATCACCAGGTCCGTGACCAACTCCAACCGCGCCCCCGCCGGCGCCTCGGCGACGGTCAGCGTCACCTCCGCCTCCGCGTCGCCGTTCCCGTGCGCGTCCGCCCCGCGGGCCTGCACCCGCAGCCGCCGCCGGTCGGCGTCGGCCTCCAGGAAACGCACGGTGCCCGCGTAGGCGGCGGTGATCGGGCCGACCTTGACCCGGACCCGGCCCTGCCAGGCGTCGCCGTCGCGGCCGTCGAGCACCGCGCCCGGCATGCAGGACGCCACCCGTTCCACGTCGTTGACCAGCGCGAACACCGCGTCCGGCGGGGCCGGCACCGGCACCGTGTTGCTGAGCTGCATCACTTCTCCTTCCGGGGGGCCGACGCCGCGGCCCGTTCGGCGCGCCGGGACGCGGCGCAGTCCTCGATGGCCTCGACGATGGGTTGGTAGCCGGTGCACCGGCACAGGTTGGCGGCCACCACCTCGCGGATCTCCTCCTTGTCGGCGTCCGGCCGCTCGGCGAGGAACCCCTCGGCGAGCATCAGGAACCCGGGGGTGCAGAAGCCGCACTGGAGGGCGTGGTGCGCGCGGAACGCACGTTGCAGGTCGCTCAGTCCGCCGTCCGCCGCGTCCGGCGGTCCCGCCGACAGCGATTCGACGGTGCGGATCCGCGCGCCCTCCGCCTGCGCGGCGAACATCAGGCAGGCCCGCACCGGCCGGTCGTCGAGCAGCACCGTGCAGGCTCCGCAGATGCCGTGCTCGCAGCCGACGTGGGTGCCGGTCAGCCGCAGTTCGTGGCGGAGCACGTCCACCAGCGTGCGGCGCGGCTCGGTGATCACCTCGTGCCGTTCGCCGTTCACGTCCAGCACCATCAACTGCACCTCCCGCTCCGTCGGCGGTGGGGCGTCCGCGGCGGCGGCGTCCGGGGTGGCGGCGGGCGGCTGGGGGCGGGTCGTCATCGGGCGCTCTCCTGGTAGTGCCGGCGGTGCAGGGCGCGGTGCACCGTCTCGGGGGTGATCGGGATGTCGTCCAGTTCCACGCCGGTGGGGCGCAGGGCGTCGTTGACGGCGTTGAGCACGGCAGCGGGGGCACCGATGGTGCCGCCCTCGCCCGCGCCCTTGGCGCCGGTCTCGGTGAACGCGCACGGCGTCTGGAGGTGGTGGACCGCCACGTCGGGGATCTCGTGCGCGGTGGGCACCCGGTAGTCCATGAAGCTGGTGGCCGACGGCTCGCCCTGGGCGTCGTACGTCACCTGCTCGAACAGCGCCCCGGCGATGCCCTGGGCGATCCCGCCCCGGCACTGGCCCTCCACCACCTGCGGGTTGATCGCCACCCCGCAGTCCTCCACGCAGACGTACCGCAGGATCTCCACCCGGCCGGTGTCCGCGTGGAGTTCGACGACGACGCCGTGGGTGGCGTTGGAGAACGTCCCGTCGTTGAAGACGTCGAAGGCGGCGGTGGCGGTGAGCCCCGGCTCGATGTCCTTGGGCAGCAGGTCGACCCGCAGGTAGGCGACCTCGGCCAGCTCGCGGTAGCCGAGCGCGGTGCCGGGCGCGCCCCGGCGCACCACCTCGCCGCGGCCGAGGGCGGTCTCCTCCACGGGGACCTCCCAGCGGGCCGCCGCGATCGCCCGCAGCTTCTCGCCGAGCCGCCCGGCGGCCAGCCGGACGGCACTGCCGCCGACCGCGATCGACCGGCTGGCGAAGGTGCCCCATCCGTAGGCGACCCGGTCGGTGTCGCCCTGGTGGAGCCGCACCCGGTCCAGCTCCAGGCCCAGCCGCTCGGCGACGATCTGCGCCATGGTCGTCTCGTGGCTCTGCCCGTGGCTCATCGTCCCCGTGGTGACGGTCACCGACCCGCTGGGGTCCATCCGCACCTCGGACAGGTCGAAGCCGGGCACGACCGCCATCTTCCGCTGGGCGAACGCGGCCGAGCCGTAGCCGGTGCGCTCGCTGAAGCAGGAGTAGCCGATGCCCAGGTGCCGGCCCTCGGCCCGGGCCGCGCGCCGCCGCTCGTACCAGCCCTCGTCGCGCAGTGTGCGCTCGCACAGGTCCAGCGACTCCCGGTAGGAGCCCGGGTCGTAGGTGATGCCGTTGACGCCGGTGTAGGGGAAGTCGGTGATCAGGTTGCGGCGCCGGATCTCCACCGGGTCGAGGTCCAGCTCCCGGGCCGCGCGCTCGAAGAGCCGCTCCACGACCATCACGTACTGCGGCCGGCTGACCCCGCGGTACGGCGCGGTCGGCGCCTTGTTGGTGGCGATCGCCCGGCCGCGCACCCGGTAGGCGGGCACCTTGTAGACGCCCGGCATCTCCGCCGCGGCCATCAGCGGTTCGATGCCGGCGGTGAACGGATAGCAGGAGTAGGCGCCCATGTCGCACACCACGTCCGCGTCGAGCGCCAGGATCCGGCCGGCCGCGTCGAAGGCGGCCCGCACGTCGTAGTGCTGCTCGCGGGCGAGGAAGGACGCCGAGAGCGCGTCCTTGCGGTCCTCGATCCACTTCACCGGGCGGCGCAGCCGGAGCGCGGCCGCCGCCGCGGCGATCTCCTCCCGCCCCACCACGCACTTCAGCCCGAAGCCGCCGCCCATGTCGGGCACCACCACCCGCACCGCCCGCTCGGCCAGCCCCAGGCACCGCGAGGCCACCGTCCTCACCTGGTGCGGGACTTGGCTACAGGTGTGCAGGACGAGCTGCTCCTCCCGGTCGTCCCAGTGCGCCAGGGCGCCCCGGGTCTCCAGCGGCAGGGCGTTCTGCCGGCCGGTGCGGGCCTCGACCCGGACGACGCGGTGGGCGGCGGCGAAGATCTCGTCGATGCCTTCGGTGGCGAACGACCGGACGTCGACCAGCGTGTTCCGGGCGGCCTCGGCGTGCAGCAGCGGAGCGTCGTCGGCCAGCGCCGCCGCCTCGTCCGTCACCGGCGGGCGGACTGCGTAGCCGACCCGGGCCGCCTCGACCCCGTCCTCGGCGGCGTAGGCGTCCCGTGCCACCACGATCGCCACCGGTTCGCCGACGTAGCGCACCCGGTCGCGGGCCAGTACCGGCATCGCGGTCGGCACGAACTCCGCCGGTGGGCGGGCCAGTTGGGCGGTGATGTCGCCCAATGGGAGGTCGTCGGCGGTGTAGGCGGCGACCACGCCCGGCACCGCGCGCACCTCGTCCAGATCGATCGCGGTGACCTCGCCGTGCGCGACCGTGCTGCGCACGAACTGCGCGTGCAGCGTGCCCGGCAGGGTGACGTCGTCGACGAACCGACCGCGCCCGGTCAGCAGCCGGGGATCCTCCCGGCGCGGCACGGACCGCCCGATCAGCCTTTCCCCGTCCTCGCGTGCACCGTCCTCGACCCGCCTCATCGCGTCCCCGCCCCCTTCGACTCCGTCGCCCCGCTCGCCTGGACGCAGGCCCGTTCGACCAGGGACCGGACGAGCTGCCGGCGGTAGGCCGCACTGCCGCCGGTGTCGTCCGGGGGATCGGCGGCCGCGGCGGCCGCGGCGGCGCAGTCGGCGAACGACCCGCCGTCGGCCAGCACCGCCTCGGCCTCCGGCACCCGCACCGGCACCGGCGCCACCCCGCCCAGCCCCACCCGACCGCCGCGCACCCGGGCCCCCTCGACGTCGAGGTCCACCACCGCCGACACCAGCGCGAAGTCCCCCTTGCGCGCCGCGAACTCGGTGAGCGCGGCGTGCGGCGCGGGCCGCGGGAAGACGACTTCGGTCAGCAGTTCGTCGGGTTCCAGGGCGCTGGTGTACGGGCCGAGGAAGAACTCCCCGGCCGGTACGCGCCGTTGCCCGTCGGGCCCGCTGACGACGATCTCGGCGCCGAGGGTGACCGCGAGCAGGCACCACTCGGCCGTCGCGTCGGCGTGCGCCAGGCTGCCGCCGACCGTGCCGCGGGTCCGGATCGGCAGGTGGCCGATCCAGCCCATGGCCCGGCGCAGCACCGCGAACCCCGGCCCCAGCAGCGCGTCGGGAGCGGCCTCCACGGTGTGATGGGTCGTCAGGGCACCGATGTGCAGGGCGCCTTCGGGGCCTGCCGTGAGGTGGTCGAGCTCGCGCAGGCCGCCGATGTCGACGAGGTGGTCGGGGCGGGCCAGCCGGAAGTTCATCATCGCGACCAGGCTCTGGCCGCCGGCGAGGACCTTGGCGTCCTCGCCCAGTTCGGCCAGGAGCCGGGTGGTGCCGTGGACGTCGCGGGCCCGGTGGTAGCGGAAGGGGGCGGGTTTCATGCGGATCCTGTTCGTGTCGTGCGGCGGTTCCTGGCGGGGCGGGGTCAGGAGGGGCGCCGGCGGGGCGCGGTCAGGGCGGTGCCGAGCGGGTCCGCCGCGCCGGAGGCGGCGGCCGGCACGGCGGAGCGGGGGTCCGCGGTGCGGTCGGGTGCCGGCGCGTCGTCCAGCGCCCGCCCCTTGGTCTCGGGCGCGGCCACCGCGGTCCAGCCGACCGCGGCCACCACCGCCAGCGCCAGCACCCCGAACGTCAGCGGCAGCCCCAGCACCGGCCACAGCACCGAGCCGAACAGCAGCGGCGCGAAGCCGGTGAGCACCCGGCTGACCGAGGAGGCCCAGCCGAAGCCACTGGCCCGCAGCCGGGTCGGGTACAGCTCGGCGACGTACGCGTACAGCGCCGGGATCGCCAACTGCATCAGGAAGCCGAACAGCGCGAGGGCCGCCACCGACGCCGCCGGTTCCCGGCGCACCAGCGCGAACAGCACCAGCGCCAGCGCGGCCAGCGGCGCCGAAAGACCGATCAGCCACTTGCGGCCGATCACGTCCACCAGCGCGGTGGACACCAGCACCCCGACGATGCCGACGCCGCTCATGACCGTGGTGCCCGTGAACGCGGCGGTGCTGCCCAGCCCCTGGTCCTTGAGGATCGACGGCAACCAGCTCAACGCCGCGTAGTAGACCAGCATCACGGCCGCGAACAGCAGCCAGGCGGCCGAGGTGATCCGCGGGCTGAACGCCCAGATCCGCACCAGCTGTTCGCCCACCGCCCGCGGCCCGCGCGCCCCGGACCCGGCCACCGGTGCGGGGATCGCGTAGGGCTCGGGCGCCGCCCCCGTACGGGCCACCAGCGCGTCGATGACCGCCCGCGCCTCCGCCTCCCGGCCCTGCCCGGCCAGGTGCACGGGCGACTCCGGCACGCCCCGGCGGACCCAGAACAGCAGCAGCGCCGGCACGCTCATCACCGCCAGCATCCACCGCCAGTTGTCCGACGCCGGCAGCAGTCCCGTCGAGACCAGCCCGCACAGCGTCACCCCGATCGGCCACCAGGCGTCCAGCGCGGTCAGCACCCGCCCCCGGTACCGGCGTGGAGCGAACTCGCCCACCAGCGCGTAGTCCACCGGGATGCAGCCGCCGAGCCCCACCCCGGCGGCGAACCGCAGCACCAGGAACACCGGGTACGTCGGGGCGAAGGCGCCCAGCACCGAGAACGACGCGAAGATCAACAGGGTGACGCTGAAGGCCCGTTTCCGCCCGAGCCGGTCCGCCACCGCGCCCCAGGCCACCGCACCCACGGCCATCCCCACCAGGTTGGCGGTGGCGACCAGCCCGCGTTCGGCCGGTGCCAGGTGGAAGTGCTCGCCCAGCAGCGGCATCAGGAAGCCGTTGAGGGCGATGTCGTACGCGTCGAAGAGGTAGCCGAGGCCACCGATGAGGAAGACCTTGCCTTGGACCCCCCACTTCCAGGGGAGTTCCTGGACGATCTGATCGCCGGTTTTCACATGCGCTCCAGGTGGGTGTACGGACCGGGCGCGGACGGCCTGCCCGCGCCCGTGCGGACACCGGGGTGGGGACCCGGGGGCGCCGGGACGGGGGCCCGGCGGGTGTGCTCAGGCGTCAGCGGGCGAACGGGTAGGAGAAGGCCACCTGGTCCGGGTCGTTGAGCGGGGTGCCGCGCCACAGCCAGTCGTAGGACAGGTCCGACTCCCCGTCGAAGCGCCGCAGCTGCGCGTCCCTGGCCCGCTGCTCGGGACCGTCGGGGAAGTGGTAGAAGGTCTTGTTCTGCCACGACGCCTCCTGCACCATCCCGGCGTGCTTGGCCCGCCGGTCGACGTACCGGCGCAGCGCGTCCGGCACCCCCGAGACGGTGACCGCCCCCAACTCCTCGGCCAGCACCGCGGCGTCCTCCATCGCCTGCGAGGCGCCCTGCGCCTGGTAGGGCAGCATGGCGTGACAGGCGTCGCCGAGCAGCGCCACGTGCCCGTCGGTCCAGACGGGGTCCCGCCGCCGGTGGTAGAGGGCGAAGCAACTGACGTTCTCCTTGGCCTTGGAGAGCATCGCCGACACCCGGTCGTCCCAGCCGGGGAAGGCGTCCACCAGGTCCTGTGGGGACGCGGCGACGGTCCACTTCTCGGCGACCTCCTCGGTGCACGGCACGCATGCCACCACATTGAGGTACGCGCCACCCCGAATCAGGTAGTGGACGAGGTGCCGCTCGGGGCCGTACCAGATCGTGCTCTGGAAGCGGTCGACCAGCCACCGGGTGGCCGGGTCGGCGGCGATCAGCTCGCCCGGGACCAGCGCCCGGTAGGCCATCTCGCCGGAGAACAGCAGGGTGTCGGGGGCGCCCATCAGCTCCCGCACGCGCGAGCGGACGCCGTCGGCCCCGATCAGCACGTCCCCGGCGAACCGCCGCCCGTCGTCGGTGGTCACCACCGGCCGCTCGGGCCGGGTGCGGTCCAACTCGACGACCCGGCTCGCGGTGTGGATCGCCACCGCCGGGCCCGGACCGGTCGGATCCAGACAGGCATCCATGATCACCCGGTGCAGATCGGCGCGGTGGTAGTGCCAGTAGGGGGCGTTGAACCGTTCCTTGCAGTGCTGGCCGAGCGGGGTGAGCGCCACGACGCTGCCGTCCTGCCAGCGCCTGCGCACCTGGTCGAGCGGTTCGGTGTGGATGGCTTCGAGCTGTCGGCGCAGGCCCAGCCCGAGCAGCACCCGGCTGGCGTTGGGTGCGGTCTGGATGCCGGCACCGACCTCGCCGAGCTGCGGTGCCTGTTCCAGCACGGTGACCCGCAGACCGCGCTGGCGCAGGGCCAGCGCCGCGGTCAGGCCGCCGAGACCGCCGCCGGTGATGGTGACTTCGTAGGACTGGCTGGGCGCCACTCTTCCTCCAAGACGTTGCGCTCGCGCTCGACGGGGCAGCGGATGCGGCCGGTCGGTCAGCCGCCGGCGGGTCCGAGGTCCTCGGCGAGCCGGCCGTCGACCACCACCTCCGTCCCGTCGACCGTGACCGAGCAGCCGCGCATCGCGATGTCGAGGTGGGCGTAGGACTCGCGGCCCAGGACCGGGTGCGGGCCGGTCGACCACAGGAAGTTGCCGGCGAAGGCCCGGGCGTCCATGCCCATCAGCTCGTCCTTGCCGTACATCGCGGTGGCGAACCAGTCGGCGGTGCGCATCAGCCCCCACCCCATGTGCGACAGGCTGCGTGCCCAGGTGTCCCGGGAGTCCGCGAAGAACGTGGTGAGCAACTCGGCCTCGGCGCCGCCGCTGACCTTCTCGATGTGCCCGTCGACGATCCGCAGCGTCACCGGCTCGCGCACGTACTCCTTGAACGGCAGCAGGATGTCGCCCGGCGCCAGCACGATCCGCCCGTCGGAGAATTCCGGCCAGCACAGCACCATGGTGCTCGGCCAGTGGTCCCACCGGCCCGGGTCGTCGGCGAAGCCGCACTGGAACTCCGGCCGGGAACCGGCGAGTTGGACGGTCAGATCGGTGCCGGCGGCGGAGCGCACCCGCATCTGCGCCGACCGCTTGAGCAGCTCGACGCCGCGCAGCACCTCGGCCTTGTCCTCCTCCTCGGGCAGGTTGCGGATCAACACCTCGGGCGCGTCGCAGACGAACAGGATCCGGGTGCCGGCGCGCAGGATCTCCTGCTGGACCGGGGCGTGGATGAAGCCCTCGCGGGTCAGGTCGACCACCAGGTCGGCCGATTTGAGCAGGTCCTGGGCGGTGGTGTCGTTCAGGACGGAGGTCAGGCCGGGGCCGGCGCCGGTGTGCGTGCTGGGCATCGGCGCGGGGGTGCCGCCGGGCACGGTCGCCGCGATGACGTGCGCACCGCACGCCTTGGCCGCGCCGAACGCCGCCGCGACGTAGTCGCCGCGGCTGCCCGGTTCGGCCAGCACCACGACGTGTTCGTCGTCGCGCAGCTTGCACAGTCGCAGTTGACGGATGAAGGCGTCGAGCAGGTCGACGGACGAGAGGTCGAACACGAGGACCCTCCGGAGAACGAGTTCGGGGGCTGGGTGGTCGTTGACGCGTGCGGGTACCGGCGGGGGCGCGGCGCCGCCCCGTTTCCGGCGGGGCGCTGCCGGCCCGTCGCCTCGGGCCTTCGGGCATGCGCTGAACTGCGGAGATGCGAGGGTGCTGGGGCATCCCGACGGAGATAATCCGAACACGTACGATCTCGGCTTGGCAAGGGGTGCGCGCCGAGTTGGCCCGCTTCGGCCCCTGAACGTCCGTCAGTACGGCCTTCCGGTCCGCCCGATGGCCGGGTGGACGCGCGAAGCGGGGCGCGGCCCCCGGCCGCGCCCCGCCCCCTCTTCCCGCAAACGCTACGGCCGGGGCCCGATCACCCGTCCGGACGCGTCCTGCACGGTGATCGCCATCGCCGGACACACCTCGGCCGCGTCCAGCGCCCGCTCGTCCTCCGCGATCTCCTCCTGCACGGCCCGGGCGTGCGGCCCGTCCAGGACGAACAGGTCCGGCGCGATCGCCGGGCAGGAGCCCGAGGCGATGCACAGCGCCGGGTCGATCGCCACCTTCCACGCCACCGCGCTCACCACCCCACCGGCAGGACCCGCGGACCGCGCACCAGCATCTCGGTCTTCCACTCCACGTCCCCGGCCACATGCAGCCCGGGGAACCGGGTGATCAGCGCCGAGAGCGCCTCCTGGAGCTCCAGCCGGGCCAGCGGTGCGCCCAGGCAGTGGTGCACGCCGTGGCCGAAGCCGAGGTGCTGGTTGCCGGCCCGCCGGATGTCCAGCTTCCCCGGGCCGTCGAACCGCAAAGCGTCGCGGTTGGCCGCCCCCATGGCGACCAGTACCGGCTCGCCGGCCCGCACCAGCGTGCCGCCGACATCGATGTCTTCCGTGGCGTACCGCGGCTGGCCCGCGCCGCTGCCCAGCGGGACGAAGCGCAGTAACTCCTCCACGGCGCCCCCGATCAGGTCGGGCTGCTCGCGCAGTACGGCCAGTTGGTCGGGGTGGTCGAGCAGTGCCAGGACGAAGTTGGGGATCTGGGTGGCGGTGGTCTCGTGGCCGGCGACCAGGATGCCCACGCACAGGTCGACCAGCTCCAGCTCCGTCAGCCGGTCGTCGACGTCCCGCGCGTCGATCAGCGCGGTCATCAGGTCGTCCTGCGGCTCCCGCCGGTGCTGCTCGATCAAGTCGCCCATGTAGGCGCGGAGTTCCTCGCGGTTGGCGTCGAACTCCTCGGCGGTCAGGGAACTCGTCGACAGCGCGGCGTCGCTCCAGATCCGGAACTTCGGCCGGTCCTCGGTGGGCACGCCGAGCAGCCGGCAGATCACCGCGACCGGGATCGGCAGGGCGTACCGGTCGACGAGGTCGGCCGGCGGTCCGGCCGCCTCCAGCTCGTCCAGCAGTTCCCGGGTCAGCTCCTTCACCTGTGGCCGGAGCTTTTCGACCTGACGGACCGTGAACGCCTTCGCCACCAGGGTGCGCAACCGGGTGTGGTCCGGCGGGTCCATGCTCAGGATGCCGCTGTTGCGGCTGCCCTCGGACTGCCGGGGCTCGTCGTGCCGGATGCCCTCGGCCCGGCTGAACCGCTGGTCGCCCAGGACGAACCGGGCCTCCGCGTACCGCGTGACGAGCCAGGCCGGCTCGCCGTACGCCATCTGGACCTTGAGCAGACCGGGGCGATTGCGTGCCGTCTCGTACTCCGCCGACAGGTCAAGGCTCTCAGCGATGTTGAAGGGGTAGGAGAGGGGTGCTGTTTTGGCTGTGGTCACGGTGACCTCCCTTGTGTAAGCACCTGCTTACATACCGTAGGACGCACGCTCGGGGTGGTCAACGATGGATTGCGGCCGTCGTCCTGATCCGCTACGGCGGGCCACGACGACCATCGGAAGGACCGACGGGAAGGAGAGCGACGATGCCGGAGGCAACGAGGAGAGCGGTGGAGGCGGCCCCCTGCGGCGGCGCCACCGGCGAGCACCGCCGGGACGCACAGGGCACCCGGCGCCTCCTGCTCGACGCGGCCTCGCACCTCTTCGCCGAACGCGGCTACGAACGCGCCACGGTGCGCGACATCGCGTCCCGGGCCGGCGTCAACCAGGCCCTGCTGTTCCGCTACTTCGGCTCCAAGAAGGCCCTGTTCGGGGAGGTGATGGCGCGCGGCGGCCAGGAACAGCTGCGCGCCACCCCGCCGGAGCGGCTGTTCGAGGTGGCCCTGCGCGGCATGCTCGCCGAGGGCGCCGGACCCGGCACCGACCGCTCGCTGGAGGTCTGTCTCCGCTCCATCGGCGGCAGCGACGAAATCGGCGAGGCACTGCGGGGACTTGGCGACGAGTACGCCGACGTGCTGGCCACCCTCTCCCGGGCCGACGACGGTGCGCTGCGCGGCGACCTGGCGCTGTCCTGGCTCCTGGGCATCGGCCTGATGCGGGTCGTGGTCGGCAAGGAGCCGTTGGCCAGCGCCGATCCGGACACCGTCTGCCGACTCGTGGGGGAGGCCCTGACCGCCCTGCTGGAGGGGTCGCCGAAGGCGGAGTGACGTCGTCCGGGCGGCTGCGGTGCTGCCAGCGCGGTCCGGCTCGTGCTGCGTTCCGGTGACCCTCCGGCGGGTCGCCACGCGGGGTTGGGTGGCCGACTTATTGTCGCGCTTGCAGGAGAATGTTCCTTTTCTGCCCAGCTGAGTAAAGGTGGAACAATGCTTCGTTCGATTCCCCGCGGGCTCGCGGTGGCCGGCATCGCCGCAGCCCTGGTGGTCCCGACGGCGGGCGCCGCGACCGCGGCTGCCAGCGGCGCGCAGGCGGCGCTGTGCTCCGGCCACAGCCAGTGCCACCAGAAGGGTCGGCAGGCCCACGGCGGCAGCCACGAAGGCCGCAAGGGGCACCGCGTCGCGCACGAAGGCCGGCACGGGCACGGCCGGTACGACGACGACTACGGGCGCACCGCCGACAACCGCCGTTACGACGACGACGATGACATGGGCCGGGGCGACGAGGAGTACGGCCGCCGCGGTGACGCCGAGCGCCGCAAGGACGACGCGCGCCGCCGGGGCAACGAGGAGGAGGGGCGCCGCGCCGAGGGCCTGGGGCGCACCGGGCTGCTCGGCCTCGACTTCCTCGGCCTCCTCTAGGCCGCAGCGTCGCCACCGCGGTGGGCCCGGGTCCGGTACCCGGGCCCTCCTGCGTGCGGGGCGACGCCCCGGCGGTCACGGGTGGGCGAGTGGCCGGAACCCGTGGTGCACCGGCGCCAGTTCCGTCGCGTACGGGGCGGTCGGCCCCGGGATCGCCCGGCGCGGTGGGAGCACGTCCGGGGCCCGGTGCGGCCGCAGCGCGGTGAGCGCGAGTTCGGTCTCCTCCATCAACGCCCGGTACGACACCAGCCGTTGCCACTCGGGATCGGCGACGCCGGGCACCGTCGCGGCCCGCTCCGTCCAGATCCTCACCAGTCCCGCGTACACGGGCGTCTGCCGGACGACTTCGGCGTTGATCCGCGGCGCTGCGGCGCGGGCGTCCATGCCGGGCCGGGCGGGCTGGTCCACCGGCGCGCCGGGGACGAAGGCGGTCTGGCCGTGGCCGGCGACCGTGACGGATGAGGGAGCACTCATGGCAGTAGAAACGATTCGTCCCGGCGATCGGTCACTGTGCGTGCCCCGGTCGGCCCCGGGCGGTCCCTCTCATAACATCCCAAAGCGCTGCGCACGATACAGGGAATATCACCTCTTGCAGTGATCTCTCATTGAGAACCGGACCAATACCGGCCAAAAACCGTTGTCGCTGTCATGGAACCGAGGGAGTTGTGGGAGCGCCACGCGGTACTTGCGCAGGCGTTCTGCATCAGCGATGACGAGGTCCGCCGGACGCAAGGGCTCCTCGACGAGGCCGAGGCCCGCCGCTCGCGGACCCTGGCCGCCTTCGCGGTGACCGTCGGCAGCGACGAAGTCGTCGCCGACCTGCTCGGCCTCGACGCCCGCGAAGTGCGCCTGGCCCGCCGCACCGTCGGCAAGGACGACGCCCGTGCGGTGGCCAAGAGCCTGCTCGACGAGTCCGCCCGCGAGCGCCGCGCCGCGCGCCGGGCCGACGCCCCGCCGCAGCCGGTGGCGCCCGAACCGCCCCGACCCGCCTCGCCGGCCGCCGCCGCGGCAGCCGCGGCAGCCGCGGCGGCGATCGGCAACGGCTGGCCGCGCGCCACCACCGCCGGCAGTGCGACCTCGGTGCCCGCCGCCCCGGCCACCCCACCGGAGAGTGCCTCCCGGATCCCGCCGCGGCCGGCACCGCCCGCCCCCACGCCGCCCCCGGCGCCCGCCCCGGCCCCCGCGCCCACGCCCGTCACCGAACCGGCCTGGTCGCCGGCGCTGGACGCGGTCCTCGTGCACAGTCACCACACCGGCGCCGACCTCAGCGCGCTCGCCGCCGAACTGGGCCTGGACGTGACCATCCTGGCCGCCAGGGCGCACCAACTCGCCGTCGGGACCCATACCTCCAGGCCCGCCCCGTCGGACCGGATCGGCCGGCACCGCCGGATGGCCGACGGCCCCGCCGCCGGCTCTGCGGACACCGGTCAACTCGCCCGCACCGAGGTCCCGACGGCCCCGCCGCAACCGCCGTACGAGCCGCACGCCTCATGGGGGTCGCCGGCCCATCCCGCACCGTGGACCGCGCCCCAGGGCACCTACGGCGCCTGGGCGCCACAGGACGCCCAGGCGGCCTGGGCGCCCCAGCCGCCGCCGATGGCCGCGGCCCCTGCCTGGGATCCCAGCGCCGTCACCGTCACCCAGCACGACTGGGACGGCATCCTCAGCCAATGGGAGGCGGCCACCTCGCCGTACACCTCAAGTCCGGGCCAACCGCCGCCCTGACCGCGGGCGGCCCGCGCCGTCGCCCGCGAACACCCGTTCCCGTCCCGGTCCGGCCATCGCCTAAGGTGGGGGCCGAGCCGTGACTGGCGCTTGGGTGGAGTACCACCGTGGAGCGGCTCGACCGGTGTGGTCACTGCCGTGCGCCTGGGCGATTCCGTACGACGTACGACGCTCAGGAGGCGCCATGTCGCAGACCACGTCCCCCACCACCCGCCTGATGGACGGCAGCGCGCTCGCCCGCCGTCTGGGCGAGGAGACCGCCGAGCGTGCCGCGGCGCTCACCGCGCGCACCGGACAGGCGCCCTGCCTGGCCACGGTCCTCGTGGGCGAGGATCCCGCCTCGGTCACCTACGTGAGGATGAAGCGCAACCGTTGCGCCAAGGCCGGCATCCGGTCACGGCACGTGGCGCTCCCGGCCGACACCAGCACCGCCCAACTCGTCGACACCATCGGTGGGTTGTCGGCCGATCCCGGTGTCCACGGCATCCTGCTCCAGCACCCGGTCGGCCCGCACGTCGACGAGCGGGCCGCCTTCGAGGCGATCGCGCCCGAGAAGGACGTCGACGGCGTCACCGCGCACTCCTTCGCCGCGATGAGCCTGGGCATGCCGGGCTTCGCCTCCTGCACGCCCGGCGGCATCATGCGCCTCCTGGACCACTACGACGTCGACCTCGGCGGCAAGCACGCCGTGGTCGTCGGCCGCAGCGCGATCCTCGGCAAGCCCGCGGGGATGCTGCTGCTGGGGCGGAACGCCACCGTCACCTACTGCCACTCCCGCACCGCCGACCTCGCCGCCCACGTCCGGGAGGCCGACGTGCTGATCGCCGCGGTGGGCCGCGCCCGCTTCCTGCACGGCGACCAGCTCAAGCCCGGGGCGGTCGTCGTCGACGCCGGCTACAACGCCGGCAACGTCGGCGACGTGGACTTCGCCTCGGCGGCGGCCGTCGCGAGCCTGATCACCCCGGTGCCGGGCGGGGTCGGCCCGATGACCATCGCCACCCTCCTCGCCCAGACCGTGGACGCGGCGGCCCGGCAGTCGGGGGCCGCGGGCTGACGCCGCTCACCGCACCGTGACCGTGACCCGCCAGGTCGCGACCACGTGCGGGCAGCGGGAGCCGGGCGCCGCGCGGCAGGACCGCCGCGCGGCCAGGGCGGTGCCGCCCCGGTCGCCGGCCGTGAAGCGCGCCGTGACGCCCCCGGTCGGCGTCCGCCCGAGCGCCGACCGCCGGAGCACCGCGGGGTGATCGGGGGCCGGCGCGCTCCAGGCGAAGGTGGTGCCGCGGTCGCGGACGCCGGTGAGCCGGACCTCGACGTCGTCCCCGGGGCGCACGGTGAGGGCCCGGCCGGCGTCCCGGTCGGTGAGCTCGATGCGGTGGGCGGTCGGGGCCGGGGTGGCCTGTGCCCAGGCGCAGGCCGTACCCGCACTCAGCACCGCACCCGCGACGCACACCGCGGTCAGCTGCCTCATCGCCTTCATGACGCTCCAAGATCCTTGAAAGGGCTGCGAGTTGGGTGCCGGGAGCGGCCGCGGCCGGGTCGTCCGCGCGACGGCGCGGTCATGCTTCCACCCGGGGTGCGGCCGCGGTATCAGCAGAAAGAGTGAAACGGGGGACGGAGGTGGCGGTTCCGACTCCGGTCGGGGCGTCGTGACGGCGTGGGTGACGCTCGGTGCGCAGGGTGTGTGCGCAGGTCAACGGCCCGATGGGTAGCATTTCCTGCCGCCGCTGCCATCGGCGCGTGCTCATGACACACGGGGGGTTTGTTCTTACATGTTCGGAATCGTCAGGCCCTGCACCCATCGCCTGTCCCAAGGTCTCAAGACGGAGTGGATGGCCCATCTGTGCGGCCTGTGCCTCGCACTGCGCGCCGACCACGGCCAGTTCGCCCGGGTCGTCACCAACTACGACGGACTGATCGTGTCCGTCCTGACGGACGCCCAGTCCGGCCGGACCGAGCTGCGGCGCCGCACCGCCGGCCCCTGCCCGCTGCGCGGCATGCGCACCGCCTCGGTCGCCCGGGGCGAGGGGGCGCGCCTGGCGGCGTCGGTCTCCCTGGTCCTCGCCTCGGCGAAGATCCGTGACCACGTGGCCGACGGGAACGGAGTGCTGCGCCGCCGCCCGATGGCCGCCGCGGCGCGCCGGGTCGCCGCGGGCTGGGACCGGGCCGGTGCGCGCGGCGGCGCCCGGCTCGGCTTCGACACCGCCGTCCTCGTCGACGCGGTCGACCGGCAGGTGGGCATCGAGCAGGCGGCCGGGCCCGGTACGCCGTTGACGGTCATCACCGAACCGACCGAGACGGCGACCGCCGCCGCCTTCGCGCACACCGCCGTCCTGGCCGGCCGGCCGGGCAACGCCGCGCCGCTCGCCGAGGCCGGCCGGCTCTTCGGGCGGCTCGCCCACCTCCTCGACGCCGTGGAGGACCGGACCGCGGACGCCGCCGAGGGCGCCTGGAACCCGATCACGGCCACCGGCGCCGGCCTCGCCGAGGCCCGCCGGCTGTGCGACGACGCGCTGCACGGCGTCCGACTCGCCCTGCGCGACGTGGAGTTCACCGACTCCGCACTGGTCCACGTGCTGCTGGTGCACGAGCTGCGGCGCTCGGTGGACCGGGCCTTCGGCACGTCCTCCTGCTCCCACCAGGCCCACGGGGCGCTGCCCGGCCCCCACGACCCCCAGGGCGGGAACCCGTACGCCGGCAACCCGTACGCGCAGGACCCGTACGGGGGCAACCCGTACGGGAACGGTGGCGTCGGGGCGTCCCCGTACGGGCAACCGCCGGCCGGTGGCCCGTACGCCAACGGGCAGCAGCACCTCAACGTCCCGCAGACTCCGGCCGGCGGTGGGCCGGTGCCACCCGGTGGGTCGGGGGGCGGCCACGGCGGCGGTCACGGGGGGCACGGCGGGGCGGGCGGCGGGGACGGCCAGCTGCCGCGGTTCACCTCGCCGGCGCCGAGGAAGCCGCGCGGTTTCTGGACGGGCTGTGCGCTCGCCGTCGGGCTGTGCTGCACCTGCAAGGTGTGCTGCGCATCGGAGTTCGAGGGCCCGTGGTCCGGGAAGAAGCGCGAGGGCTGCTGCCACAGTTGTGATTCGTGCGATTGCAGCGATTGCTGTGATGGTTGTGACTGCTGCTCCGGGTGCTGCGACGGCTGCGATTGTTGTGATGGCTGCTGCTGCGACTGCTGAGTCTGCTGGGGGACGGTGCGGACCGGAAAACCCTTGGTGGGGCCATCGCCGGGCGTGTTAGCGTCGGCTCGCCGTGCCGGCCGAGGCACGCGACCAGGACGACGGACCGAAGGAGAGATGAGTTGATGACTGTCACGGAGACCACCGCCACGTGCGGTGCCCGGACCATCCTCCTCTCCGGGCCCCGGGTCTGACCTGAGCACCCCGCCTGCCGGCGGCCGCCCGACCGCGTGACGGTCGGGCGGTCCTGCTCGGGCACGCATCGGGGCCCCTTCCACCAAGGGTCTCTCCGTTGTCCCCACCTCTCCGCGTCGATCCCGTGCTCGACGCCTCCTTCAGCCTGCTCCGCGCCCCGTCCCGGCAGGGCGCCGGCTCGGACGCCTGCGCCCGGCACATGCCGCGACCGGCCGGCGCCCCGGCGTTGCGCCCGGGCGCCCCCGCCCCGGACTACGGTTCGAGCCCGCATGCGCGGGACGCATCCGACGTCCCGCCCGCCGGCCGGCTCGCCCCCTCCACTTCTTCGAACGGAACCACCATGAACACCACTTGGACCACCCGCCCCGAGACCGCCGAGGACGCCGCCGCGATCCGCGAGATCAACCTCGCGGCCTTCCCCACCGCCGACGAGGCCGACCTGGTCGACGCCCTGCGCGCGGACGCCGATGCCTGGATCGACGGCCTCTCCCTGGTCTCCCGGGCGCCGGACGGCACCCTCGCGGGGCATGCCCTGCTCACCCGCTGCCACATCGACGGCCGGCCCGCGCTGGCCCTGGCACCGTGCGCGGTGCTGCCGGCCCATCAGCGCCAGGGCGCGGGGACGGCCGCCATCCGGGCCGCGCTCGCCGCCGCCCGGGCGCACGGCGAGAGCTTGGTGGTGGTGCTGGGCCACCCCGCGTACTACCCGCGGTTCGGCTTCGTCCCGGCCTCCCGCTTCGGCATCCGGGCGCCGTTCGAGGTCCCCGACGAGGCGTTGATGGCCCTCGCCCTGGACGCGTCCGTGCCCGTGCCGAGCGGCGTGATCCGCTACGCCGGGGCGTTCGGCCTCTGACGGGGCGTTCGCCCTTCCTCGGGGCGTCGGACCCCTGACGGGTCGGGGCGTGCTCGTCCGCCGGGTGCGGGCGGGCGCGCCCCCGGGCCGGCTGCGGCGGGCCCTCCTACGCGTCCCAGGCGACGGGGAGCCGCTGCACGCCGTGCATGGTCGGGTCGGTGCGCAGCGGCACCTCCTCCGGAGGTATCGCCAGGCGTAGCGACGGGAAGCGGGTGAGCAGCGCCGGGAAGGCCACCCGCATCTCGACGCGGGCCAGTTGCTGTCCCAGGCACTGGTGGATGCCGTGGCCGAAGGCCAGATGGCCGGTGGCCCTGCGCCGCAGGTCCAGGCGGTCGGGGTCGGGGAAGCGCGCCGGGTCGCGGTTGGCGGCCTGGACCGCGAGGGTGACCGACTCCCCGGCCCTGATCAACTGCCCGTCCAGCGCGACGTCCTCCAGCGCGACCCGGATGCCCGTGTGGGTGATGGTGAGGTAGCGCATCAGCTCCTCGACCGCCTGGTCGGCGAGACCGGGATCGGCGCGCAGCGCGTCCGCCTGCTCCGGATGGGACAGCAGGGCGAAGGTGCCGAGCCCGATCATGTTCGAGGTGGTGTCCAGCCCGGCGCCCAGGAGGAAGCTGCCGATGCCCGCCAGTTCCTCATCGCTGAGATCGCTGGTGGTCAGGTCGCTGAGCAGGTCGTCGGTGGGCCGTGCCCGCTTGACGTGCACCAGCTCCCGGACGAATTCCTGGAGCGCGGCCATGGCGGCGTACTGGTCCTCCAGCGAGCCGCCGGTGCCGGACGCCGCCATGGCGTGGTGCTGGAAGCGGTCGCGATCGGCGTAGGGCACGCCCAGCAGTTCACAGATCATCAGCGCCGGGACGGGGTGCGCGAACGCCGCGACGAGGTCCACCGGCGGGCCCTGCCGCTCCATGGCGTCGAGGTGTTCGGCGGTGATCTGCTCCACTCGCGAGGTCAGTTCGCGCATCCGGCGGACCGTGAACTTCCCCATGAGCAGGCGTCGGTAGCGGGTGTGGTGGGGCGGGTCGATGCCGGTGAGGTCGCCGACCGGGGCCGGCGGGAGCGTGACGTCGGCCATGCCCGGGAACGGCAGGTGCGCCAGTTCGTAGCGGGAGCTGAACCGGGGGTCGGCGGCCACCGCGCGGGCCACGGAGTGTCCGGTGGCCAGCCAGCCGAGATGCCCGTCCGGGTACCGCATCCGGCGCAGCGGCTGCTCCGCCCGCAGCTCCGCGAACGCGGCGGGCGGGGAGAACGGGCACCCCGCGGGACGGGTGACCGGCAGTGCGGCGAGCGGCTCCGGCTCGGGCCGTGGGGTGCCCGCGGGTGCGGGCGCGCCGGGCGTCGACGGGGCCGTGGAAGGAATCGGGGAAGGAATCAGGGAAGGGGCCGGGGGAGTCGCGGAATCGTGCGGCATGGGGCAAGTCCTCCATCGCGAGGCGCAGTTGAGTGATCGCGTGGGCGATCGGGGTGGGCCGCGGAGGCTCCGGCGCCATGATGGCACATTTTTGACGCCATGTCTGGCGTCAGATGTGGCATTACTTGATGCCGATGCCGATGCCGATGCCGATGCCGGCCCGGGACGCAAAGGCGCCGCCGCCCGAGTGGAAGCCCGGGCGGCGGCGCGTCGGTCGATGAGGGGTGGTCGGTGTAGCCGGTCGCTACCCCTCCGGATAGAAGACGAAGAGCGTGCAGCCGGTCCGCGTCTGGGGGACGTGCCAGGACCCGGCGGGTGCGTGGATGAACGAGCCGGCCGGGTAGTCCCGTTCGCCGTCGTTGAAGACGCCCGAGACGACGAACACCTCCTCCGGGCCGGGCGCGTGCACGTCCACCCCTTCCCAGCACGAGCCCGGGTCCAACTCCACCACCTGTGCCTGGGCGCCGTTCGCCCCGCTCCACAGCGGGCGCAGCCGGATCCCCGGGAACAACTCGCGCGTCGGCGCCTGGGCCACCGCACTCCACACGTAGCCGGCCATCGCGTCGTCCGCGTTCTCTTTCGTTGCCATGCACCCAGCCTCACGGAACGGCGCCGACCAGCCGAGTGTCAGAAAAGACATCGTGCGGTACTTTCTTGACATGCCTGCCGCCCACCGCGTGGTCGCCCTCGTCCGCCCACCGCAGTCGACCTTCGAACTCGGTTGCGCGGCCGAGGTGTTCGGGATCGAGCGGACCGGGATCCAGGTCCGCTATGCCTTCGGGGTGTGTACGGAACGGCCCGGTCCGGTGGCCACCCTCGCCGGGTACGCCATGTCCGTGCCGGACGGGCTGGACGCCCTCGACCGTGCCGACACCGTCGTCGTCCCCGGGTGGCTCCCGCCCGAGGACCCGCCCACCCCCGCGGTCGTCCGCGCGCTGCGCCGGGCGCACGACCGCGGCGCACGGCTCGTCAGCATCTGCTCCGGGGCCTTCGCCCTGGGACACGCCGGGCTGTTGGACGGGCGACGCGCGACCACCCACTGGGCCCGCGCCGACCAACTGGCCGCGCTGTTCCCGGCAGTCCAGGTGGACCCGGACGTGCTGTACGTGGACCACGGTGACATCGCCACCAGCGCGGGGGCCGGGGCCGGCATCGACCTCTGCCTCCACCTGGTCCGCACCGACCACGGGGCCGGCTACGCCGCACAGGTCGCCCGGAGCATGGTCATGCCGCCGCACCGGGAGGGCGGTCAGCTCCAGTACACGGCGCCCCCGCACCCGATCCAGCTGGACGGTTCGTTGGCGCCCCTCCTGGAGTGGATGACCGCCCGGCTCGGCGAACCGCTGCCGGTCGAGGAACTGGCCGCGCGCGAGGGCGTGTCGGCGCGCACGCTCGCCCGCCGGTTCGCCGACCAGCTCGGGGTCAGCCCGGGACAGTGGCTGCTCGCCCGCCGCATCGCCGCGGCCCGGGAACTGTTGGAGTCCACCGACCTCCCGCTGGAGGCCGTCGCCCGCCGCGTCGGCCTCTCCTCGCCCACCAACCTGCGGCGACGCTTCCTGCGCGCCGTGGGGACGACGCCCGGCGCGTACCGCAGGGCGTTCCGCGCCGGCGCGTGACGGCGGGGGCGGGCGCCGGCGTCAGCGCGTGCGTCCGGCTTCCGTGTGGGTGAGCACCATCCGGAACCGGGCCGTGCCGGCGAGCATCTTCCCGTACGCCTCGTTGGCGTGCTCCAGCGGCATCGTCTCGATCATCGGCCGGATGCCCTGGAGCGCACAGAACGCCATCGTGTCCTGGACGTCCTGCGCGGTGCCGGACGGATGGCCGCGGACCACCCGGGCTCGCATCAGCAACTGCGCCGGACTGATCGCCAGCGGTTCGGCGTCCGCACCGATGACCACCAGCTCACCGCGGTGCGCCAATCCCTCCACGGTCGCCGAGATGGCGGCGGAGTTGGAGGCGGTGGCCAGCACCACCCGGGCGCCGCCCAGGGACTGCAGGGCGTTCGCGACGGAGGTGCCGGCGGTGCTGTCGACGTAGTGGTGCGCGCCCAACTGCTTGGCGAAGTCCGCCTTGTCGCCACCGCGGGCGATCGCGACCGTCTCGAAGCCCATCGCCACGGCGAACTGCACGCCCAAGTGCCCCAGGCCGCCGAGGCCCAGGACGGCGACCAGGTCGCCCGGCCGGGCCGTGCTGCGCCGCAGCCCGTTGTAGGTGGTGACCCCGGCGCACGCCATCGGGCCGGCGTCCGCCGCCGCCAGGGCGTCGGGGATCCGCGCCAGCGCATCGGCCGGGGCGATCACCGTTTCGCCGAACCCGCCGTCGTACGCCCAGCCCGGCACCTTCAAGTGCTCGCACACGATGAAGTCCCCCTGCCGGCAGGGGGTGCAGTGGTGACAGCTGCCGCCGAACCAGCCGACCGCGACCCGGTCGTCGACCTTCCACCGGCCGTTGGTGCGCTCGCCGACCTCCGCGATCCGGCCGGCGATCTCGTGGCCGGCGACCAGCGGGAACCGGACGCCCGGCAGCGCGCCGTCGACGAACATGGCGTCGCTGTGGCAGATCCCGCAGGCGTCCACGGTGACCCGGACGTGCCCCGGGCCCGGCCGCGGCACCTCACGCTCGACGATCTCGAAGGGCGCGCCGGCGGCACCGACCTGCGCGACTCGGTAGCTGCTCATCTGGATCTCTCCCGCCTGCCGGAGCCGGTGCGGGGCGGTCCCGGCCGGGTCCCGCGCGGCGCGCACCCGCCTCGTCCGCGGGTCCGCGCCGTCGCGCCCGCCGGGGGCCCGCGCGTCGGTTCCCGCCCCGGCTTCCCTGCGTGTCTCCCGTATGGGTCTCTTGCGCGTGCGTGCGGCTCGGCCGGCTGCCGGCGCCGCCGCGTACTGGGGCAACGGCCTCCTTCCACCAGCACACCAGCTCACGGCCGATCACGCGCGCCGAGCGGGAACCACGGTGCGTGGCGGGCCGCGTACAGGGGGAAGGGGGGTGGGCGTTCCGGCCCGCTCCGTCCGTTTCGTCCGGTTCGAGCGGGTGTCGTGAGGACGGCGGGAACTGGACCCGTGCGGGCCGCCCGACGGGGAACGAGTAGTGCTGCCCGCTCCGAATCCGCGGGGGACCGCCCCTCCTGCCGCCCGTCGCACCACCGTGGCGCAAGCCGCCACCCCCGCACCGTCACACCCGTTACCCTGGCCGCCGCGCGCGGACCGGCCCGGCCGGGCGGGAGGGCCGACCGGACCGTCCGCCGAACGGCCCGGTACGAACCCGAGAAGGACACGCTCACCATGCCACTCAAGCGCCCGCACCAGCACCGCGACGCCAGCCGCAACCTCGCCGTCAACCCGGTCTTCAGCCAGCAGCCGGTCCACGTCCCCCGGTACGAGCTGCCGGGCGACGGCATGGATCCCGACACCGCGTACCAGATCGTCCACGACGAACTCATGCTGGACGGCAACGCCCGGCTGAACCTCGCCACCTTCGTCAGCACCTGGGCCGAACCGCAGGCCCAGCGCCTGATGGCCGAGTGCGCCGAGAAGAACATGATCGACAAGGACGAGTACCCGCAGACCGCCGAGATCGAGGCGCGCTGCGTGCACATGCTCGCCGACCTGTGGCACGCCCCCGACTCCCATGCGGCGGTGGGCTGTTCGACCACCGGGTCCAGCGAGGCGGCGATGCTCGCCGGGCTCGCGCTCAAGCGCCGCTGGCAGCACCGCCGGCGCGCCGAGGGCAAGTCCACCGAGCGCCCCAACATGGTGATGGGCATCAACGTCCAGATCTGCTGGGAGAAGTTCGCCAACTACTTCGAGGTCGAGCCGCGCTACGTGCCCATGGAGGGCGACCGCTTCATCCTCTCCCCGGAGGAGGCCGTCGAACTCTGCGACGAGAACACCATCGGCGTCGTCGCCGTCCTCGGCTCCACCTTCGACGGCGCCTACGAGCCGGTCGCCGAGATCTCCGCCGCCCTCGACGCCCTCCAGGAGCGCACCGGCATCGACGTCCCGCTGCACGTCGACGGCGCCTCCGGCGCGATGATCGCCCCCTTCCTCGACCCCGAACTCGTCTGGGACTTCCGCCTCCCGCGGGTCGCCTCCATCAACACCTCCGGCCACAAGTACGGCCTGGTGATGCCCGGCGTCGGCTGGGCGCTGTGGCGGGACGCCGACGCGCTCCCCGAGGACCTGGTCTTCCACGTCAACTACCTGGGCGGCGACATGCCCACCTTCGCGCTGAACTTCTCCCGGCCCGGCGCCCAGGTCATCGCCCAGTACTACAACTTCCTGCGCCTGGGCTTCGAGGGGTACCGCGCCGTCCAGCAGACCAGCCGGGACGTCGCCACCCGGGTAGCCGCCGAGATCGCCGCCATGGGGCCGTTCACCCTGCTCACCGACGGCAGCCAGCTCCCCGTCTTCGCCTTCCGGATGAGCGACGACGTCACCAACTTCACCGTCTTCGACGTCTCCGCCGCGCTCCGCGAACGCGGCTGGCAGGTCCCGGCCTACACCTTCCCGGCCAACCGCACCGACCTGGCCGCCCTGCGCGTCGTGATCCGCAACGGTTTCGGCCACGACCTCGGCGACCTGTTCCTGGACGACCTGCGGCGGGTCCTGCCGCGCCTCCAGGCCCAGCAGCGTCCGCACCGCGACGCCGCCGACGCCGGCGGCTTCGCCCACGGCGCCGAGACCAAGCAGGCCGGCCGCCCGGCCATCCCGGAGCAGGCGGTCCGCGACTGACCCCGGCCGGCCCGCTGCCCCGGCCCGCCGCCAGCGGGCCGGGGCAGCGGGGCCGCAGCCGACGGCGGCCGGGCCGCCCCCAAGCACCAGGCCGGGGGCCCTCCCCAAACCGGCCCGACTCGGTCACGCTGGTGGTAGCGGGCACGCTCCGGCCGGATGGGGCCACGAGGGCGGAAGGGGCTGACGACCATGTCGACGAGCGCCGAGGAATACCAGCCGGTCCGGGTCGAGGCGGAGCTCGACGAACCGCTGTCCCGCTGGCTCTGGGCGGTCAAGTGGCTGCTGCTCATCCCGCACCACATCGCGCTGACCGCCCTGGTCCTGGGATTGCTGGTCGCCACCGTGCTGGCACTCCCGGCGATCTTCGTCACCGGCCGCTACCCCCGATGGCTGTTCGCCTACTCCACCGGCGTGCTGCGCTGGGCCTGGCGGGTCGCCTACTACTCCTACGGGGCACTGGCCACCGACCGCTACCCGCCCTTCACCCTCCGCGCCGCGCCGGACTACCCCGCCCGCCTGTACGTCGACCGTCCGACGCACCTGCCCCGCGGCCCGGGGCTGCTCCTCTCGCGGCTGCGCGCCCTCCCACAGCTCCTGCTGGTGGTGCTGATCGCCCTGGTCTTCCGGCTGGTGTGGTGGATCGGCGGACTGTCCGCCGTCCTGGCGCTGGCCGCCCTGACCGTCCTGATCCTCAGCTCGCCCGCCGCCACGCTCCTACGGACCGGGCACTACCCGCGTCGCCAGTTCCGCGCTCTGGTCGCCTTCGACCGCTGGGTGATTCAGGTCCTGGCGTACCTGTTCTTCCTGACCGACGCCCTCCCGCCGCTCCGCCCGGAGAGCACCGGCCGGCGCTCCGGCCGGCTGCGGAACCGCCTGCGCCACCGACCGCCGCGCCGGCACGCCCCGGCGGTCAGTGCCCGGTGATCCGCCCGGCCACGCAGGGGTCCTCGTTGCGGTAGCCGAGGCGGGTGTAGAGCCGGTCGGCCGGCGCGTTGTCGGCCAGCTGCCACAGCGTGCAGAACCCGTACCGGCGGACCGCGTACCGGGTGAGCCACGAGGTCAGCGCCGCGCCCAGGCCCTGGCCGCGCTGCGCCGCGTCGGTTGCGACCGACGCCATCAGCGGCGCGCCGCTGTCCCGCAGCGTGCTCAGCGCCCCGCAGGCCACCAGCTGCCCGTCCGCGCCGCGGATGCCGGCCCACAGGCTGACGTCCGCGGAGCCGGGCCCGGTCGAGTGCGCCGGGCTGTGCGCGTTGAGGAAGGCCAGCAGTTCCTCGTGGTGCGTCGCGTCCAGCTCCACCACCCGCTCCTCGGCCGGATGGACCGGCGGCTCGGCGAGCGTCCACCGGAAGACCCACGCGATCGGCTCGGCCACCGGCAGATGTCGGGCGAGCAACGCCTCGGTGCCCCGCGGCCCGGTGAACTCCCGCACTTTCTGAGGGAGTTGATGGGACGCGCGCAGGACGAGGCCGGCCGCCGCGGTGGGCTCGCCGACGCTCCAGACGTGGCCGCGCGGCTCGTCGAGCCAGGCCACCGCACCGTCGCCGGACCAACTGATCCGGCCGTCCGGGCGCGGCCGGGCGGCGCCGAAGCGCAGGAGGGCGGAGCCGGCCTGCTGTTCCAGGCCCTGGGTGAACAGGTCCGCGGTCCGGGGAAGAAGAGTCGTCGCCTGCATCGCTCTCTGGGGGAAGAAGTCGCTCGGGAACGACGGACGGGCAGGATCCGGGCAGGGCACGGCCGCAACCGTCGTTCTGGGGATGGGGTTGTCGGGAGTCCGGCGGCCACGGTCGTCGCGCGCGGCGCAACGCCCGGCCGGCCGGGGATCCCACTGTGGCACACCGCCCCCGGGAGGGGGCAAATCATCCCCGCCGGACGGCTGCCGACCGGCCCTGACCCTGCGGTAACCAGGCCGTTTGCACCAGCCGGGGATCGCGGCGGCGGCCGATGAACCGGGCCCGGCCCGGCGGCAGCTGCACCGGGCGGTGCGTCCCCACCAGCGGGCCCTCCGCCGCGTCGCCGGAGAGCAGCAGGGCCTGCGCGCCGAGCTCCGTGACGCGCTGCATCAGCGGCTCGTAGAGCGCCCGGCCGGCGCCCGCGGTGCTCCGTGCCAGGATCAGGCGCAGACCCAGGTCACGGGCGAACGGCAGGTACTCCAGCAACGGCTGGAGGGGGTTGCCGCTGCGGGTCGCCACCAGGTCGTAGTCGTCGACGATCACGAACGCGTCCGGGGCGTCGTACCACTTGCGGTTGCGCAGCTGCTCCGGGGTGACGTCGGGCCCGGGCATCCGTCGCCCCAGCGACGCGGCGAGCCCGGCGAGCGCCCCGTCGAGCCGAGGGGCGGCGGTGCAGTAGTCGGTGACGTGGTCGTCGGGCAGGCCGTCGAGCAGGCTCCGGCGGTAGTCGGCGACCACCATCAGGGCCTCCTGGGTCGGGTAGCGCGCGGCGAGCTGTCCGAGCAGCAGCCGCAGCAACGACGACTTGCCCGACTCGGTCTCGCCGTAGACCACCAGCAGCGGGTCCGTCTCGAAGTCGATGCGGACCGGAGCCAGGTCGGTCTCGTCGATGCCGAACGCGACGCCGGGCTCGCCCGCCGTCGGTGCCGGCAGTTCGGCCGCCGGGAACACCGCGGGCAGCACCCGCACCGGCGGCGCCACCGGTCCCGGCCACTCGGCCCGCACCACCGACGCCAACTCGCCCAGCGCGGAGCCCAGGTCGTCGGTCTCGGCGACGCCGTCGAGCCGCGGCAGCGCGGCGAGGAAGTGCAGCCGCTCCGGCGACAGCCCGCGGCCGGGTCGGCCGACCGGCACGTTGTTCGCCTCCCGGCGGTCGAGCTCCGAGTCGCTGGGGTCGCCCAGCCGCAGCTCGACCCGGTTGAGCAGCTGGTCGCGCAGTGCCGGGCGGACCTCGTGGTACCGGGCGGCGCCGAGCACGAGGTGGACGCCGAAGCCCAGGCCGCGTGCGGCCAGGTCGAGGAGGGCGCCGTCCAGCTGTTCGTAGTCCGCCCGGAACGTGCCGTAGCCGTCGATCACCAGGAAGACGTCGCCCCACGCCTGGTCCGGGAACTCCCCGGCCGCCCGGCGCCGGCGGTAGGTGGCGACGGAGTCGATGCCGTGCGCGCGGAAGAACTCCTCCCGACGCTCCAGGATCCCGCTGACCTCGGCGATCGTGCGGCGCACCCGGTCCGGCTCCAGTCGGGTGGCGACCCCGCCGACGTGCGGCAGGCGGGCCAGGTCGAGCATGCCGCCCCCGCCGAAGTCCACGCAGTAGAACTGCACTTCGCGGGGCGTGTGGGTGAGCGCGAACGCGGCGATCATCGTGCGCAGCGCGGTCGACTTGCCGGACTGCGGACCGCCCACGAACAGCCCGTGCCCGGCCCCTCCGGAGAAGTCCAGGTACATGACGTCGCGGCGCTGCTCGAACGGCTTGTCCACCAGGGCCACGGGCGCCACCAGCTTGCCCAGCGCCGGATAGTCGGCCGGGTGCAGCCCGCGCTCCGGGGTGGTCACCAGCGACGGCAGCAGCTGGTCGACGGTGGCCGGCACCTCCAGCGGCGGCAGCCAGACCTGGTGCGCCGGCGGGCCCTGGCCCTCCAGGCGCCGGACGAGGACGTCCAGCACGCTGTCGGCGAGGGCGTCCCCGTGGCCCTCGCCCGTTCCGGGCTCGGCGGTCGCCCCCGGTGCCCGGTAGACGCCCGACACGTACGCGGCCGAGAACCGCAGCGTGGCCTCGCCGTCGTAGCGCAGGATGCCGCTGCCCGGCGTCGCGGGCAGGTGGTAGGCGTCCGGCACCCCGATGGCCGCCCGCGACTCGGCCGCCGAGAACGTCCGCAACCCGATCCGGTACGAGAGGGTCGTGTCCAGGCCGCGCAGCTTGCCCTCCTCCAGGCGTTGCGAGGCGAGCAGCATGTGGACGCCCAACGAGCGGCCGATCCGCCCGATCTGGACGAACATCTCGATGAAGTCCGGCTTGGCGGTGAGCAGTTCGCTGAACTCGTCGACCACGATCACCAGGGACGGCAGCGGCTCCATCGGCAGTCCCGTGGCCCGGGCGCGCTCGTAGGCGGTGAGGTTGGCGTAGTTCCCCGCGGAGCGCAGCAGTTCCTGGCGGCGTTGCAGCTCGCCGCTGATCGCGTCCCGCATCCGGTCGATCAGCGTGGTGTCGTCGACGAGGTTGGTGATCACGGCCGCGACGTGCGGCAGCTCCGACAGGCCGGCGAACGTCGCCCCGCCCTTGAAGTCCGCCAGGATGAAGTTGAGGTGCTCGGAGGAGTGCGTGACGGCCAGCGCCATCACCAGGGTGCGCAGCAGCTCGGACTTGCCGGAGCCGGTGGCGCCCACGCACAGCCCGTGCGGCCCCATCCCGTTCTGGGCCGCCTCCTTGAGGTCCAGCAAGACCGGCTGCCCCTGCTCGTCGACGCCGATCGGCACCCGGAGCCGATCCTCGGGGCGGCGCGGCCGCCAGTGCCGGGCCGGGTCCAGGGCGCCGGCGTCCTCGATGGCCAGGAGGTCGGTGAACGGCAAGGCGTCCCGGGCGGCGGGCGTCGGGGCCGGAGCCGGCTCCGACGCCGCGAACCGGGCCCAGCCGCCGCGCACCCGCGCGCCCAGCTCCGCCGCGGCCGTCGCCAGGTCGTGCACCGAGGCCGCCCCGTCCGTACGCGGCAGCGCGACGTGCACGTACCGCTTCTCGGCCCGGTCGTTGCAGAGCGCCACACCGGGCGTGGCCGGGGTGAGCCGGGCGGCCAGCTCCGGCTGGATCAGCGACTCGTCGGGGGAGCTGAGCGCCAGCTCGAAACGGGTCAGCATCACCTCCAGCAGCGGCCGGGGGACGGCCGCCCAGCGGGACGTGCTCACCATCAGGTGCACGCCGTGCCGCAGACCGGTGGTCCCGATGCCGCGCAAAGCCGCCGCCAGGTCCTGGAAGTCCTCGGCGAACTCCGCCCACCCGTCGACGACCAGGAAGAGGTCGCCGACCGGCTGGTCGGCGAGCAGCCCGCGGGCCCGCGCCCCGCGGTACGCCTCGATGGAGTCGATCGCCGGCAGCCGCTCGAAGTCGTGCTCCCGGCGGGCGTTGAGGGCCACCGCCCGGGCGACCGTCCGGTGCACCGCGTCCGGGTCCTGGCGCTGCGCGAAGCCCCGGACGTGCGGCAGGTGCCGGAGCCGGCGCAGTCCGCCGCCGCCGAGGTCGATGCAGTGGAACTCGACCTCGTGCGGGGTGTGGGTCAGCGCCAACGAGGTCACCAGCGTCTGGAGCAGCAGGGTCTTGCCGCTGCGCGGGCCACCGGCCACGGCCACGTGTCCGGCGCCGCCGGACAGGTCCACGAAGTGGGTCTGGACCCGGCGGCCCTCGGCCCGGTGGGAGCGCCCGATCGGGGTGATCAACTGCCCGTTGCTGCGCCACTCCTCGGCCGTGAGACCGCGGTCGGGGGTCACCGCCAGCGGCGGCAGCAACTGGTCGACGGTGGCGAGCGGTGAGGGGCCGTCGGTCTCGGTGAGCCCGGGGAACGGCCGGTGCGCGTGCGGGGACGCCTTCGAGAGCCGGAGGTGGCTGCCGCCCTGGATGTCGCTGCCGAAGAAGGTGGGCTTCTGCTCGTGGGTGCGGGCCACCGTGTCGGACACGTACTGGTACAGCTCCTGCGCCGTGACCCAGCCGTCCTCGTCGAGGTCGGCGCGGCCGGTGTGCAGGCCGTCGATCACGGCGCGGGTGAACACCGAACTCCACGCGGTCGGCCCACCGCCCGGAGACTCGTCCTCCAGCGCCTGCTGGACGGAGTTGGCGGCGGTGATCACGTAGCTGCCGCGGTGGTCCACGAACTGCCGGGGGATGTCGTCGAGTCCCGGGTCGCCCTTCGACGTGCCGAACGCGCCGGAGAAGCAGCAGTCCAACAGCGCGATCTTCTGCTGCGCGCGGCCGTACTCCATCGACTCCTTGATGAACTCCGCCGAGACCGAACTGGCGCGGATCATCTCGCGGTTGGTCCGCACCGTGGCGAAGTGCAGCCGCCCCCGCCGGTCCTTCAGGCCGTGGCAGGACAGGTAGACCAGCGCGAGGTCCACCTCCCGGTCGGTGAAGAGCCGCTCGACGGCCTCCTCGATGACCGCCTTGGACTCGTCGACGAGCACCTGCACGGCGTCGAACTGGCCGATGTCCGGGTCTTCGAGGAGCGCCGCGAGCTTGCGGGCGTCGTGGACGGGGGAGCGCAGCTGGGGCAGTGAGTCGTCGAGGTAGCGCTCGGTGGCGATCAGCAGGGCGCGGCGCTCACCCACGGGTCCCTCCCGCGGGCCGCGCTGCCCGGCCTGCCGCGGCGCGGTCCGGGCGTGCCATCACGCGTCCCCCGTGGGGCCCTCCAGCGCCGTCGGCCCCGCCGCTGCGCCCGGTGCGGCGTCGGTGCCGTCGGCCACCATCCGGAGCCACGCCTCCACCGCCGCGTCCGTGGTCTTCTTCGACGCCCCCTGGATCTCCAGCCGGTGCTCGCCACTGACCAGCACGGCCTTGCGGGCTCCGCTGCGGCGGAGCACGTCCTGCACGATGCGAGTGACCGACCGCAGGACGGCGACCGAGAAACCGCCGCTGAGCACCAACGTGCCGAGCGCCGTCACGAGCGCGCTCTTGCCGCCGGTCGCGCCGGTCGTCGCCGGGCGCACCACGTCGGGCAGGTGGAGCTGGAGCAGTTCCTCCTGCAACTGCCGTGTCAGTGCGTCGAGTTCCTCGTCATCGGCGTCCTCGTCGTGCACGACGACGGTGACGTCCCCCGTGATCGTCATGAGCCACCTTTCGCGTCACCGCAGGATTCTAGGGGCAGCCGCGCCCGGAGGGGGGCGTTGGGATGTCTCAACACTGCTTCAACGCAAGCCAGTTGCGGCCGGCGGCGCGGTGACCCCGAGACGCCTCGGTGGTGGCCCGTACGGGTTGCCCCGCACCGCTCCCTGACGCACGGCGCCGACGGAGTCGTCCGCCAGACCGACGAACGGCGGCCGGGGCGGCCGGATGCTGGAGGGGATCGCAGGCAGGGGTGCCGCCCCTGCGCCCGGCAGAAGGGACCCCACCATGAACGCCCGGAGCCCGCGCCCCAGCGCGGTTCCCACCGAAGCGCTGCAACACCCCCGCAGCATCAGGGCCTTCCGCGGCATGAAGCTGCTGGTCGGCGGCTACCTCGTGCTCAGCGCGCTCACCCTCGCGGCCGTCTTCCTCCTCCGCGACGACGCCGCCGTCGTGAACGACGCGGTCTGGGTGCGCACCGGCATCGTCGTCGTCAGCGCGCTGCTGACGTGCGCCTTCACCGCCCGGGCGGCCGGTGGCTCCCGCAGCGCCTACCGCAGGCTGCGGATCGTGGCCGCCGTCATGGTGGTGGCCATCGCCGTCCTCATCGCGGTGCCCGGCCCGTTCCCGGTGTGGCTGAAGGTGGAGCAGGGCGTCTGCGGGCTGGCGCTGCTGGGCGTCGTCGCGGTCGCCAACGGCCGGCACCTGCGGGCCCTGTTCGCCGCCCGGTAGCCGGCCGGCCGCCGGCCGGTCCGTCCCGCCCGCCCGGCGCCCGGACCGGCCCGCACGCTCAGGCCGACATCACCCGCTGCGTCCTTATCGACTGGAGCAGCCCGATGCCCACCCACCCGGCGAACATCGACGACCCGCCGTAGCTGACGAACGGCAGCGGCAGACCGGTGACCGGCATGATGCCGAGGTTCATCCCGATGTTCTCGAACGCCTGGAACGCCAACCAGCCCACGACGCCGGCAGCGGTGACCGTGCCGTACAGGTCCGGGCAGTTCCGTGCGATCCGGCAGGCCCGCCAGAGCACCACCCCGATGAGCGCGATGATCAGGCCGGCGCCGAGGAAGCCCAGTTCCTCCCCGGCCACCGAGAAGACGAAGTCGGTCTGTTGTTCGGGCACGAACTGGCCGTTGGTCTGGGCGCCGTGGAAGAGCCCCGAGCCGGTCAGGCCGCCGGCGCCGATGGCGATCCGGGCCTGACTGGTGTTGTAGCCGACGCCGGACGGATCGAGCGCCGGATCGGCGAACGCGGCGAACCGGTTGATCTGGTACTGGTCCAGCAGGTGGAACTGCCAGACCGCCAGGCAGCCGACCAGGCCGACGCCCAGCAGCCCCAGGACCCACCGCTTCGGTGCGCCCGCGACGACCAGCATGCACAGCACGATCGCCGCGATGCCCAGCACCTGGCCGAGGTCCGGGGTGAGCAGGATGAGCAGCGCCGGGAAGCCGCCCAGGGCGAGCGCCCGGACGATGCCCCGCCGGTCCGGCCGGGTCAGGTCGCCGGCGTCCACCCGTGACGTCAGTGCCACCGCCATCGCGATGATGACGGCGACCTTGACGAATTCGGCGGGCTGGATCGACATGCCGCCGCCGATCACGATCCACCGCCGGGATCCGTTGATGGTGGCGCCGACCGGTGTCAGCACCAGCGCCACCAGCAGCACGGTCACGGCGTACAGCAGGGCCGCGGTGTCGCGCAGCCGCCGGTGGCCGTACCAGAGGGTGACCGCGCCGAGGGCGAGCCCGATCCCGGTGTTGACGAGGTGCCGGACGACGAAGAAGTAGGGGTCGCCCTGGTTGAGTTGCATCCGGCCGCGGGTCGCGGAGAAGACCAGCAGCGCGCCGATCGCGGAGAGCGCGAAGGCCGCGCCGAACAACATCCAGTCGAGTCTGCGGGCCAGGGATCCCCGCCCGAGGATCCGGCCCCAGACCGATTTGGCGCGGGTGGTACCGCGCACGGGAAAGCTGACGGCGCTCACCTGGACCTCCTGTCCGGACGGAGCCACGACAGGCAGACAATACTCCTCTAACTTGCGCAAGTATGAAAGCGACCGGTGTGTCGGTGCGGACGGCTCGACGGCGAGGACCACCGGCGCGCCACGGCCGGGTGCGGGGCCACCCGCCCGATGGCGTACCGCCGTTGCCGCTGGGGCCTGTCCGAGGGGCCATGGCCGGGGCCGCGACGCTGACCTGTCGGTCACGCCCTAGCCCCGCACCGGGCGCCGGAACAGGGCCGTCCACAGGAAGGCTTCCCCGAACGAAGCGGATGCGGGGGGCTCGTCCCGCATCCGGCGCAGTTCGACCTCGATCAGGTCGGCGAAGAGCGCCCGCAGCGCCCTGGGCGGGTAGGCCAGGCCGCCGTGCAGGCCGGAGCCGCGGTACAGCTCGGCGTCCGGGAGTTCCGACCCCATCGCCCCGGCGGCGAAACAGGTGAGGCCGAAATGACCGCCGGGCGCCAAGGCCCGCTCCAGGAGAGCGAGGTAGCTGATCCGGCGGTGCGGCGGCAGGTGGTGGAAGCACCCGGAGTCGTAGATCAGGTCGTACCGGCCGTGCAACCCGTGCTCCGCGGCCGCTTCCGGGTCGGCGAGGGCGGTGAAGGCGTCCCCGCAGTGGAAGCGGATCGCGGCCCCGGACGCGCGGGCGCGGTCCTCGGCCCAGGCGAGGGCGGCCGGGGAGAGGTCCACGGCGTCCACCTCGAAGCCCCGGGCGGCCAGGTGCAGGGCGTTGCGCCCCGGCCCGCAGCCCAGGTCCAGCGCGCGGCCGCCGGTGACCAGCCCGCGGTCGAGGTACCCCACGAGGTTCTCGTCCGGCTTCGCCGCGAAGAACGGCACCGGACGGTCGCGGTCCGCGTAGAAGGCGTCCCACCAGGCCCCCGCGCCCGCCGTCCAGCGGTCGGCCGCCGGCGCGAACAGTCCGTCCATCAGCCGGAGCACGTCCTCCATCGTGCGGACGTGTCGCGCCCCCTCCGGCCCGCCGCCGGCCCGCTCCGGCTCCGCGCATCCGTCCACCGCGTCCATGCGTCCTCCCGTAACCGCCGCCCGTCCGGCGCCCCGAGTCCGGCGCCGCCCGACTCCTGGAAGCTACCGGGAAGCGCGCCGGACGCCCCGGTCGGCAGGAGCGGCCCGACCGCGTCACGGCCCGTCTGACGCACCGTCCGGGGGCCTGCCGCCCCCTTTCGCCGGCCCGCGCCGGGACCCGCGCCCCGCACCCGGCGGCGTCCCGTCACGGGGGCGATCCCGGCCGCGCCGGGCCCGGTTTCCGTACGGGTTCCGAGCCCGCCGACCCCAAGGAGTCGCGGCCGGGGCGCTCAGCCCCCGGGGACCACCTCCACCGACCCGATGTACTCCCGGGTCCGCTCGTCCGGCAACCGGACCGCCTGCGCCCAGAAGTAGACGACGAGGCTGAACGCGGCGATCAACGCGATGTCCCACCACAGCGGCAGCGCGTCCGTCGCCCCGCACGCCACCTTGGACGCAGGACCGGTGCTGCAGAAGCCGCCCTGCCAGGAGATCACCCCCATGCCCAGCAGGTACACCGGCAGCCACTGCGCGTGCTTCCAGTCCAGGTGCGGTGCCTTGGGGTTGAGCTTGAGCAGCGCCGAACCGCCCAGCACCAGATAGCCCAGGACGATCGCCACGCCCAGCCGCCACAGCGTGTCCCAACCGGCCCAGTAAATGATCAAGTTGGCGACGACGAAGGCCACCGGCGCCCAGAAGAGCCCGCCGGGCAACCGGTACGGGCGCGGCCGGTGGGGATCCTGCTTCCGCAGGCACCCGAAGGCGAGCGGGGCGCCGGCGTACATCAGCACGCTCGCCGACGTCACGAAGCCCACCAGCTTCTGCCAGGTGGGAAACGGCAGGAAGACGACGAGCCCGATCACGAAGGCGACCAGCAGGCCGAACCACGGGACGCCGCGCTTGGTGGTGCGCTCGAAGACCACCGGCACGTAGCCGTTGCGGGACAGTCCGTACGACACCCGGGAGGTGGCCGTCACATAGATCAGGCCGGTGCCGGACGGCGAGATGACCGCGTCGATGTAGAGGAGCGTCGCCAGCCAGCCCAGCCCGACGGAGGTGGCGAGGCCGGCGAACGGCCCGGCCTTGCCGGCGAACGTCAGGTCGGCCCAGCCGCCGTGGGCGAACGCGCTGTGCGGGAGCGCCCCGATGAACACCGCCTGGAGCGCCACGTACACCAGCACGCCGATCAGGATCGAGCCGATCACCGCCCGCGGGATGTCGTGCGCCGGGTTGCGGCTCTCGCCCGCCAACTGGTCGGCCTGCTCGAAGCCGAGGAGCGCGAAGATGATGCCGCTGGTGCTGATCGCCGAGAGCATCCCCTTGGCGCCGAAGGGCGCGAAGCCCTGGTAGCCGAAGTTGGCGGGATGGAAGGCCGCGGCGCCCATCACGACGATGGTGACGACGGGGACGGCCACCTTCCACCACGTCGCCACGCTGTTGGTGTGGGCGAGCCACCGGACGCCGAAGAAGTTGACGACGACGAAGAACGCCATGAAGGCGACGGCGAGTCCGTAGCCGGCGCCGGTGAGGTGGTTCTTGCCCGTCTGCACCCAGGGGGCGTGCACGCTGAGGTAGTTCAGGGACGCCATCACCTCGATCGGCGCCACGGTGACCGCCTGGAGCCAGGAGAACCAGCCGAAGGAGGCGCCGGCCGCGCTGCCGAACGCGTAGTGCGGGAAGCGCGCGGTGCCGCCCGCGACCGGGTACATCGCGCCCAGTTCGGCGTGGACGAAGGCCAGGATGACGATGGCGACGGCCCCGATGCCCCAGGAGACCAGCGCCGCGGTGCCCGCCGCCTGCGCCGCGAACAGCGCGCCGAACAGCCATCCGGATCCGATGATGGACCCCTCCGAGGTCCAGATCAGCCCGATCAGTCCGATCTCGCGCCGCAGGCCGGGATTCCGGGGTGCGGCGGGTGCGGGCGGCTGGTGCATCTCCATGGGGCGTGCCCTCGTTCCGCTGCGTCGGGTGCGTCCGGTGACGAAGCGCCCGACGGCCTGCGGAGGCCCGAGTGGGCGCACGTACCTTTTGCCCCAATATTTCAGGAGGGTCGCGGAGAGGTCGGGCACGCCGCGCCGGGCGCGCCACGGTCCGACCGGTGGCGGTGTCCGCCGGGGCCGGCGCTACGGGCGGGGCGGCGCGGCGGGCCGGGGCGTCGCCGGTCCCGGTGTGGCGGCGGCCCCGCCGGCGTCGCCGCTCGACGGGGCGACTTCCACGCCGGTCTCGTCGAGACCGGCGGCCCAGGCCACCCCGGCCACACTGACGGCCAGCGCCAGGACGAGACCGATGGCGCCCAACGGGACGCGCCGCCGCTCCGATGGGTTGCCGCTCTCCCGCACGCCACCACCCCCTCCGCCGTTCCTGGCTCCATGTTCCTTGGCCGGCAGGGAAGTTGGCCATCACCCACACGGGGCGGGGACGCCGCGCCGAGCGCGGCTCGATATGTGGGGGGATCCGAGGGAACCCGATCACCGCGCCGATGTGACTGCCTGCTCAAGCAACCTCCCGGGGGCGTTCGCTCACCGCTCGTCGTCCGGCAGCCCCAGGACGACGCCGCGCCCGGCGTACACCCGTTCCCACCGCTCCCAGTCGACGTGCGCGAACTGCTGGGAGCGACCCGGGAGTCCGGACGGGTTGTGGATCACCACGTGGTCCGGTGTGACGCCGACGGCCAGCACCAGGTGCCCGCCCCGGCGCGGCGGCCGGGGGTCGGCGTCCCGGACGCTGGGGTGGACCGAGAGCAGGACGAGCCGGCCCGCGCCGACCAGCGCGGGGATCTCCGCCCGGGGAAGGTCGGGCCGGGACTCGGCGACCAGGCCCCAACGGCGGGTCGCGTAGGCGGCGAACGGGGCGTAGACGAGGCCGTCCAGGCCGTCCCCGCGGCGCACGTAGGCGCCGGCGTCCAGGCACTCGGCGGCCAGCTCCATGGCGGTGGGCGCCGACCCCCGCCAGAACTCCAACGCCATCCGCAGACAGGCCATCCCGCACAGGCGCCAGGACCACCAGGCGTACTCCTGCGGGTCCTCGGCCCCGTATTCGGGCCAGCGGGGGTCCTCGGCCGCCGGCAGCGTCCCGGCCAGGATCGCGGGGACGAGTTCCGGCGAGGCCCACTGCGCGTGGTAGGGGACGGGGTGGATGACGGTGGCGTTCGCGGTCATGGTGCAGGGTATCGACGGGCGTCGCGGCCCGCCGGGAAGGGTGCGCCGCCGACGACCGGCACCCGGGGCCGTCAACCGGCGCGCGGCGGCTCCCAGACCGAGCAGTCGTGCGCGAAGAGCACCCGGCGCGGCGCGAAGTCGGCGAGCCGGTCGAGCCAGCGGGGGTAGCCCGGCAGCGGCGGCTCGACGCCGTCCGACGCGGCCTGTCGGGCCAGGTGGTCGGCGGCGTAGTGCGACGCGACGTCACGGGCCTGCCCGGCCAGCACCACCGTGCCGTCGGGGCGGTGCAGGACCAGCGACTGGTGCCCGTCGGTGTGGCCCGGCGTCGGGACGACCCGCACGCCCGGCCAGATCTCGGCCTCGCCGGTCAGCTCCTCGTAGCGCGCGCCGGGGAAGTCGATCAGCTCGTCGAAGGTGTGGCCGCCGCGCCGCGCGGTGGCCAGCTCCACGGCCTGCACCACGATGGGCTTCCCGGCCAGGAGGGGGTTGCCGCCGCAGTGGTCGAAGTGCAGGTGGCAGTTGACGACGACCGAGACGTCGGCCAGGGACGCGCCGACGGCGGCCAACGCGGCCTGGAGCGGGCGGCGCCGGGGGCGGTAGTGCGCCTCGGTCTCCGGGTCGGCGGCTCCGACGCCGGTGTCGAAGAGCAGCAGTCCCCGGTCGTGCTCCACCAGATAGGCGAGCACGGGCTCCACCCGTGGCTCGGGGCCGCCGGTCTCCGATGCCGGCCGTACGAAGTAGCCGAGGTCGAGGCGGTGCACCGCGGTGTGCGTCGAGGTCGTCTGCATGACCCCATCTTCGTCGGGCCGGCCCGCCGCCCGCAGCCGGTTGCGCCCGATCGTCACCGCCGCCCCCGGGGCCGGCGGTGACCGCCGCGGTCCGTCAGGTCGTCCCGACGCACATCACGTCGAGCCGGTGCGCCGGCGGGGCGGCGATCGCCAACTCCGGGCGCCACACGGTGAGGATCTGCGCGGACGGCGTGAACAGCGGCCCGGGCAGCGCGGTGGGGGAGTGCCACTCCCAGCGGCTGACGTGCTGCGGCTCCGCCGCGTGCGGCGCCCCGTCGAAACGGGTGACGAGCGAGGCCATGGTGATGCGGTTCAGGCCGTCGACGTCGTCGTGCAGCATGGCGAAGATCCGCACCTCGTCCGGATCGGTGTGCAGTCCGGTCTCCTCCCGGAGCTCCCGGGCCGCGGCGGACCGCACGCCCTCGCCCGGATCGACCTTTCCGCCGGGCAACTCCCAGGTCCCCGCGCGGTGCAGACCGAGCAGCACCCGCCCGCCCGCGTCCAGCACGATGACGCCGACCCCGAACGTCGCGTGCGCCTGCGGCGGTCGGTCCCCGCGCTGCCGGCTGGTGACCGCACCCGTACCCGTGCCCGTTCCGCTGCCCATCCCGTCCCTTCCCGTCCCTCTCTCGGCTCCTGCACGACCTGCCCCGATGCCGGGACGGCAACACTTTCCCGCACATTCACCCGCAGGTGTGCGGCACCTCCACCGTTCCGGCCGAATCCGCGACGCGCGCCGACCACAATGCGCTCATGACCGATGACTGGAAGCGACAGATCGACCGGCTCCACCGGGAGTTGGTGCGGCGCGACGACCCGACCGAGTGGGTCGTGGAGGCCGATGCCGTGGACGCGTCCCGCCGCTATCCGGACCTCGCGCTCCGCGGGCCGGTCTTCGGGGTGGCCGTCCGCACCCCGGCCGACCCTCCGCAGGACCCCGAACGCACCGCGGAATGGCGGCTGTTGAAACCCGTGGCGGACGACACGCCGCAGGGCGCCCGGGACGCCCTCAACTCCCACCTGTGGTTCACGGCCAAGGACGACACCGACGACCCGGCCGTGCGGCGCGAACTGCTGGCCGCGGTGACCCGCCTGGAACACGAACCGCTCGACGACCTGACGGTCTGCGGCGCCCGCTACCGGATCGTCCGCGGCGACGAGTTCGTGCGCACCGGCCGCACCGGTCTGGAACCGCCCCGGCCCACCGACCCCGAACCGGCCGCCCGCACCTGGGAGGGCCGCAGCGACCCCCCGTCCCCGGACCTGGACTTCGCGCTCGTCCCCGGCCGGGAGACCAGCCCCATGGCCGCCGCCATGAAGGTGGCGCTCCAGGGCTTCGCCTATCCGGGGGAGGGCTTCCCCACCGCCGTCCGCGAGGAGTCCGAGCGCGCCCGCACGGACTATCCGGACGTCGTCCTGTTGCCGGTCGGCTTCGGCGTGGCCGAACGCCGCTCCGGAGGCTGGCAACCGAGGGGCGCGCTGATGCCGACCCCGCACGCGGCGCGGCGGCTGCTCGCCGACGCCATGGTCGAATTCTGGCCCGGGCTGTACGAGTTCAGTGACGCCGAACGGGAGCAGTACGCGCGGGCCGCCGACGCGTTCAAGGCCGCCGGCCGCGCCAACGACGTGCGGGTGGGCGACCGGGCGTTCCAGATCTGCCGCATCGAGCGGATGGTGCGCACCGGCCCCGACGGCCCGGAACCGCCCCGCCCGTCCGACGTGGACGACTACGGGCCGACGCAGATCCACCCGACCATGGACGAGGACGGCACGCTGCACTACGACAGCTGAGCCGGTCGGGCCGGCAGGCCAGCCGGCCGGTGGAGGTCCTCAGGGCGCGTCCGGCGGGTGTCCGGCCGATGACCCGAGTCGGGAAGTTACCGTTACCTCCCCTTTGGCACCCCCTTTTTTCGAGGCGTCGCCTCATCCGTCCGCGAGGAGCCGATCCTGAACGCGTCGTTGGCCGAAGCACTCTCCGTCGCACTCCTGGTGGTCGTCCTGGCCTGTGCGGTGGTGCGGCCCTGGGGCTGGCCGGAGGCGGTGGTGGCGGTCCCGGCGGCCGGCGTGCTCCTCGCGGTCGGGGCGGTGTCGCCGGCGCACGCGCGGGCGGAGGCCGAGCGGCTGGGGCCGGTCATCGGGTTCCTCGCCGCGGTGCTGGTGCTCGCCCAGCTCTGCGCCGACGAGGGGCTGTTCCGGGCCTGCGGTGCCTGGATGGCGCGCAGCGCGCGGGGCCGCCCGCACCGGCTGCTGGCACAGGTGTTCCTGGTCGCGTCGGTGGTCACCGCGGTCCTGAGCCTGGACGCGACGGTGGTGCTGCTCACCCCGGTGGTGTTCGCCACCGCCGCCCGCCTGGGCGCCCGGCCCGCACCGCACGTCTACGCCTGCACCCACCTGTCGAACACCGCCTCGCTGCTGCTGCCGGTCTCCAACCTCACCAACCTGTTGGCCTTCGCGGCCAGCGGTCTGAGCTTCACCCGGTTCGCCGGGCTGATGGCGCTTCCCTGGCTGGCCGCGATCGCCGTCGAGTACGTGGTGCTGCGACGGTTCTTCGCCACCGACCTGGACGCCGGCGCCTTGGCACCGGCCGTTGCGGACGCCCCCCAACTGCCGCTGTTCGCCCTGGTCACCGTGGCCGGCACGCTGGCCGGCTTCGTGCTCGCCTCGGCCCTCGGGCTCAACCCGGTGTGGGCGGCACTGGCCGGCACGCTGGTGCTGTCGGTCCGGGCCCTGGCCCGGCGCCGCACCACTCCCGCCGCGATCCTCCGCTCCGCCGCCCCGGCGTTCCTCGCCTTCGTCCTGGCGCTGGGCATCGTGGTCCGCGCCGTCGTCGACAACGGGCTCGCCGCCGGCCTCGCCCACCTCGTCCCGCACAGCGGCACCCTGCCGGCCCTCCTGGGCCTCGCCGCGCTCGCCGCCGTCCTCGCCAACGTCATCAACAACCTGCCCGCCACCCTCGTCCTGGTACCGCTCACCGCCCCCGCCGGGCCCGGCGCGGTGCTCGCCGTCCTGCTCGGCGTCAACATCGGCCCCAACCTCACCTACGCCGGATCGCTCGCCACCCTGCTGTGGCGGCGCATCGTCCGGGAACACGGCACCGACGTGGCGCTCGGCGAATTCACCCTGCTCGGCCTGCTCGTGGTACCCGCGGCACTGGTGGCCTCCGTGGTAGCACTGTGGCTGTCGCTGCACGTCCTCGGAGCCTGAGCACGGAGGCCGACTCGTGACCGTCATCGTCTGGATCGTCGAGGGCACCTGGCCGGCCTGCGTGGACGCCGCCCGCGACCACGCCCCCGAAGACGCCGAGATCGTGCTGCTGCACACCAGCGGCCCCGAGGCCCCGGCCGCCGCCCACGGCGCCTACGCCGGGCTGCTCGGCCGCGGCCACCGCCGGGGACACCACCCGCCCGAGGGCTGGGGCAGCGACCCGGGCAGCCGCGTGGAGGACCTGGCCGCCGCCTCCGCCGACGCGCTGCTGCGCACCGCCGCCGACCGTCTCGCCCGCCCGTGCACCCGCCGGGAACGCACCGGCCGGCCCGAACGCGCGGTGGTGGCCGCCGCCGACGGCGCCGACCTGCTGATCCTCGCCCGCGACGGCGACCGCAGCCACCTCGGTCCGCACAGCCTGGGCCCGGCCAGCCGCTTCGTGGTCGACCACGCGCCCTGCCCGGTCCTCCTGGTCTGGCCCGAACCCGCCCCCGACCTGGACACCCTGCCACCCCCACCGCCCCCCGAGCCGGCCTGACGGACGGCGGCCGGCCCGGTGCGGTCCCGCCGGGCCCGCCGGCCACGTCGGCCGTTCGGCCGAGCCGCGGCGGGCCGGCGCGTGCGTAACCTGCCGGCGTGGAACCTCGCACCCCCTTCCCGCGCCGCACCCGGTGGGCGGCCCCCGTCGCGCTCTGCCCGGTCCTCGTCCTGGCCTGGCTGGCCGACTGGGTGAGCGTCCAACCGCTGACCGGCTATCCGCACCACGTGGCGGACTTCGTGCCGCTGGCCACCGCACCGCTCTACGCGGTGCTGCTGCTGGCGCCCGACGGCTGGTCGACCGTGCGGCGCCGGGCCGCGGCCGCGGCGGCCGCCTCCTGGACGGTGACCGGCGTGCTGGCCCTCCTGCCCCACCGGAGCGCCGCCGGGACCTGGGGACTGCCGGAGACCGTGGCCCTCCTGGCGCTGCTCGCCCGCACCGCCCGGCGGGCCGAACCGCCGCCGGCTGCGGTCGCCCTGTGCGCCGCGCTCGGCACCGCCGTCGTCGCGGCCCCGCTGCGGATGTGGCACTACAACGACCTCGTCAACTACGCCTTCGCCCTCACCGTCGCCGTCGGCACCCTGCTCGGACTGGGCTGCTACCTGCGTGCCCTGGACGCCCGACGGGCCCGCGCCGTCACCGCGGTCCGCCAGAGCGAACGGCTGGAACTCGCCCGCGACCTGCACGACTTCGTGGCCCACCACGTGACCGGCATCGTCGTCCAGGCCCAGGCCGCCCGCACCATCCGCGAGAGCGCCCCCGAGCGCGTCGACACCATGCTGACAGGGATCGAGAAGGCGGGGCTGGAGACGCTGGACTCGATGCGCCGCCTGGTCCGGGTGCTCCGCGAGGAGGAGGGCCGCGCGGTGCGCCCCGGCGAGTTGTACGCCGCGCTGGCCGAACTGGCCGCCGACTTCTCCCGGGGCGGCGGCCCGGACGTCACGGTCCGGATCGACGCCGCCGCCCGCCAAGCCCGCCTCGCGCCCGAAGTGGAGACCTCCGTCCAACGGGCGGTGCAGGAAGCCCTGACCAACGTGCGCCGGCACGCGCCCGGGGCGGTGACCGTCGCCGTCCGCGCCGCCCTGCGCGCCGGGCAGTTGGCCGTCGAGGTGCGCAACGACGGGCCCGTCGACCGCGCCGCCACCCCCGCCGGCGGCCGCAGCGGCTTCGGACTGGTGGGCCTGCGGGAGCGCGCCGAGGCGGTCGGCGGCTCGCTGACCGCCGGGCCGACCCCCGAGGGCGGCTGGCAGCTGACCGCGACCTTCCCGGTGCTGGACCCCCGGCCGGACGACGCCGGCATGGCACGATCGGACGCGTGACCCCTTCCCCGACGTCCCCATCCGCGCAGCCGGCCCGTGCGACCCGGGTGCTCATCGCCGACGACCAGGAGATGGTCCGCACCGGCTTCCGGCTGATCCTCGACGCCCAACCCGACCTCGACGTGATCGCCGAGGTCGCCGACGGCGCCGCGTGCGTGGAGGCCGCCCGGCGCCTGCGCCCCGACGTCTGCCTGGTGGACGTCCGGATGCCGAAGCTGGACGGCCTGGACGTCACCCGGATCCTCGCCGGCCCGGACGCCACCGACCCGCTGCGGGTCGTCGTGGTCACCACCTTCGACCAGGACGACTACGTCTACGGCGCCCTCCAGGGCGGCGCCTGCGGCTTCCTCCTGAAGGACGCCGGCCCGGGCCTGTTGGTGGAGGCCGTCCGTGCCGCGGCCCGGGGCGATGCGCTGGTCTCCCCGTCGGTGACGGTCCGCCTGCTCGAACGCCTCGGCCCGCACCCGGACGCGGCGACCGGCCCGGGCGCCGCCGCCGGCGCCGCGGGGCCGCTCACGGACCGCGAGATGGACGTGGCCCGCCTGGTGGCCCGGGGGCGCACCAACCAGGAGATCTGCCAGGAGCTCTACGTCTCGCTCGGCACCGTGAAGACCCACCTCGGGAGCATCCAGACCAAACTGGGCGTCCGCAACCGCGTGGAGATCGCCGCCTGGGCCTGGGAGACGGGCGCCGTGCGGGCCCGCTGACCGCCGCCGTCCCCGCCCGGCCGGCGTCGGGTCGGCCGTTCGGCCGAGGGACGGCGGGCGGCTCCGGCCGAACGGCAGAGGCCCCGGGCACCCCCGCCGACCGACGGTGGTGCCATGCAGCAGACCACCACCACGGCGCCGCCCGCTCCGGCCCCGGCGCCCGACCGCCCCCGCATCCGCGCCCTCGACGCCCTCCGCGGGTTCGCGCTGTGCGGCATCCTCCTGGTCAACGTCCCGCAGATCACCGCCATGGCCTTCGGACCGAGCCCCGGGGTGCTGCACCCGATCCGCGCGTTCTTGGACCTCACCGTCCAGGAGCGCTTCTTCCCGATCTTCTCGTTCCTCTTCGGCATCAGCTTCGCGCTCTTCCTCGACGGCGCCGCCCGCCGCTCGGATCGGCCGCGGCTGCTCCTGGTACGGCGTCTGGTCGCGCTCGGTCTCCTGGGGGCGGCGCACCAACTGCTGCACCCCGGTGAGGCGCTCACCCCCTACGCGATCTTCGGACTGCTGGTGCTGCTGCCCGCGACCTGGCTGCCCACCCCGGTCGTGCTCGGCGCCGGCACCGTGCTCACCCTGGCCTCCGTGACGGTTACCTCGGGCGGCATCGCGACCATCCCGGGCCTGTTCCTGCTCGGCCTCGCGGTGGCCCGGCTGGGCCTGCCGCGCGCCCTGGACCACCGCACCGGCCGGCTGGCCGCGGTGCTCGCCGGACTCGTGCCGCTCGCGGCGGCGGCCGTCTGGTGGCAGCACGCCGTCGATCCGGCCGACGCGCACGCGACCCGGATCGCCGCCGGGGCCGGGCTGCTCGCCGCCGGTGCCTACGCCGTCACCCTGCTCCTGCTGCTGCGGACCCCGCTGGCCGCGCCGCTGTCCGCGGTCCTCGAACCGCTCGGTCGCATGGCGCTCACCAACTACCTGACCGCCACGCTCCTGGTCGTCGCGGCCGCCCCGGTGCTGGGCCTGCGGCACTCCCTGCACTGGGGCACGGCGATGGTGCTGGCCCTGGCGATCCTCGTCGTGCAGACGCTCGTCAGCCGCTGGTGGTTGGCCCGCTTCCGGTACGGCCCGGTGGAGTGGTGCCTGCGCTGCGTCACCTGGTGGGAGCGCGTCCCCAACCGCCGCTGACGGTCCGGAACGCGGTGAAGGCCCGGTGGGATCCACCGGGCCTTCACTTCTTGAGTAGCGGGGACAGGATTTGAACCTGCGACCTCTGGGTTATGAGCCCAGCGAGCTACCGAGCTGCTCCACCCCGCGTCGGCACGCTGAACTGTACGGCAACGGCGGGGGCCCGGTCGAATCGGCGCTTGCGCCCGGCCCGAGGGGGCCGCCGTGCCGCCTGCCGGAAGCCGGGGATCTTCGGCGGGGCCTCGCCGTCGTCCCGGGGGCGCCCCGCGGGTAGGGATGTGCCTGTGAGGCCGTGCGGCCTCGCAGTCGCGACCCAGAGAGAGGAACGCCAGTCACCATGAGCACCCCGAGCGTCCTGATTTCCGGTGCCAGCATCGCGGGGCCGGCCCTCGCCTCCTGGCTGGCCCGGGCCGGCTGGGACGTCACCGTCGTGGAGCGCTTCGACGAACTGCGCGACGAGGGACAGAACATCGACGTCCGCGGCACCGGCCGGGAAGTCCTGCGCCGGATGGGCCTGGAGGAGGCGGTGCGGGCCGCCCACACCCACGAGACGGGCCTGGACTTCGTCGACGAGCGGGGCCGGCCGGTCGCCCGCTTCGCCGCCGGCACCGACGACACCTCGGGCGGCACCGCCGAACTGGAGATCCTGCGCGGGCGCCTCGGACAGATCCTGTACGACCACTCGTCCGCCGAAGCCGCCTACGTCTTCGGCGACCAGATCACCGCGCTGCACGACGACGGGCACGGCGTGGACGTGGAGTTCCGCCACGGACCGGCCCGCCGGTTCGATGCGGTGGTCCTCGCCGAGGGGCTTCGCTCGCGGACCCGCGCGATGGTGTTAGGGGACGCGCAGGTGCACGAACTCGGCGTCTACAGCGCCTACTTGACCATTCCGCGCACCGAAGCCGACAACGACCGGTGGCGGTGGCTGATCTGCGACCGGGGCCGCGCGGTGACCCTGCGGCCGGACGACGTCGGCACGATCCGGGCCGGGCTGAACGTGCTCAGCTCCGTGCGCGGCCTGGACCGGCTCGACCGCACGGGCGTCGTCACGGTCCTGCGCGCGACGTTCGCCGACGTCGGCTGGGAGACCCCGCGGATCCTCGACGCCCTCGACGACGCGCCCCTGTACTTCGAAGCGCTCGGTCAGGCGCGGCTGCCGCGCTGGAGCAGCGGCCGGATCGCGCTCCTCGGGGACGCCGCCCACTGCGCCTCGCCGATGAGCGGCATGAGCACGACCCTGGCCCTCACCGGCGCCTACGTGCTGGCCGGCGAACTCGTCCAGCACGCCGATCCGCACACCGCGTTCGCCCGTTACGAGGCGACCATGCGGCCGTTCGTCGAGAAGGCGCAGCAACTCCGGCCGGGGATCCCGCGGATGGTCTACCCGCACACCCGACGGCAGCGCTCGTTGGTCTGGGCCGGTCTGCGGACCGCCACCAGTCCGCTGGCCAACCGGTTCGGTGACGTAGCGGGTGCGGTGTTCAGCCCGCCGGCGGACGCGTTCCGGCTGCCGGACCGCCCGTTGGCGGCACGGCGCGAGGGGTGAGCGCAGGGGCGGGGCCCTTCCGCCGGGCCGGTGCGCGGTGCGGGACGGAAGGGCCCCGGGACGGGGGAGCCGGCGCGGTCAGCGGAACCGGTTGATCGCGTCGATGTGCCGGGCGCGGAGTTCTTCGTCGCGCACGCCCAGCCCCTCGGTGGGGGCCAGGCACAGCACGCCGACCTTGCCCTGGTGGGCGTTGCTGTGCACGTCGTGGACGGCGAGCGCGGTGTCGGCCAGCGGGTAGGTGCAGGAGAGGGTGGGGTGGATCTTCCCCTTGGCCACGAGGCGGTTGGCCTCCCACGCCTCGCGGTAGTTGGCGAAGTGGGTGCCGACGATGCGCTTGAGGTGCATCCACAGGTAGCGGTTGTCGAACTCGTGGCGGTAGCCGGAGGTGGAGGCGCAGGTGACGATGGTGCCGCCCCTGCGCGCCACGTAGACGGACGCCCCGAAGGTCTCCCGGCCCGGGTGCTCGAAGACGATGTCCACGTCCTCGCCCCCGGTCAACTCCCGGATGCGCGCGCCGAACCGCTTCCACTCCCGCGGGTTCTGGGTGTCGTCGTCGCTCCAGAAGCGGTAGCCCTCGGCCGAGCGGTCGATGACCGCCTCCGCGCCCATGGCCCGGCACACCTCGGCCTTGCGCTCGTTCGAGACCACGCAGACGGGGTTGGCCCCGCCGGCGAGGGCGAGCTGGGTGGCGTACGAGCCCAGACCGCCGCTGGCGCCCCAGATCAGCACGTTGTCGCCCTGCTTCATGCCGGCGCCGTTGCGGGAGACCAGCTGACGGTAGGCGGTGGAGTGCACCAGCCCCGGAGCGGCGGCCTCCTCCCAGGTGAGGTGGTCGGCCTTGGGCATCAGCTGGTTGGCCTTGACCAGGGCGATCTCGGCCAGACCGCCGAAGTTCGTCTCGAAGCCCCAGATCCGCTGAGCCGGGTCGAGCATGGTGTCGTCGTGCCCGTCGGGACTCTCCAACTCCACCGACAGGCAGTGCGCCACGACCTCGTCGCCGGGCTTCCAGACGTTCACCCCGGGGCCGGTGCGCAGCACCACGCCGGCCAGGTCGGAGCCGAGGATGTGGTACGGCAGGTCGTGGCGGGCGGCCAGCGGCGAGGTGCGCCCGTAGCGCTCCAGGAAGCCGAAGGTCGGCAGCGGCTCGAAGAGGGACGACCAGACCGTGTTGTAGTTGACGGAGCTGGCCATCACGGCGATCAGGGCCTCGCCGGGGCCCAGTTCGGGCACCGGGACCTCGTCGACGCGCAGGGACTTGCGCGGGTCCTTGTCCGCGCTGGGCATGCCGCGGAACATCTCGGTGTCCGACTTGTGGACGGTCACGGCCCGGAAGGACTCGGGCACGGGAAGCGCGGCGATGTCCTCGGGGGTGCGGTCGGGCGCGTTGATCGCGGCGAGCAGCTCGCTCAGGGCATGGCTGTCGGGCATGGCGGAATGGCTCCTTCGGGAGGGTGCCTCAGGGGGCACCGGTCAGCGGGATGCGGCGCCCTCAAGCCCGACGCGGGGGCCCACGGCCGCGTGCAGGCGGGCGTAGGGGCCGGCGGCGGCCAAGAGTTGGTCGTGGGTGCCCTGCTCGACGATGCGGCCGCCGTCCATGACGAGGATCAGGTCCGCGTCGCGGATGGTGGACAGGCGGTGCGCGATGACGAAGCTGGTGCGGCCCGCGCGCAGCGAGCGCATCGCGCGCTGGATGAGGGCCTCCGTGCGGGTGTCGACGGAACTGGTCGCCTCGTCCAGGAGCAGGATGGAGGGGCGGGCGAGGAAGGCCCGTGCGATGGTGATCAGTTGCTTCTCGCCGGCGCTGACGTTGGTCGACTCCTCGTCCAGGACGGTGTCGTAGCCGTCCGGCAAGGTGCGGATGAAGCGGTCGGCGCAGGTGGCGCGGGCGGCCTCCTCGACCTCCTCGCGGGTGGCGGCGGGGCGGCCGTAGGCGATGTTCTCGGCGATGGTGCCGGAGAACAGCCAGGCGTCCTGGAGCACCAGGCCGAAGTGGGAGCGCAGGTCCTCGCGGGTGAGGGTGGTGATGTCGGTGCCGTCGAGGAGGATGCGTCCCCCGTCGGTGTCGTAGAAGCGCATCAGGAGGTTGCCCAGGGTGGTCTTGCCGGCGCCGGTGGGGCCGACGACCGCCACGGTCTGGCCGGGTTCGACGGTGAGCGAGAGGTCCTCGATGAGCGGGGTGTCGGGGGAGTAGCGGAAGTCGACCTTCTCGAACCGGACGTGGCCGCGGACCGCGGGCAACCGCGCCGGGCGGTCGGCGTCCGGGGTCTGCTCCTCCGCGTCCAACAGCTCGTGGATCCGCTCCGCCGAGGCGAGGGCCGACTGCAGGCGCGCGGCGATGCCGGCGACCTCGACGATCGGCTGGCTGAACTGCCGGGAGTACAGGACGAACGCCTGGACGTCGCCGATGGACAGGGTCCCGGCGACCACGCGCAGGGCGCCGACGACCGCCACGGCGACATAGCCCAGGTTGGAGACGAACATCATCGACGGCTCGATCGCGCCGGAGGCGAACTGGGCCCGGGCGCTGGCGCGGTAGAGGGCCTCGTTCTGCTCGTCGAAGGCCCGCTCGGCCTGCTCGCGCCGTCCGAAGCCCTTGACCAGCGCGTGGCCGGTGTAGACCTCCTCCACGTGGGCGTTGAGCGCTCCGGTGGCCGACCACTGACGGGCGAACCGCGGCTGTGCGCGCTGGCTGATCCGCGCCGCGAGCAGCACGGACACCGGCAGGCAGGCCACCATGATCAGGGTCAGCAGCGGCGAGATGACGAGCATCAGCACCAGCATGCTCAGCACGGAGAACACCGCCGTGATCAGTTGGCTGAGGGTCTGCTGGAGGGTCTGCTGGAGGTTGTCGACGTCGTTGGTCACCCGGCTGAGCACGTCACCCGCCGGGTGGCGGTCGAAGTACCGCAGTGGCAGGCGGGCGAGCTTGGCCTCCACGGACTGGCGCAGGGCGAAGACCACCCGCTGCACGACGGCCGCCACCAGCCGGCCCTGGAACAGGGTGAGCAGGGCGGCGGTGACGAAGAGCGCGAGCGCGATCAGCAGTACCCGGGCGATCGCGTCGAAGTCGACTCCGGTGGCGCCGTGGGCGTGCCGGATGCCGTCGAAGACCAGGTCCGTGGCCCGGCCCAGGAGGATCGGGCCCGCCGCGTTGAGCACGACGCCGCCGATGCCGAGGGCGACCGCCACGGCGACCGGGCCACGGTGGGGTCGCAGCAGGCCCAGTGTGCGGCGGGCGGTGCCGCGCCGCACGGGGCTAGAGCTGTCCGCCGCGACCATGGACGGCCTCCTGAGGGGTCGGGGCGCTCGCGGCGCGTTGTGCGGGGGCGTCGAAGTCGCCGTTGCTGGAGTTGAGTTGTGACTGGGCGATGTCCCGGTAGGCGGCGCTGGTGCGCAGCAGTTCCCGGTGCGTCCCGGTGGCGGCCACCCGGCCCCCGTCGAGGACGACGATGCGCTGGGCGTGCTGCACGGTGCTGACGCGCTGGGCCACCGTGAGCACCGTCGCACCGGCGATCTCCGGGGCGAGGGCGGCCCGCAGGGCGACGTCCGTGGCGTTGTCCAGCGCGGAGAAGCAGTCGTCGAAGAGGTAGACGTCCGGCCGGCGCAGCAGGGTGCGGGCGATCGCCAGCCGCTGGCGCTGCCCGCCGGACACGTTGGTGCCGCCCTGTGTGATCGGGGCGTCCAGCCCTGCGGGCAGCCGCTCGACGAAGTCCCGGGCCTGGGCGATGTCCAGTGCGTGCCACAGCGCCTCGTCGCTGGCGTCGGGGTTGCCGAACCGCAGGTTGCTGGCGACGGTGCCGGAGAAGAGGTACGCCCGCTGGGGGACGAAGCCGACGGTGCGGCGCAGCGTCTGCGCGTCGAGCTCGCGGACGTCGACGCCGCCCACCCGGACGTGGCCCTCGGTGGCGTCGAAGTGCCGCAGCACCAGGTTGAGCAGGGTGGTCTTGCCGCTGCCGGTGCTGCCGAGGATCGCCACCGTCTCGCCGGGGCCGGCGCTCAGGTCGATCCCGCTCAGCACCGGCTCCGCCGCGCCCGGGTACCGGAACCCGGCTCCGCGCAGCTCCAGTTGGCCGGTCGCGGGCGCGGTGCGCACCGGTCGGGGCGGCGCGGTCACGCTCGGCTCGGTCGTCAGCACCTGCTGGATGCGCTCGGCCGACACCCTGGCCCGCGGCATCGCCAGGCACACGAAGGTCACCATCACCACCGACATCGTGATGAGCGTCAGGTAGCTGAGGAACGCGCTGAGCGCCCCGAACCGCATGGCCCCGGCGTCGATGCGGTGGGCCCCGAACCACACCACCGCCGCCATGAAGGCGTTCAGGACCAGCAGCACGACGGGGACGATGGTGGCCAGCAGCCGGCCGACGTGCAACGAGACGTCACACAGTTCGGAATTGGTTCGGCCGAATCTCTCGCTTTCGTGTCCGTCGCGTACGAAAGCGCGTACGACGCGGACTCCCGTGATGCGTTCGCGCAACAGCCCGTTGACCCGGTCCAAGTAATTCTGCATGCGGTCGTAGAACGGATCGGTGCGGCCGAGAATGAGGCCGAAACATATTCCGACGGCCACCATCAGCACCACCAGGAGCAGGGCCAGCGGAATGTCCTGCTGGAGGGCGAGCGCAATGCTGCCCAGACACATCAGGGGCGCCGACACGACGACGCCGAACGCCGACAGTGCCAGCATCTGCACCTGTTGGACGTCGTTGACGGTGCGCGTCATCAGCGACGGGGTGCCGAACTCCCCGACCTCGCGGGCGGAGAAGTCCAGCACCCGGCGGAAGACGGCCGAGCGCAGGTCGCGGCCCATGGCCATGGCCGTCCGCGCACTCAGTGACACCGCGCCCATGGACGCCGCGATCTGGAGGACCGCCAGCGCCAGCATCCCCAGGCCCAGCTGGACGATGTAGCCGCTGTCGGCCTTGAGCACGCCGTTGTCGATGACGGCGGCACCCAGCGACGGCAGGGCCAACGTGGCCAGGATCTGGAGCAGTTGCAGCAGTGCCAACAGGACGACGGCGCGCCGGTGGGGGCGCAGTCGGGTTCGGAGGGTTCTGAGCAGCACCGGGCGACGCTCCAGGAGACGGGCAGGTCCGGTCGGCGGCGCCAACGAGGCGCCCACCGGGCCTGGGCGGGGCACGTCCGCACAGTGCAGCGCACCGCGCACCGGAAAATCCGTAGTCTCTTGGCGCAAGGGCCCGGTGGGCCGTTCCGATCGGGTGCCCCGTCCCGAACTGCTCATGCGCGAACCGGTGGTGGGGACTCCGGAATTCCGTAGTGTTACCGGAATTGCTTGACGCCGTGACCGGCTCCTTGGAAGCGTTCGCTTACCCGGCGTCTGGACCGCGGCGCATTCGACGCCATTCGACGCCGAGAGGTCAAGTAGCAGACTCGGCTCTGCGTTTGGGCGGTCTGTTTCTCAGCGAAGGAAAGGAATGAGATGTCCAAGCGTGCGCTGATCACCGGAATTACCGGGCAGGACGGCTCCTACCTGGCGGAGCATCTGCTCGGGCAGGGCTACCAGGTGTGGGGTCTGATACGCGGCCAGGCCAATCCCCGGAAGTCGCGGGTCAGCCGGCTGGTCTCCGACCTGTCCTTCGTCAACGGCGACCTGATGGACCAGGCCAGCCTGGTGTCGGCGGTCGACACGGTGCAGCCGGACGAGGTCTACAACCTCGGCGCGATCTCCTTCGTGCCGATGTCCTGGCAGCAGGCGGAACTCGTCACCGAGGTCAACGGCATGGGCGTGCTGCGCATGCTGGAGGCGATCCGGATGGTCAGCGGCCTGAACGGCTCGCGCACCGCCGACGGCAGCCAGATCCGCTTCTACCAGGCGTCCTCGTCGGAGATGTTCGGCAAGGTCGCCGAGACCCCGCAGTGCGAGACCACCATCTTCCGGCCGCGCAGCCCGTACGGCGTCGCGAAGATCTACGGGCACTTCATCACCCGCAACTACCGCGAGTCCTTCGGCATGTACGCGGTGTCCGGGATGCTGTTCAACCACGAGTCGCCGCGTCGTGGAGCGGAGTTCGTGACCCGGAAGATCTCCCTCGCGGTCGCCCGCATCAAGCTCGGCTACCAGGACAAACTGTCCCTCGGCAACCTCGACGCCGTGCGGGACTGGGGCTTCGCCGGTGACTACGTCCGCGCCATGCACCTGATGCTCCAGCAGGACGAACCGGGCGACTACGTGATCGGAACCGGCCAAATGCACTCGGTCCGGGACGCCGTGCGCATCGCCTTCGAGCACGTGGGCCTGGACTGGGAGGACTACGTCAGCATCGACCCGTCCCTGGTGCGTCCGGCCGAGGTGGAGATCCTCTGTGCGGACGCCGACCGGGCCCGCGCCAAGCTCGGCTGGGAGCCCAGTGTCGACTTCCCCGAACTGATGCGCATGATGGTCGATTCCGACCTTCAACAGGTATCCCGCGAGCGGGAGTTCGGGGACCTGATGGCCAACAGCTGGTAGTCCGGTCGGCCGTACGGGGCGCCTGACGCGCGGCGCGGGCTCCGGGCGCCCCGTGCCGCGCGGTGCGGCCCGGGCGCCGCACCGGCGCGGTGCGTGCGGGCTCTACGGATCTTCCCGCGGTCCGCCCGGTGGGATGGGCGCGCGGGGCACCGGGCCGGATCGGCCATACCCCTGCCGCCAGCACACGAAGGAAGGAGCCGATGCCACGATGGCAACCGCCGCAGCATGATCATCTCCCCTCGGGGGGTGGAGGTGCCGCGGCGGCGTGTCGCATGCCACATGTGCGGAAGCTCATGTACTCTAACGCTTCTCAGACATCACTCTTTAGGGTGATTTACGGATCGATGGGGTGACACCCCGTCACATCCGTTGTGTCTCCGAGGTGCGAGGAGTCCTATGGTGCGGAGCCGGAGCGTAGATCCTGATATAGGCAGCACCTTGGTGGGCCGAGGCGATGCCGTGCGGGAGCTCGACCGCCGCGCCCGCGAAGCCCTGTCCGGGCACGCCCGCTCGGTGGTCGTGACCGGCCCGGCCGGAATCGGCAAATCCGCCCTCCTCCGCGCCTTCCTCAGGGGGGACGCCTGTCGGGGCGCCACGGTTCTGCGGGGCCTCTGTTTGCCGGATGCGGGGGGCGCTTCCTTCAGCGGTTTACGCGCGTTGCTCGGTCCGACCGCACGGCGCGCCTTCCTCGACGACGCCACCCAGACCGCCGTTCGAGCGCTCGCTCCGGGCGCGCTGGACGGCGCACCCCCGCACGCTCCCGCCGTCCAGCAGGCGTTCCACGCCCTGCACCGGCACGCGGCCGACGTACTGGCCCGCCGCCCGCTCGTCCTGGCCCTCGACGACGCCCAGCACTGCGACGAACTCTCCCTGCGCTGGCTGGAGTTCCTGCTGCGCCGATCCGCCGACCGCCCCCTCCTCCTCGTCCTCGCCCGGCAGTCCGAGGCCACCGCCCTCACCCGCGGCGTCCCGACGCACCACGCCCTCGCGGACCTGACGGCCGACTGCCGCACCACGACGCTGCGCCTGTCGACGCTGACCGAGAGGGACGTCGCCGAGGTCGTGCGGGAGTTCTTCCCGGTGCCCGCCGCCCCCGTGTTCGTCACCCGCGCCCGCGCCGCGACCGGCGGCAACCCCCGCCTCCTGGGCCGACTGCTACGCGAACTGCGGGCCGCGGGGGCCGGACCGGGGGTGGGCGGCGCCGACCGGATCGCCGAGACCGCCGGTCGCGTCCTGGCGGGTTGGGCGCGCGAACTCCTGGACCGCCAGCCGCCCTGGATCGGTGAGGTCGCACGGGCGGTGGCCGTCCTCGGCGAGCGGGGCGCCGACCACGTCGGTCCGCTCGCCGGCGTCCCCGCCGACGCCGTCGAGGACGCCCGGAAGGTGCTGTGCGAGGCCGGGCTGGTGCCCGCGGACGGCCGCCTCGCGGAGGGGGCGGTGCGCGCGGCGGTGCTCGCGCCCCTGGACGCCCACGTGCTGTCCGGCCTGCACGCGCGGGCGGCCCTGCTCCTGAGCGATGCGGGCCGGCCCGCCGAAGAGGTCGCCGACCACCTCCTGCGGCTGCCCTCGATCGACGAACCGTGGATGCCGGGCGTCCTGCTGGAGGCCGCGGCCTGCGCCGAGGAGCGCGGCGCGCCGGAGACCGCGGCCCGCTACCTGTACCGGGTGCTGGAAGTGGACCCCGACAGCATCGACATCCGCGTCCGCTTAGCGAGGGTGCTGGCCGACACGGACCCGCCCGAGGCGGTCGGCCTGCTGCGCGAGGCGCTGGCACCGAGCGTCGACGTGCGCACCCGGGCGCGGATCGCCGCGCAGTTCGGCACGACCGGGCTGGCCGCGCGCGAGTGCTCCGTCGCCCTGAAGATCCTCGAAGACGTCCTGGACGCGCTGGACGCCGAACTCGGCCCCGACCCCGCGCCGGCCGACCAGGAACTGCGCACGCTCGTCGAGGCGGTGTTCCTGATCGTCGGCTCGCACGGCCGCAGCACCATCGCCGCGACCCGCAAGCGGGCCGCGATGATGAGCCTGCCGGAGGGCGACACCCCCGCCCAGTGCCAGAAGCTGGCGGCCATGGGGATCCTGACGGCCTTCGACGGCGGGCCCCCCGAACCGGCCCTGCAGCAGGCGCTGCGCGCCACCGCCAGCCACCAACTGCGCCTGAAGAGCTGGACGTTGATCAACTCGGCGCTCGTCCTCGGATTCGCCGACCGCACCGAGGAGGCGCTGCACTCCCTGGACCGGGTCCTGCGCCACGGCCGGAAGAACTCCGCCATCTGGACCTACGCCCTGGCCCTGTCCATCCGCGCCGTCCTCAAGCACGGCGTCGGCGCCCTCCCGGACGCCCTCGCGGACGCCAGGACGGCGGTCCGGCTCAGTGGGTCGGAGCAGTGGAGCGGGACGCTGGTCATGCCGCGCCTGGCCCTGGCGGGCGTCCTGGTGGACCGGGGTGAGGCCGCGGACGCCGAACGGCTGCTCGCCGGTACCGAGCCCGCCTGGCGCGAGCAGTACGTGTGGACCTACCCCCGTTACCTGATGGTCCTGGGGCGGGCCCGGCGCGCCTTGGGGGACCCGGAGGGCGCACTGACGCTGTTCCGCGCATGCGGCCGGGCACTGGCGGAGGCCGAGGTGCACCAGCCGGCGTTCCTGCCCTGGTGGATGGAGGCGGCCTGCGTCCTCGCGGAACTGGGCCGCACGAAGGACGCCCAGGAGCCCGCCGCACACGGTGAGCGGCTCGCCCGGCAGTGGGGCACGCCGCGCGTCCTCGGGCTGGCCGCACTGGCCCGCGGCGTGGCCACCCCCGGCGCACGCGGCGTGGAACTGCTGGGCGAGGCGGTGCGGGAACTCGCCGCCTCACCGGCCCGCGTCGAGCACGCCCGCGCCGAACTCGCCCTGGGCAACGCCCTCTTGTCCGCCGGCGACCGACGCGAGGCGCGCGAGCACCTGCGCACCGCGGCCGGCCTGGCCCAGCGCTGCGGCGCCCTCGCACTGGGCCAGGACGCCCGCGACGCCCTGGTGGCCGCGGGCGGCCGTATGCGGAAGCTGACCGCCTCGCCGCTGGACCTGCTCACCGGCATGGAACGCACGGTCGCCAGCCTCGCCGCCGGCGGTGCGGGGAACCGCTCGATCGCGCAGTCGCTCTACGTCAGCGTGCGCACGGTCGAGATGCACCTGACGAGCGTGTACCGCAAGTTGGGCATCGCCGAGCGGGCCCAGCTCTCCGCGGTCCTGCGCTCCTCGGGGGAACGCGGGGCACGGGCGCGGGGGGCGGCACCACCGTCGGGCGGACAGGATTGAGGGCGAGCGGACCGGGATGGAGCCTGTGGCGGGACTGCACGGCACACAGTCATACGCTGGATCTACCTGGACGGCGCGCTTGCGCATCGACCCGGCCCTGCTCGAACGGGAGGCGGAGCAGGCCCAGCTGAAGCAGGCGATGGCCGAGATCGGCGAAGGCCAACCCGCCGTCGTCGTGGTGACCGGTCGCCCCGGCTTCGGCCACAACGCCCTGTTGCGCTGGGCCGGCCGACTGGCCGAGAAGCGGTCGGTGCGCGTCCTGCGCGCCACTGGTTCCCTGACCGAGCGCGACCTGCGCAACGGCGCGGTCATCCAGCTCCTCAGCCAATTGGGACCGGAGGCCGAAGGACCGCTCCGCGTGCTGCGCGGGCCCCCCGAGCCCGACGGCCTGCCGGGACTCCGGGAACTCCTGCACACCGTCCGCCGCCGCCCCACCCTGGTGACGGTGGAGGACGCCCAGTGGCTGGACCCGGACTCCCGGCGCTGGCTCCAGGCACTGGTGCGGCGGCTGTCCGCGGGCGTCCCCCTGGCCCTGCTCGTCGGCCGCACCGGAGTGGACCGGCACGGCCCCGACTGGCTGGCCGGCACCTCCGCCGCCGGACGGCTGACCCGCCACCTCCTCGTCCCCGGACTGAGCCCCCGCGCGGTCGCCACGCTGGCCGGCACGATCTTCGGCGCCCCCTGCGACGAGGCGTTCGCCGACGCGGCCGCCGAGGCGTCCTACGGCAGCCCCGCCATCCTGCACGCGGCACTGCACGGCCTCGCCGACGCCGGCCAGCGCCCGACCGCGGCCGACGTGCCGCAGCTGCGCACCGTGATGACCAGCATCATCGGCGACCGCTGCGCGCGCGCCCTGCGGGGCCTGACCGACGAGTCCATCGCCGTCCTGCGGGCGCTGGCCGTCGCCGGCGACCTGCTGGACTTCACCCGGATCTGCCACCTGGCCGGGGTGCGCACCGCACACGAGTCCCGGCTGCGCTCGGCGCTGCAGACGGCCGGCTTCACCCTCCCCGACGGCCCCTTCGAACGCATCCACCTGCCGGTCGCCAGGGCCCGTGTCCTGGAGGACACACCGATCGCCGAACGCGCCGGCCTGTACGCCCGCGCCGCCCGCCTCGTCTACCGCTCCGGCGCCGCCGACGAGGACGTCGCCCGCCTCCTGCTGCACGCACCTCCCATCGGCGAGCCCTGGGCGGTCCAAACGCTGTACGGCAGCTTCGGGGCCGCCGCGCGCCGCAGCGAGTTCGCCCGGGCCGCGACCTGGCTGAACCGCGCACTCGAAGAGCCCCAGCGCCCGGAGCAGCGCGCCCGGATCGGCCTCGACCTGGCCGGCGCCGAGGCCGTGGCCGCGCCGGTGGCCAGCGACCGCAGGCTCGCCGCCGTCGTCAAGAGCCCCGGGGACGGCGAGACCTGGTCCCACCTGCGCGTCCGGGCCCTGGACATGGGACTGGCGCGCGGCGACGACTCGTGGGGCCGCTGCGTCGCCGCCGAGGCACTGGAGACCGCCCAGGGCCGCGAGCGCGACGACCTGATCGCGCTGTACTGGTACGCCGTCCGCTGCCGGCCCGAGGTCCGCGACGTCCCCGCGCCCGGCGTCCCGGCCCTTCCCGAACACCCCCTCGCCCCCGCCCAGGCGGGCATCCGCGCCGGGCAGCTCGCCACCCTCGGCCAGCAGCGCGAACGGGCCGCCGAACTGGCCCGCCGGGCGCTGGAAGCGGGCAGCTCGGTGCCCGTCATGCCCCGCCTGGTCGCGGTCAGGGCACTGTGGTTCACCGACGCCGCCGCCGAGGCCGAGGGCCACCTCGACGCCCTCGTCGCCGAACTGCGCCGCGGCCACAGCCGTGCCCCCCTCGCCCGCGCCCTGGTCCTCAGCGCCGACCTGCACCTGCGCGGCGGTCGCGTGGACGCGGCCCACCGCGCCATGGACGCCGCCGAACGGGCGCTGCCCGCGGTCGCCTGGCACCCCTACGCGGCCCCCCACCTCATGGCCGTGCGCTGCGTCGTCGCCATGGAGAGCGGTCGGCACGACGAGGCCCGAGCGCTGACGGCCGCGCCCACCCCGCCCGACACCGAGACCAGCATCCACTGGCCCTTGCTGCTGTTCATCCGCGCGCGGGTGGCGGCCGACGAAGGTCGCTGGGCCGAGGCCGTCGAGCTGTTCAAGGAGAGCGGACGGTGGCTGGTGCGCAGACAGTGGCCCAACCCCGCGGTGCTGCCGTGGCGTTCGCTGGCCGCCCTGGCCTGCCTGCGCCTCGGCGACCGGAAGCAGGCCCGGCGCCTGATCCACGAGGAACTCACCCTGGCCCGCCGCTGGGGCGCCCCCAGCGCAGTGAGCCTGGCCGAGTTGTGCGCCCGGGCCCTGGACAGCCCCGGAACCGCCGCCTCCACCACCGTTCCGATCGGGCCCAACCACCTCGCCCACGCCTGGGCGTTGGCCGACCTCACCACCGAGGAAGCCACCAAGGGCGACCGGATGGCCGCCGCCCGACTGCTGACCGAGCTGTCGGACCATCGCGTCACCCGCACCTCCAGCCGCCTCGCCGCACGCGTGCGGTCGCTGGCCGACCGACTGGAACCGACCGCCGACCCCGAGGTGTCCACTCTTGACAGGGAGTGGGCCGTCCTTTCGCCCGCCGAGCGGCAGACCGCCGAACTGGCCTGCGGCGGCCTGGGCAACCGCCAGATCGCCGAACAGCTCTCGGTGAGCCGGCGCACCGTCGAACTACGGCTGAGCAGCACCTACAAGAAGCTCCGCATCGCCTCGCGCGAGGAACTCCGGTCACGGTACCGGCTGATGGAAGGGACATGACCGATGTTGTACGAGCGGGAATCCGAACTGGCCCGGATCGAGGCCGCGGTGCGTCAGGCGCGGGAGGGCCGGTCCTCGGTGCTCCTGCTGACCGGCCCGTTGGGCATCGGCCGGTCCACGCTCCTCCAGGAGGCCGGCTCCGCACCGCCGGGCGACTTACGGGTGTTACGCGCCAATGCCGCCCCCATGGAGCAGGACTTCGCCTACGGCATCGTCCACCAACTCCTCGGGCCCCTCCTGTCCGACGGACTGCCCGCCCTCGGCGACCACGAGGCGCCCGACTCCGAAGCCGTGCTGCACGGCCTGAGATCGCTCCTGGCCGACGCCAGCGCCACCGTCCCGGTGCTCCTCCTCGTCGACGACCTCCAGTGGGTCGACCTGCCCTCCCTGCGCTGGCTCGCCTACCTGGTGCGACGCGCACACGGCATGCGGGTGGCCCTGGTGTGCACCCTGCGGGACGGCGACCCCCGGGCCGAGCACCCGCTCGTCGGCGACCTCGCCGACGCCGCCGACCTCCTCCACCTCGCCCCGCTCTCGCTCGACGGCACCCGGGCCCTGATCCACCACCACCTGGGCGAAGTCGCCGCGGCGTGTTACGCCCAGGCGTGCCACGACACCTGCGGCGGCAACCCCCTCTTCCTCCAGTCCGTCCTGCGCGACCAGGCCGTCGAGGGCCACCGTCCCACCCCCGAGCAGGTCGACCGGGTCCGCGCCGTGCGCCCCACCCAGCTCCGCGATCGGCTGGCCGGGTGCCTGCACGCCCAACCCGGTCCGGTGCGCGATCTGGCCGCGGCCATCGCGGCGTTCGGCGATCACGGCGAGCCCGACCTCATCCAGCACCACGCGCGGCTGGACACCATCAGCTACCAGCGGGCCCTGCGCGCCCTGCGCCGCCTCGGCCTGCTCGCCCGCCAGGACACGCCGCGCTTCCTCCACCGCGTCGTGCGCGACGCCGTCGAATCCGGTCTCACCATCGCCGCGTGCGAGGAGGCCCGGGTCACCGCGGCCGAGATCCTCCACCGCGCCGGCCGTCCGGCCGAGAACATAGCGGACCTCCTGGTGGGCGTCACCGCCACCCACCGGCCCTGGGCCATGGGGGTCCTGCGGGCGGCCGCGGAGGCCGCCCTGCGCCGGGGCGGGGCGGACGCCGCCGCCCGCTACCTGCGGCGCGCGCTGCTGGAGAGCAGCGCCGGCGACGGCGAACGCGCCCACCTGCTGATCGAGTTGGCCAAGGCCGAACGCGGCACCGACCCCGCCGCCTGCGAACGCCACGTCAGCCAGGCCGTCCGGCTGCTGTCGTCGGCCACCGACCGGGCGGCCGCCACCCTGCTCATCCCGCCCAGTCTCCTCGGCGAGGCCACCCCCGCGTCGGTCGACCTCCTGCGCAGCGTCTCCGAGGACTTCGAGCCCACCGGGCCCCACCAAGGGGCCGCCTGTGAGATCGCGCTGCGCCTGGAAGCGCGCCTGTGGCACGCCGGGCAGGAGAACCCGGCGGAGCTGGCCGGGGCGGTGGACCGCCTGCGCGCGCTCGGCACCGCGCCCCCCTTGGAGACCAGCGGCGCCCGCGAACTGGCGGCCGTCCTGATCAACGCGGCGGTCCTGTCCGGCGCCCTGCCGGCACCCGACATCGCCGCCCTGGCCGGCCGGATCCTGGAACGCGAGCCGGTGGCCTCGGCGTACCCCCGCACCACACTCCCGCTGGTCGCGTTGGCCCTGTACGCCGCCGACGCGGTGGACGGCATCAACACCCGGCTGTCCGGCGAGCAGCACGCCGACCGCCCGAACGCGGGAGTGCACGCCGAGAACGCCCTGATCCAGCTCGCCTGCGGACGCCTGACCCAGGCCGGCGAGCAGGCCGGCCGGGCTGCCCGACTGGCCGACGCCGACTGGCGCGAGCCGGCCGGGGTCATCCGGGCCGCGGTGGCCATGGAGACCGGCAACACCCCTTTGATGGAGGGCCTCTTGGCGGACTCCGCGAAGCGCTGGCCGGCCAACCTCGCCATGACGGCCATGCGGCAACTCCTCGTGGCCTCCCTCGACGTCCGCGGTGGCCGCGACGCCGACGCGCTGGAGTCCCTCCTGGCCTGTGGCCGCCAACTGGAAGCGGCCGACTGGCGCAACTCCACCCTCTTCCCCTGGCGGCCCCGCGCCATCGTCCTCCACCAGCGCCTGGGCGAGGTCGGGCCGGCCCTGGCCCTGGCGGAGGAGGAGCTTGCCTGGGCGCGGCAGTGGGCCGCCCCCGCCGCTCTCGGCCGGGCCCTGCGGCTGCGTGCCCTGCTGCCCGGCGGCGGGGGCGTCCCCGTGCTGCGCGAGTCCGCCGCCGTCCTGCGCACGTCGGCCAATCGGCTGGAACTCGCCCGTACGTTGCTCCAGTTGGGGCGGGCGGTGGGTGGCGGCAAGGAAGCGAAGGCGATGCTGCGCGAGGCCGTTGACCTCACCACCGCCTGTGGCGCACCCTGGCTGACCGAACGCGCCCATGCGGCCCTGGGCACCGCCGCCCCCAGTCAGGAGGCACCACTCACCCACGGCGAGCGCCAGGTCGTCGCGTTGGTGGGCCGGGGGCTGACCAACCAGGAGATCGCCGATGAACTGGGCGTGAGCACCCGGGCCGTGGAGAAGCGCCTGACGTCGTGCTACCGCAAGTTGGGCGTAGCGGGGCGCCGCGAGCTGTTGGGCGGCCGCAGCGCGTCCGAGATGTTCGCGGCACGGTGAGCGCGCCGTTGGCCAACGTCCCGCGGGGTACGGGCGTACCGGCGGTAAGGGGTGCGGAGTGTTCGGCCGCCGAAAGTTCGGGGGCGGACCGTACCGTGCGGAGCGTCGGACCACAGGATTAGGGATGAGGGCCGGATGGGCGTTGACGCTTGTCCGGACGGGTCCTTAGTGTCGATTGTGCAGGGGAGTTCGAAATTTCATCCCGGCGGATGTCGGGCCATCCGATCCCCTGCCTCGCCTCAATCTCTGGATTCTCCTTCTCACTCGTCTCTCTCGAAATTCTGATTTGCCAGCGGGGGTTGGAAAGGATGTCGGTCCCTTGAGGTTCTCTGCTCTGGTGGAATCTCTGCAGTTATCGGAAGATCCCGGTTCGGCCGGTTCGGTCGGCGCCGCGGTCCGGGGGGAGGAGCGGTCGAGCATATGCATTTCCGTGCTGGATCCTGCTCTGACGATCCGTCAGGCCAACCAGGACTTCTTCCGGCAATTCGCGAGCCCCGCCACGTCCCCAGCAGATGTCATCGCCCCGCTCCCCTCCGATTCCTCGACCACGGCTCCCGACGTGTTCGGGCGCAATTTCCGTGACCTGGTCCACCCCAGCGTGCGGCAGCCGCTGATGCGACAGTTCGAGCGGCTCCTGGAAGGCCGCCGGGACCGGTTCGCCACGCCCGTGGTGGCGCTGCGGCCGACCGGTGACGTGTTCAACGGCAGTCTCACCGCCGCCGCCGTGCGCGGATACGGACCCGACCCCTCCGCGGTGCTCGTCGTGATGCGGTCCGGCCGGGACTCGGCCGACGACGCGATGGTGACACCGAAACGGAAACTGCTCAGCGAGATCGACGCGCGAATTCTGGAGGGAATCGCGGCCGGTCTGTCCACGATTCCGCTGGCCTCCCGGCTGTATCTCAGCCAGCACGGCGTGGAGTACCACGTCACCGGACTGCTGCGGAAACTGAAGGCCCCCAACCGCGCGGCCCTGGTATCCCGCGCCTATGCGATGGGCGTGCTCACGGTGGGCACCTGGCCGCCCCGCGTCGTGGACGACTTCATCAAGTAACACCGCCCCGCATTCTGTTGGTTCGCCGTGCGGGCGCGGGCCGAGAGCTGCCTTTGGCGCCCGGCCCGTTCGGAAGGCGAACCGTGAACACACCTGGTGCCGGGAGCGCCGCCGCGCATGCGCGGCGCCCCGGCCCGTCCGCGCGCGGTCGACCCCGGGCTCCGCCGACTCTACGGAATTCCCTGACCACCCCCGTAGAGACTGGGCACGTGGCGTGCGGGAAGTCGAGCTGCCTCGTGCAGGGCACGCAGATAACTCCGTCGCTGTGGCACAGCCGTCCCCAGTACTAGCTGCCCACAGCGAAATCCTCTGCTGTCCGACGGTCTTGAGATGGGTTGGAACGTGGCGAACATGGATCAGGAACAGAAGCTCCGCGACTACCTCAAGCGGGCCAGCGCCGATCTGCGGCGCTCCCGGCAGCGGGTGGGTGAGTTGGAGGCGGCGGCCCGCGAGCCGATCGCGATCGTGGGCATGAGCTGCCGCTTCCCGGGAGGCGTGCGCAGCCCCGAGGAGCTCTGGTCCCTGCTGGCCGACGACGGGGACGCCATCACCGCTTCCCCCGACGACCGCGGCTGGGAGATGCTGGCCGAGGACGCCGGCCGGTTCTCCGGCGGATTCCTGCACGACGCCGCCGAGTTCGACGCCTCCTTCTTCGGCATCTCGCCCCGCGAGGCCCTCGCCATGGACCCGCAGCAGCGACTGCTGCTGGAGTCCTCCTGGGAAGCCTTCGAACGGGCCGGCATCGACCCGGCCACGGTCCGCGGCGGCCGGACGGGCATGTTCGTGGGCGCGATGCCCCAGGAGTACCGGGTGGGCCCGGACGACGACGTCCAGGGCTTCGCCCTGACGGGTACGGCCACCAGCGTCCTGTCGGGCCGGCTCGCCTACTTCTTCGGGACCGTGGGCCCGGCGGTCACCGTCGACACCGCCTGCTCGTCCTCCCTCGTGGCCCTGCACCTGGCCGCCCACGCCCTGCGCCAGGGCGAATGCTCCCTGGCGCTGGCCGCCGGCGTCACCGTGATGTCCAGCCCCACCACCTTCGTGGAGTTCAGCCGGCAGGGCGGGCTCGCCGCCGACGGGCGCTGCCGCTCCTTCGCCGACTCCGCGGGCGGCACCGGCTGGGGCGAGGGCGTCGGCGTCCTGGTCCTGGAGCGCCTCTCGACGGCCCGCCGCAACGGGCACCAGGTACTGGCCGTCATCCGCGGCTCCGCCGTCAACCAGGACGGCGCCTCCAACGGGCTGACCGCGCCCAACGGCCCCTCGCAGCAACGGGTCATCGAGCAGGCGCTGGTCAGCGCGCGGCTCTCGGCCGCCGAGGTCGACGTCGTCGAGGCGCACGGCACCGGCACCACCCTCGGCGACCCCGTCGAGGCCCAGGCACTCCTGGCGACCTACGGCCAGGGCCGGGACGCCGCACACCCCCTGCTGCTGGGCTCCGTCAAGTCCAACCTCGGGCACACCCAGGCGGCGGCCGGCATGGCCGGCGTCATCAAGATGGTGCTGTCCCTGCGGCACGGCCTGCTCCCGCGCACCCTCCACGTGGACGCGCCGACCTCGCACGTCGACTGGTCCCAAGGGGCCGTGCGCCTGCTCACCGAGCAGGTCGCCTGGCCGCAGGGCGAACAGCCGCGCCGGGCCGGCATCTCCTCGTTCGGGCTCAGCGGCACCAACGCGCACACCATCCTGGAAGAGGCCCCGGCCGTCCCGGCCCCCGAGGCGGGCCCGGAGGACCCGGCCGAACCCGTGGCGCCCGGCGTCGTCCCGTGGCTCGTCTCCGGCCGCACCCGGGAGGCCCTGCGCGCCCAGGCGGCCCGACTGCTCGCCCACCTCACCGCGCACCCCGACCTCGCGCCCGTGGACGTGGCCCACTCCCTGGCCACGGCCCGTTCCGGCCTCGAACACCGCGCCGCGTTCACCGCCGCCGACCTGGACCGGGCCCGCGCCGCCCTCACCGCCCTCGCCGACGGCACGCCGGCCCCGGGCCTGGTGCAGGACACCGCCCGCACCCGGGCCAAGCTCGCCTTCCTCTTCGCCGGCCAGGGCTCCCAGCGGCCCGGCATGGGCCGTGAACTCGCCGCCCGCTTCCCCGTCTTCGCCGCCGCCCTCGACGAGGTCCTCGGCCACCTCGACCAAGGTCTCGAACGGCCCCTGAAGGACGTGCTGTTCGCTGCCGAGGGCACGCCCGACGCCGCCCTGCTCGGCCGGACCGGCTACGCCCAGCCCGCGCTCTTCGCGCTGGAGGTGGCGCTGTACCGGCTCGCCGAGTCCTTCGGCCTCACCCCGGACTTCCTCGCCGGCCACTCCATCGGAGAGATCGCCGCGGCGCACGTCGCCGGCGTCTTCACGCTGGCCGACGCCGCGGCCCTGGTGCTCGCCCGCGGCCGCCTGATGCAGGCGCTGCCCGAAGGCGGCGCCATGGTCTCCCTGGAAGCCACCGAGGACGAGGTCCTGCCCCAACTCGCGGACCGGGCGGACCGCGTCTCGATCGCCGCGGTCAACGGACCCACCGCCGTGGTGGTCGCCGGCCACGTCGAGGACGTCGACGCCGTCGCCGCGCACTTCGACGCGCTGGGCCGCAAGACCAAGCGGCTGCGGGTCTCGCACGCCTTCCACTCGCCGCTCATGGAACCCATGCTGGCGGAGTTCCGCGCCGTCGTCGCCCGCCTCACCCCGCAGGCACCCGTCATCCCGGTCGTCTCCGGCCTCACCGGCGCCCTCGCCACGGTCGAGCAGCTGACCTCCCCCGACTACTGGGTGGACCACGCCCGGCACGCCGTGCGGTTCGCCGACACCCTCGACTGGCTCCACGACCACGGCGCCGCCACCTTCCTCGAACTGGGCCCCGACGGCGTCCTGTCCGCCATGGCCCAGACCTCCCTGGCCGCTGCCGCCACCGACACCGTCGCCGACGCCCCGGCATCCGCCGACGCCGCCGACCGCGTGCCCGCCACCCTCGCGGTGCTGCGCCCGGGCCGCCCCGAGGCCGAGACCCTCACCGCCGCACTGGCGGGCCTGCACACCCGCGGCGTCACCGTCCAGTGGGAGCCCTACTTCCAGGGCACCGGCGCCCGCCGCACCGAGCTGCCCACCTACGCCTTCCAGCGCCGCCGCTACTGGCCCAAGAGCCTGCCCGCCGGCGGCGACGTGCGCGCGGCCGGCCTGGGCGCCGCGCACCACCCGCTGCTGACCGCGGCCGTGTCCGTCGCCAACTCCGACGGCCTGCTGCTGACCGGACGCCTGTCCCGGCGCACCCACCCCTGGCTCGCCGACCACGCCGTGCGCGGCACGGTGCTGCTGCCGGGCACCGCCTTCCTGGAACTGGCCGTGCGCGCCGGGGACGAGGCCGGCTGCGGCCGGGTCGAGGAACTGACCCTGGCCGCCCCGCTGCCGCTGCCCGAGGAGGGCGGCGTCCAGGTGCAGGTGTGGGTGGGCGGGCCCGACGCGTCGGGCCGCCGCGCGGTCAGCGTCCACTCCCGTCCCGACGGGCCGGAGGAGCTCCCCTGGACCGAGCACGCCTCCGGCACGCTCGTCGCCGGCGAGCACCACGCCGGCTTCGACGCCACCGTCTGGCCCCCCGCCGACGCCCACCCGCTCGACCTCGACGGCTTCTACGACCGGCTCGCCGACACCGGCTTCGAGTACGGCACCCTCTTCCAGGGTCTGCGCGCCGCGTGGCGCAGCGGCGACGACGTCTACGCCGAGGTGACCCTGCCCGACGCGGACGGCTCCGCCGCCGAGTCCGCCGCGTCGTTCGGGATCCACCCGGCCCTGCTGGACGCCGCACTGCACGCCGCGGCCTTCGCCGACCTGGGCGAGGGGGCCCGCGGCGGCCTGCCCTTCTCCTGGCAGGACGTGACCCTGCACGCCAGCGGGGCGACGACGGTCCGGGTGAAGCTGACCCCGGTCGGCGACGACGCGATGGCGCTCGCCGTCGCCGACACCACCGGTGCCGCCGTCGCCTCCGTCGGTTCGCTCGTGCTGCGCTCCATGCCCGACGAGCGGTTCGGCACCACCGACTCCCTGGTCCGGGACGCCCTGTTCGAGCTGCGCTGGACCGCACCGCGCCAGCCCGCCCAGGAGGCGCCCACCGCCCTCGCCGTCCTCGGCCCGGACCTCTTCGGTCTGGAGCAGGCCCTCGCGTCGCCGGACCTGATGGTCACGGCGCTGCCCGGCGTGGACGCCGAACGCGCCCCGGAAGTGGTGCTCGCCCCCGTCGCCGGTGCGGCCGGCGACGGCGACGAGGTCGTCAGCTCGGTGCACGCCCGCACCGCCCACGTCCTGGAGTGCCTGCGCAACTGGCTGGCCGGCGAGCAGTACGCCGCCTCCCGGCTGGTCTTCGTCACCCGCGGCGCCGTCGCCACCGACGACGGGCAGGCGCCGGACCCGGTGGCCGCCGCCGTCTGGGGCCTGGTGCGCGTCGCGCAGAACGAACACCCCGGCCGCTTCGCGCTGGTGGACCTCGACCCGGCCCTCGACGAACCCGTCGCCGAGCCGCTGCTGCGCGCCCTGGCCCTCGACGAGCCGCAGACCGCCGTCCGCGGCACCGACGTGCTCACCGCGCGCCTCGCCCGCGCCCAGGCGCCGCAGGCCGCCGCGGAGTGGGACCCCGAGGGCACCGTCGTCCTCACCGGGGCCACCGGCGGCCTGGGCCGCGTAGTGGCCCGGCACCTGGTCGCCGAGCGCGGCGTGCGACACCTTTTGCTCGTCGGCCGCCGCGGCCCGGACGCCGAGGGCGCCCGGGAACTCGTGGCCGAACTGACCGAACACGGCGCCCAGGTGGCCATCGCCGCCTGCGACCTGGCCGACCGCGCCGCCGTGGACCTGCTGCTGGCCGGGGTGCCCGCCGCGCACCCGGTCACCGCCGTCGTGCACAGCGCCGGCACCCTCGACGACGGCGTCATCGAGTCCCTCACCCCCGAGCAGCTCAGCACCGTCCTGCGCCCCAAGGCCGACGCCGTCTGGCACCTCCACGAGGCCACCCGGGACCTGGACCTGGCCGCCTTCGTCGTCTTCTCCTCCCTCTCCGGCACCGTGGGCACGGCGGGCCAGGGCAACTACGCCGCCGCCAACGCCTTCCTCGACGCGCTCGTCCAGCTGCGCCGCGCCCAGGGCCTGCCCGGACTCTCCCTGGCCTGGGGCCCGTGGGAGCCCACCGCCGGCATGACCGGCGGCCTGACGGACGAGGACCTCGCGCGGATGGCCCGCCTGGGCACCCCCGCCCTCACCGTGGAACAGGGCACCGCCCTCTTCGACGCCGCCACCGCGACGGACGCCGCCGTCCTGCTGCCGACCCGGCTCGACCTGTCCGTGCTGCGCCTCCAGAGCGAGGTGCCGGCACTGTGGCGCGGCCTGGTCCGCGGCCCGGCCCGCCGCTCGGTGGTCTCCGGTTCGGAGGCGGCCGTCACCCTCGTGCAGCGGCTCTCCCGGCTCGCGGAGAGCGACCGCCACGAGGTCGTGCGCGACCTCGTGGCCGGCCAAGTGGCCGGCGTGCTCGGCCACGCCAGCACCGCCGACATCGACGCCCGCCGGCCCCTGCGCGAGCTGGGCTTCGACTCGCTGACCGCCGTCGAACTGCGCAACCGGCTCAACGCGGCCACCGGGCTGCGCACCGCCGCGACCGTCATCTTCGACTACCCGACCGTCGACGCCCTCGCCACGCACGTGCTGGCCGAACTCATGGGCTCCGAGGTCGCCACCGCGGCCAGTGCTCCCCGCGCCGCCGCCGACGACGACCCCATCGTCATCGTCGGCATGAGCTGCCGCTACCCGGGCGGCGTCGCCTCGCCCGAGGACCTGTGGCGGCTGGTGTCCGAGGGCACCGACGCCATCTCGGGCCTGCCCACCGACCGCGGCTGGGACCTCGACGCGCTCTACGACCCGGACCCGGAGCGGACCGGCACCTCCTACTCGCGCTTCGGCGGATTCCTGCACGGCGCCGCCGACTTCGACCCCGCCTTCTTCGGCATGAGCCCCCGCGAGGCCCTGGCCACCGACTCCCAGCAGCGGCTGCTGCTGGAGGCGTCCTGGGAGGCCGTCGAGCGCGCGGGCATCGACCCCACGTCCCTGCGCGGCAGCCGCACCGGCGTGTTCGCGGGCGTGATGTACAACGACTACGCCACCGTCCTCGCCGGCGGACAGTTCGAGGGCCACCAGGGCAGCGGCACCGCCCCGAGCGTCGTCTCCGGCCGGGTCTCCTACACCCTCGGGCTGGAAGGCCCCGCCGTCTCCGTCGACACCGCCTGCTCGTCGTCGCTGGTCGCCATGCACTGGGCGATGCAGGCGCTGCGCGCGGGGGAATGCACGCTCGCCCTGGCCGGCGGCGTCACCGTGATGTCGACGCCGGGTGCGCTCATCGAGTTCTCCCGGCAGCGCGGCCTGTCCCCGGACGGCCGCTGCAAGGCGTTCTCCGACGGCGCCGACGGCGTCGGCTGGTCCGAGGGCGTCGGCGTCCTCGTCCTGGAACGCCTCTCCGACGCCCGCCGCAACGGGCACCAGGTGCTGGCGGTGGTCCGCGGCTCCGCCGTCAACCAGGACGGCGCCTCCAACGGCCTCACCGCCCCCAACGGCCCGTCCCAACAGCGGGTGATCCGGCAGGCGCTGTCCGCCGCCGGCCTGAGCACCACGGACATCGACGCGGTCGAGGGCCACGGCACCGGCACCACCCTCGGCGACCCCATCGAGGCCCAGGCCCTCCTCGCCACCTACGGCCAGGACCGGGACGCCGGACAGCCGCTGCTGCTGGGCTCCGTGAAGTCCAACATCGGCCACACCCAGGCCGCCGCCGGCGTCGCCGGCGTCATCAAGATGGTCCTGGCGCTGCGCCACGGCGTGCTGCCCCGCACCCTCCACGCCGACCAGCCGTCCTCCCACGTGGAGTGGGACGCCGGCGCGGTGCGCCTGCTCACCGAGGAGACGCCCTGGCCGCAGGCCGACCGGCCGCGCCGCGCCGCCATCTCCTCCTTCGGCTTCAGCGGCACCAACGCCCACCTCATCGTCGAGGAGCCGGCGGCCGTCCCCGAGCGGCGCGAGGAGCCCGCGCGCACCCCGGCCGTCGTGCCCTGGACGCTGTCCGGCACGAGCCGGGCCGCGCTCCGGGACCAGGCCGCCCGCCTGCGGTCCTTCCTCGACGAGCGGCCCGCCCTCGACCCGGTCGACGTCGCGCTGTCCCTCGCCACCACCCGCTCGGCCTTCGACCAGCGCGCCGTCGTCGTCGGCGACCGGGACGACCTGCTGCGCGCACTGGCCGACCTGGCCGCCGACCGGCCCACCTCCGCCGTCACCGAGGGCGAGGTCGGCGGCGCGGGCAAGCTCGCCGTGGTGTTCTCCGGGCAGGGCAGCCAGCGGCCCGGCGCCGGCCGTGAACTCGCCGCCCGCTTCCCCGCGTTCGCCAAGGCCCTCGACGAGGTGACCGCCGCCCTCGACCCGTACCTGGAGCGTCCCCTCAAGGACGTGCTGTTCGCCCCCGAGGGCAGCCCCGAGGCCGCGCTGCTGGACCGCACCGAGTGGACCCAGCCCGCGCTGTTCGCCCTCGGGGTCGCGCTCCACCGCCTGCTGGGCACCTGGGGCGTCCGCCCCGACGTGCTGCTGGGCCACTCCATCGGCGAGATCACCGCCGCGCACGTCGCGGGGGTCCTCTCGCTGCCCGACGCGGCCCGGTTGGTGGCCGCACGGGGCCGGCTGATGCAGGCACTGCCCGCCGGCGGCGCGATGTTCTCCCTCCAGGCCACCGAGGAGGAGACCGCGCCGCTGCTCGCCGGGCGCGAGCACGAGGTCTCCCTCGCCGCCGTCAACGGCCCCCACAGCGTCGTGGTCGCCGGCGACCTGGCCGCCACCGAGGAGATCGCCGCCCACTTCGCCGCCCAGGGCCGCAAGACCAAGCGCCTGGCGGTCAGCCACGCCTTCCACTCGCCGCTCATGGAGCCCGCGCTCGACGGACTGCGCGAGGTCGCCGCCGAACTCACCTACCACGCGCCGGACGTGACCGTCATCTCCGGCCTGACCGGGCGCCCCGCCACCGACGACGAGCTGCGCTCCGCCGACTACTGGGTCGCGCACGCCCGCCAGGCGGTCCGCTTCGCCGACACCCTGCACGCCGCGCACGACTGCGGCGCCGGCACGTTCCTCGAAGTCGGCCCCGACAGCGTGCTGTCGGCCCCCGCCCAGGAGGCCCTCGGCGACGCGGCGGACGTGCACGTCGTCCCGCTGCTGCGGTTCGGCCGCGACGAGGAGCGCTGTGCGGCCACCGCACTGGCCCGCCTGCACGTGCGCGGCACCGCCGTCGACTGGCCCGGCTACCTCGCCGGCACCGGCGCCCGCACCGTCGAACTGCCCACCTACGCCTTCCAACACGAGCGCTACTGGCCCGAACCGGCCCCGGCCCGCTCCGCTCAGGCCGCCGTCGACCCGGCGGACGCCGCACTGTGGGGCGCCGTCGAACGCGGCGACGCGACCGAACTGGCCACCCTCCTCGGGCTCCGCGACGAACAGCACGCCTCCCTCTACGCGCTGCTGCCCGCACTGTCCTCCTGGCGCCAACTGCGGCAGGAGAAGGCGCTGCTGGACTCCACCCGCTACCAGGTCGCCTGGCGTCCCGTGACGGCCGCCGCCGCGCCCGTACTCGACGGCACCTGGCTGCTCGTCACCGCCGACGGCATCGACGGCGACGAGATCCTGGACGCACTGCGCGGCCACGGCGCCCAGTTCGAGACCCTCACCCTGGACGACGCCTGCCGCGACCGCGCCGAACTCGCCGCCCGGCTCGACGCCGTACGGGCCCGCGAGGACCGCGCCTTCGCCGGCATCCTGTCCCTGCTCCCGCTCGCCGACCGCCCCGGCACCGAGGTCAGCGCCGACCTGCCCACCGGGCTCGCGCTGAGCCTCGTCCTGGCCCAGGCACTGGTCGACGTCGACCTCGCCGCCCCCCTGTGGACCCTGACCCGCGGCGCGGTCGCCACCGACCCGGCCGACCCGCTCGACAACCCCCTCCAGGCAGCCGTCTGGGGACTGGGGCGGGTCGCCGCCCTGGAGCACCCGCAGCTGTGGCGCGGCCTGATCGACCTGCCGGCCACGCTCGACGCCCCCGCCACCCAGCACCTGGTCAGCGCGTTGGCCACCCGCGGCGGCGAGGACCAGCTCGCCATCCGGGCCACCGGTGCGCTCGGCCGTCGCCTGGTGCGCCACCCGCAGGCCGAACTGCCGCCCGCCGACGCCTTCACCGCGCCGCGCGGCACGGTGCTCGTCACCGGCGGCACCGGTGCGCTCGGCGCCGAGGTGGCCCGCTGGCTCGCCCGCAGCGGCGCCGACCACCTCCTCCTCACCAGCCGGCGCGGCCCCGACGCCCCCGGCGCGGCCGAACTCGCGGCGGAAATAGCGGACTTGGGGGCCCGAGTCACCATCGCGGCCTGCGACACCGCCGACCGCGACGCACTGGCCGCCCTGCTGGCCGCCGTCCCCACCGAGCACCCGCTGTCCGGCGTCGTGCACGCCGCCGGCGTCGGCCAGAACGCCGCCCTCACCGACACCCCGCTGGCCGACGCCGCGGACGCGATGGCCGCCAAGATGCTCGGCGCGGCCCACCTCGACAGCCTCCTGGACGGCCACGACCTGGACCTCTTCGTCCTGGTCTCCTCGATTGCCGGTGTCTGGGGCAGCGCCGGACAGAGCTCCTACGCCGCCGCCAACGCCTACCTCGACGCCCTGGCCGAGCACCGCACGGCCCGCGGCCTGCCCGCCACCTCCGTGGCCTGGGGCCCCTGGGCCGAGGCCGGAATGGCCACCCACGAGGCCGTCACCGACGAACTGCACAAGCGCGGACTGCGCTTCCTCGCGCCCGCGAACGCCCTCACCGAACTGCGCCGCGCCGTCCTCCACGAGGACGTCACGGTCACCGTCGCCGACATCGACTGGGAGCGCTACCACCCGGTCTTCACCGCCGCCCGCGCGAGCGCCCTCTTCGACGAAATCGCTGAGGTCCGGGCACTCGACCGCACCGAGGACGGCAGCGCCGCGCCGGAATTCGCCGCACGCCTGCGGGGTCTCGACGAGGACGAGCAGACGCGGCTGCTGATCGACCTGGTGCGCGCCGAGGCGGCCGTGGCCCTCGGCCACGACTCCGCGGACGCCATCGCGGAGCGGCGGGCCTTCCGCGACGCCGGCTTCGACTCGCTGACCGCCGTGGAACTGCGCAAGCGACTGGCCGCCCTCACCGGCCTGGCCCTGCCCGCCACCCTGGTCTTCGACTACCCGACCCCCGCCGCCCTCGTCCGCCACCTGCGCGAGGAACTGCTGGGCACCGCCGGCGACCCGGCCGCTCCGACGGCCGTGGCCGCGACGTCCGCGGGCCGCTTCGACGAGCCCATCGCCATCGTCGGCATGAGCTGCCGCTTCCCGGGCGGCGTCCGTTCCCCGCGGCACCTGTGGGACCTGGTCAGCGACGGCGTCGACGCCATCACCGACTTCCCCGTCAACCGCGGTTGGGACACCGGCCTCTACCACCCCGACCCGGACAACCCGGGCACGACCTACTCCGCCCAGGGCGGCTTCCTCCACGACGCGGGCGAGTTCGACGCCTCCTTCTTCGGCATCTCGCCGCGCGAGGCACTGTCGATGGACCCCCAGCAGCGGCTGCTGCTGGAGACCACCTGGGAGGCGTTCGAGTACGCCGGCATCGACCCCACCACCGTCCACGGCAGCGCCACCGGCACCTTCATCGGCTCCACCTACCAGGAGTACGGACTCGGCGTCGAGGACGGCTCCGCCGGCCACCTGGTGACGGGCACCAGCCCGAGCGTGCTCTCCGGCCGCCTGGCCTACCTCTTCGGCCTCGAAGGACCGGCGGTCACCGTCGACACCGCCTGCTCCTCCTCCCTGGTCGCCCTCCACCTGGCCTGCCAGTCCCTGCGCAACGGCGAGAGCTCCCTGGCCCTGGCCGGCGGCGCGACCGTCATGACCAACCCCAACCCGTTCGTCGCCTTCAGCCGGCAGCGGGCCCTGGCCGGCGACGGCCGCTGCAAGGCGTTCTCCGACGGTGCCGACGGCATGACCCTCGCCGAAGGCGTCGGCGTCCTCGTCCTGGAGCGCCTCTCCGACGCCCAGCGCAACGGCCACGAGATCCTCGCCGTCGTCCGCGGCTCGGCCATCAACCAGGACGGCGCCTCCAACGGCCTGTCCGCCCCCAACGGCCCCTCCCAGCAGCGCGTCATCCGCCAGGCCCTGGCCAACGCGGGACTGGCCGCGAAGGACATCGACGCCGTCGAGGCACACGGCACCGGCACCGCCCTCGGCGACCCCATCGAGGCGCAGGCCCTGTTCGCCACCTACGGCCAGGGCCGCGACGCCGAACACCCGCTGCTGCTCGGCTCGGTGAAGTCCAACATCGGCCACACCCAGTCGGCGGCCGGCGTCGCCGGCGTCATCAAGATGGTCCTGGCCCTGCGCCGGGGCGCGCTGCCGCGCACCCTGCACGCCGACACCCCCTCCAGCCACATCGACTGGACCCCGGGCACCGTCGCGCTGCTGCACGAACCCCACGACTGGCCCGAGGGCGAACGCCCGCGCCGCTGCGCCGTCTCCTCCTTCGGCATCAGCGGCACCAACGCCCACACCATCCTCGAAGAGGCCCCCCGCCCGCAGGACGCGGCCCCGGCACCGTCGGTGCCCCCGGCCGGCGACGCCATCCCCTGGATGCTGTCCGCCCGCACTCCGGGCGCGCTGCGCGCCCAGGCAACCCACCTCGCCGCCCACCTCGACGCCGAACCGACGCCCGACGCCCTCGACGTCGGCCACTCCCTGGTGAGCGCGCGCACCCTCTTCGACCACCGCGCGGTCGTCGTCGGCACCGACGACCGGACCCGGCGCGCGGCCCTCGACGCCCTCGCCACCGGCGGCTCCGCGCCCGGCGTCGTCCAGGGCACGGCCGACACCGAAGGCAAGACCGTCTTCGTCTTCCCCGGCCAGGGCTCCCAGTGGGTCGGCATGGGAGCGCGGCTGCTCGACGAGTCCCCGGTCTTCGCCGAGCGCCTGACCGAATGCGCCACCGCCCTCTCGGAGTTCGTCGACTGGTCCCTGCTCGACGTGCTGCGCCAGGCCGACGGCGCACCGACGCTGGACCGCGTCGACGTCGTCCAGCCGGCCTCCTTCGCCGTGATGGTGTCGCTGGCCGCACTGTGGCGCTCCTACGGCATCGAGCCGGACGCCGTGGTCGGCCACTCGCAGGGCGAGATCGCCGCGGCGGCCGTCGCCGGGGCGCTCTCCCTGGAGGACGCGGCCCGCGTCGTCGCCCTGCGCAGCCAGGCCATCGCCCGCGGACTGGCCGGCACCGGCGGCATGCTGTCCGTCCCGCTGCCCGCCACCGACGTCGAAGCGCGCCTGGCCGCCTACGAGGACCTGTCGATCGCCGCGGTCAACGGCCCCCGCTCCACCGTCGTCTCGGGGGCCACCGCGCCGCTGGACGCCCTCCAGGCCGCACTGGTCGCCGAGGACGTCCGCGCCAAGCGCATCGCCGTGGACTACGCCTCGCACTCCGCGCAGGTCGAGCGGGTGCGGGAGGAACTGCACAGCGTCCTGGCACCGGTCCGCCCGCGCCCGGCCGAGGTGCCGTTCTTCTCCACCGTCACCGGTGACTGGCTGGACACCACCACCGTGGACGCCGACTACTGGTACACCAACCTGCGCCAGACCGTCCGCTTCCAGTCCGCGGTCCGCGAACTCCTCGGCCAGGGCCACGGCTTCTTCATCGAGGTCAGCTCGCACCCCGTGCTCGTCATGGGCGTCCAGGCGATCGCCGAGGAGATCGGCGGCACGACCGCGGTCCTCGGCACCCTGCGGCGCGACACCGGCGGCACCGACCGCTTCCTGACGTCCCTGGCCGAAGCCTTCGTCCGGGGCGCGGACGCCGACTGGTCCGCGGTCTTCGCCGACACCGGCGCCCGCCGGGTACCGCTGCCCACCTACGCCTTCCAGCGCGAGCAGATGTGGGCCATCCCCGACCGGACCCAGAACCAGGCCGAAGCGGACCCCGCCGACGCGGAGTTCTGGACCGCGGTGGAGGAGGCGGACGTCGACTCCCTCGCCTCCCGCCTGCATCTGGACCGCGCCGCCCTGGAACCCGTCCTGCCGGCCCTGTCCGACTGGCGCCGGCGCCGGCGCGACCTGGCGGCCGTCGACTCCTGGCGCTACCGCGCCACGTGGCAGCCGCTGACCGCCCTCCCCACGGCGGCCCTGACCGGCACCTGGCTCGTCGTCACCACCGACGACACCGACGGCGACGACGTCACCGGCGTCCTCACCGCGCACGGCGCCGAGGCCCGCACCCTCGTCCTGGACGACGCCTGCCTGGACCGCGCGACGCTGACCGCGCGCCTGGCCGACCTCGACGGCGCCGCGGACCTCACGGGCGTGGTGTCCCTGCTGGCCGCCGCCGAGGGCCCGAGCCCGCAGCATCCGGCGCTCAGCCGCGCGACGGCCCTGTCCGTCACGCTCGTCCAGGCGCTCGGCGACGCCGGCCTCGACGCGCCGCTGTGGTGCCTGACCCGGGGCGCGGTCTCCACCGGCCGCGCGGACCGGCTCACCCGGCCCGACCAGGCCCAGATCCACGGCCTCGGCTGGACCGCCGCCCTGGAACACCCGCAGCGCTGGGGCGGTCTGGTCGACCTGCCCGACACCCTGGACCGGCGGGCCGCCGAGCGCCTGGCCGCCGTCCTTTCCGGCCGCACCGGCGAGGACCAACTCGCCGTCCGCGCCTCGGGCGTCCTGGCCCGCCGCGTCGTGCGAGCCACCCCCGCCGACCCGGCGCCGGACCGGCCCTGGACGCCGCGGGGCACCACCCTGGTCACCGGCGGCACCGGCACCCTTGCCCCGCACCTGGCCCGCTGGCTCGCCCGGCAGGGCGCCGAGCACGTCGTGCTCACCAGCCGCCGCGGCCCGGCCGCCCCCGGCTCCGACGACATCGTCCGGGAGCTGGCCGAGTTGGGCTGCGAGGCCAGCGTCGTCGCCTGCGACCTGACCGACCGCGACGCGGTCGCCGGGATGCTTCACGCGCTCGCCGCCGACGGCCGCACCGTGCGCACCGTCGTGCACACCGCCGTCACCATCGAACTGGCGACGCTGGAGGAGACGACCCTCGACGACTTCGCGAAGGTCATGGACGCCAAGGTCAACGGCGCCCGGCACCTGGACGAACTCGTCGGCGACGACCTGGACGCCTTCGTCCTGTACTCGTCCACCGCCGGCATGTGGGGCAGCGGCGCCCACGCCGCCTACGTGGCCGGCAACGCCCACCTCAACGCCCTGGCCGAGCACCGCCGCGCCCGCGGCGCCCGGGCCACGGCCGTCTCCTGGGGCATCTGGTCCGACGACCTCAAGCTCGGCCGGGTCGACCCCGGTCAGATCCGCCGCAGCGGACTGGTCTTCATGGACCCCGAACTGGCCCTCACCGGCCTGCGCCAGGCCCTCGACGGCGACGAGACGCACCTGGCCGTCGCCGACGTGGACTGGGAGCGCTACTACCCCGTCTTCACCTCCGCGCGCCCCACCCGGCTCTTCGACGACCTGCCCGAGATCCAGCGGCTCGCCGAACAGACCGGCGGGCCCGCGGAATCCGGCAGCGAGTTCGCCGACCGGCTGCGCGGGCTGGCCCCCGTCGAGCAGGAACGGCTCCTGCTGGACCTGGTCCGCGGCGAGGCCGCCACCGCACTGGGCCACGCCTCGCCCGACGTGCTCTCCGAACAACGCGCCTTCCGCGACGTCGGGTTCGACTCGCTGACCGCCGTCGACCTGCGCAACCGGATCGCCACCGTCACCGGGCTCGCGCTGCCCAGCACCATGGTCTTCGACCACCCCAACCCGCGCGCCCTCGTCACCTTCCTGCGCGACTCCCTCACCGGGGCCGCGGCCGACTCCGGCGCCCCCACCACGTACACCGCGGCCGCCGACGACGAGCCCATCGCCATCATCGGCATGAGCTGCCGCTACCCCGGCGGCGTCGGCTCGCCGGAGGACCTGTGGCGCCTGGTCGTCGAGGGTGGCGACGCCACCGGCGAGTTCCCCACCGACCGCGGTTGGGACGCCGAGGGCCTCTACGACCCCGACCCCGACCGGGCCGGCCACACCTACTCGACCCGCGGCGGCTTCCTGCACGACGCCACCGAGTTCGACGCCTCCTTCTTCGGCATCTCGCCCCGCGAGGCCCTCGCCATGGACCCCCAGCAGCGCCTGCTGCTGGAGACGTCCTGGGAGGCGATGGAGCACGCCGGTCTCGACCCCGCCACCCTGCGCGGCAGCAGCACCGGCACCTTCATCGGCGCCAGCTACCAGGACTACGGAGCCTCCGGCGCGAGCCCGGAGAGCGCCGAGGGCCACCTGATCACCGGCACCATCTCCAGCGTCCTGTCCGGCCGGCTCTCCTACACCTACGGCTTCGAGGGCCCGGCCGTCTCCCTCGACACCGCCTGCTCCTCCTCCCTGGTCGCGCTGCACCTGGCCTGCCAGTCCCTGCGCAACGGCGAGAGCTCCCTGGCCCTCGCGGGCGGCGTCAGCATCATGTCCACACCCGCCGCGTTCGTCGGCTTCAGCCGCCAGCGCGCGATGGCCGCCGACGGCCGCTGCAAGGCCTACTCCGACCAGGCCGACGGCATGAGCCTGGCCGAGGGCGTCGGCCTGGTCCTCGTCGAACGCCTCTCCGACGCCCGCCGCAACGGGCACCGGGTCCTCGCCGTCGTCCGCGGCTCCGCCGTCAACCAGGACGGCGCCTCCAACGGCCTGACCGCGCCCAACGGCCCGTCCCAGCAGCGCGTCATCGGGCAGGCACTGGCCAACGCCAAGGTGGACGCCGACGGCATCGACGTCATCGACGGACACGGCACCGGCACCGCCCTCGGCGACCCCATCGAGGCGCAGGCCCTGCTCGCCACCTACGGCCAGGGCCGCGACCCCGAACACCCGCTGCTGCTCGGCTCGGTGAAGTCCAACATCGGCCACACCCAGATGGCGTCCGGCGTCGCCAGCGTCATCAAGATGGTGATGGCCCTGCGGCACGGCACCGTGCCGCGCACCCTGCACGTCGACCGGCCCTCCTCGCACGTCGACTGGAGCTCCGGCGCCCTCCGACTGCTCACCGAGCCGCTGCCCTGGCCGAGCACCGGACACCCGCGCCGCGCGGGCGTCTCCTCCTTCGGCCTCAGCGGCACCAACGTCCACACCATCCTCGAACAGGCCCCCGAGGACCCGTCCGAGGACACCACCGCCACCCCGCCCACCGGCGCGGACGATGCCGCCACCGTGCCGGTGCTGCTGTCCGGGCACACCGAAGCGGCCCTGCGCGCCCAGGCCGGCCGGCTGCTGTCCCACCTCGCCGACCACCCCGACCTGCCGCTGACCGACCTCGCACACTCCCTCGCCACCTCCCGGTCCGCCCTGGAGCACCGCGCGGCCGTCGTCATCGACGACCACGACGCCCTCACCCGGGCCCTGACCGCACTGCGCGACGCGACCGCCGACGCCGGGCTGCTCACCGGCCGTCCGGACCACGGCCGACTGGCCTTCCTCTTCACCGGCCAGGGCAGCCAGCGCCCCGGAATGGGCCGCGAGCTCTACGACCGGCACCCGGTCTACGCCGAGGCACTGGACGCCGTACTGGCCCGCTTCGACCTGGAACTCGACCGTCCGCTGCGGGAGATCCTCTTCGCCGCCCCGGACACCCCCGAGGCCGCGCTGCTGGACGAGACCCACTACACCCAGCCCGCCCTCTTCGCCCTCGAAGTGGCCCTGTTCCGCCTCGCCGAGTCCTGGGGCCTGCGCCCCGACTACGTCGCGGGCCACTCCATCGGCGAGTTCGCCGCCGCGCACGCCGCCGGAGTCCTCTCCCTGGAGGACGCCTGCACCCTGGTGGCGGCCCGCGGCCGGCTGATGGCCGCACTGCCCGCCGGCGGCGCCATGACCTCCGTCGAAGCCACCGAGGACGAGGTGACCGCCGTGCTCGCCCCGTACGAGGGCCGGGCCGCGATCGCCGCCGTCAACACCCCGACCTCCCTGGTCGTCTCGGGCGACGAGGACGCGGTGCACGCCGTCGCGGCGCACTTCGAGGAGCGCGGCCGCCGCACCAGGCGACTGCGCGTCAGCCACGCCTTCCACTCGCCGCACATGGACCCGATGCTGGCGGACTTCGCCCGCGTCGTCCGCGACGTCACCTGCCAGGCACCCACCGTGCCGCTGGTGTCCACCGTCACCGGCACCCTGCTCACCCACGACGAACTCGCCGCACCGGAGTACTGGACCGGGCAGGTCCGCGGCACCGTCCGCTTCGCCGACGCCGTGCGGCAGCTCACCGAGCACGGCGTGACGACCTTCTTCGAGCTCGGCCCGGACGCGGTGCTCAGCGGCGCGGTCCGCGAAGGCACCGACGAGGAGACCCGCGCCACCGCCGTCCCGGCCCTGCGCCGGGACCGCCCCGAGGCCCCGGCCCTGACCACGGCACTGGCCCAACTGCACCTCCACGGGGTCCGGGTCGACTGGGACGCGGTGTTCGCGGGCCGGGCGGCCCGCCGCATCGACCTGCCGACCTACCCGTTCCAGCGCCAGCGCTTCTGGCCCGAGCCGAGCGCCGAAGCCGCCGCACCGGCCCACCCCGCCGACGCCGCGGATGCCGACTTCTGGTCGGCGGTGGAGCGCGCGGACCTCGCGTCCCTGGGATCCGCACTGGACCTGGACGACGACACCCTCACGACCGTCGTGCCCGCCCTCTCCGCCTGGCGGCGGCGCAGCCGGGAGCGCTCCACCATCGACGGCTGGCGCTACCGCACCACCTGGAAGCGCCTGACCGCCCCGACGGTCACCGCCCGCCCCGCCGGGACCTGGCTGGTGCTCGTACCGGCCGACGGCGATCCGGCGTGGTGCGAGGCGGTCGCCGGTGCCCTGGGCGCCGCCGCGGTACGCCTCACCGTCACCGCCCCGGACCGCCGCGAGCTGACCGGGCTGCTGACCGAACTCGCCGCGGAACACGGCACGTTCGACGGCGTCCTGTCCCTGCTGGCCACGGCCGGCGACGGCGCCGAGGACCCCGCCGACACCACGACCACCGGCCTGCTGCTGACGGCGACCGCCGTCCAGTCCCTCGGCGACGCGGGCATCGAGGCGCCCCTGTGGTGCGTGACCCGCACCGCCGTCGCCGTGGACCGGGCCGAGCACCCGGCCCGGCCGGCACAGGCCGCCGTCTGGGGCCTGGGCCGCGTGGCCGCACTGGAGCAGCCGCAGCGCTGGGGCGGTCTCGTCGACCTGCCCGACGCGCTCGACGGCACCACCCTCGGTCGCCTGACCACCGTCCTCACCGACGGCGGCGGCGAGGACCAACTCGCGCTGCGCGCCACCGCGGCCTTCGCCCGCCGCCTGTCCCACCACCGCGCCGAACCGGCCCCCGAGACCGGCACCTTCCGCCCCACCGGCACCGTGCTCGTCACCGGTGGCACCGGCGCCCTCGGCGGACACGTCGCCCGGTGGCTGGCCGCGGCGGGCGCCCCGCACCTGCTGCTCGTCAGCCGTCGCGGCGCCGACGCGCCCGGCGCCGCCGAACTGGCCGCGGAGATCGAGGAGTCGGGCGCCCGGGTCACCCTCGCGGCGTGCGACACCGCCGACCGCGACGCGCTCACCGCGCTCCTGGCCACCGTCCCCGACGAGCAGCCGCTCACCGCGGTGTTCCACACCGCGGGCACCGTCGACGACGGCACCCTGGACACCCTCACCCCCGAGCAGTTCGGCGCCGTCCTGCGCGCCAAGGTCACCGCCACCGTCAACCTCCACGAGGCCACCCGCGAGAAGGAGTTGAGCGCGTTCGTGCTCTTCTCCTCCGTCGCCGGCACCCTCGGCGCACCCGGCCAGGGCAACTACGCGGCGGCCAACGCCTTCCTCGACGCCTTCGCCGAACGGCGCCGCGCCCACGGCCTGCCCGCCACCTCGCTGGCCTGGGGCCCCTGGGCGGAGACCGGGATGGCGGCCGACGGCACCAGCGTCCAGGAACGCATCCGCCGCGGCGGCTACACCCCCTTGCCGCCCCAACTCGCCCTCACCGCCCTGCGGCGGGCGATCGAGCACGGCGCCCCGACGCTGACCCTCGCGGACATCGACTGGCCGCGCTACGCGGAGGTGTTCACCGCCCTGCGCCCCAGTCCCCTCGTCGGCGACCTGCCCGCACTGCGCCGGGCCGCCACGCCCACCGGGGCCGAGCACGCCGCCCTGCCGGAGCCGGCCCTGCGCCAGCGGCTCGCCGGACTCTCGCCGACCGCGCGCCCCGGCTTCGTCCTGGACCTGGTGCGCACCCGGGTGGCCGCGGTCCTCGGACACGCCGGCACCTCGGACATCGGCGCCGACCGCGCCTTCAGCGACCTGGGCTTCGACTCGCTGACCACCGTCGAACTGCGCAACACCCTCACGGCCACCACCGGCCTGAAACTGCCCGCGACCCTCGTCTACGACTACCCGACCCCGACCGCACTCGCCGACTTCCTGCTCGGCGAACTCCTCGGCACCCTCCCCGCGGTGGACGTGGCCGGCCCGGCCCCCGCCGGCCGCGCGGCGGACGACGACCCCATCGCCGTCGTCGGCATGAACTGCCGCTTCCCCGGCGGCATCCGGTCGCCCGAGGACCTCTGGCAGCTGCTGAGCCGCGGCGAGGACGCCATCGGCGGCTTCCCCGCGGACCGCGGCTGGGACCTCGACGCGCTCGCCCACGGTGCCTCCGCCACCCTCGAAGGCGGGTTCCTGGACGGCGTGGGCCTCTTCGACGCGGCCTTCTTCGGCATCTCGCCGCGCGAGGCACTGGCCATGGACCCGCAGCAGCGGCTGCTGCTGGAGACCTCGTGGGAGGCGTTCGAACGCGCCGGCATCGACGCCACCACCCTGCGTGGCAGCCGCACCGGCGTGTTCGTGGGCACCAACGGCCAGGACTACACCGAGCTGCTGCGTCAGGGCACCGGCACCGCCGACCTCCGCGGCCACGTCGCGACCGGCAACACCGCCAGCGTCCTGTCCGGGCGGCTGTCCTACACCTTCGGGCTGGAGGGCCCGGCCGTCACCGTCGACACCGCCTGCTCCTCCGCGCTGGTCGCCCTGCACATGGCCGCCAACGCGCTGCGCAACGGCGAGTGCACCCTCGCCCTGGCCGGCGGCGTCTCGGTGATGTCCAGCCCCGGTGCCTTCACCGAGTTCACGATCCAGGGCGGTCTGGCCCCCGACGGGCGGTGCAAGCCCTTCGCCGAAGCGGCCGACGGCACGAGTTGGTCCGAGGGCGTGGGCGTGCTCGTCCTGGAACGCCTCTCCGAAGCCCGCCGCAACGGCCACGAGGTGTGGGGCATCGTGCGCGGCACCGCCGTCAACCAGGACGGCGCCTCCAACGGGCTGACCGCGCCCAACGGGCGGGCCCAGCAGCGCGCCATCCGCCAGGCCCTCGCCGACGCCCGCCTCGCCCCCGCCGACATCGACGTCGTCGAGGCGCACGGCACCGGCACCACCCTCGGCGACCCCATCGAAGCGGGCGCCCTGATCGCCGCCTACGGGCCGGACCGGCCGCGGCCGCTGCTGGTCGGAGCCGTCAAGTCCAACCTGGGCCACACCCAGGCGGCCGCCGGCGTCGCCGGCACCCTCAAGCTGCTCCTGGCGATGCGCCACGGCGTCCTGCCCAAGACCCTGCACATCGACGCCCCGTCCTCGCACGTCGACTGGACCGACGGTTCGGTCGCGCTCGTCACCGAGCAGCAGGACTGGCCCGCGACCGGGCAGGTCCGGCGGGCCGGTGTCTCGGCCTTCGGTGTCAGCGGCACCAACGCCCACGTCATCCTCGAACAGGCACCGGACACCGAGGAGCCGGTGGCGCCGGAGCCCGTGACGGTGCCGGGCCTGGTGCCGTGGCCGGTGTCGGGCAAGTCCGCGGCCGCGCTGGCGGCCCAGATCGAGCGGGTCTCGGCACTGACCGGGGCGTCACCGCTCGACGTCGGCCACTCCCTGGCCACCGGCCGTTCGGCCTTCGCCCACCGCGCGGTGCTCGCCACCGACGGGACGGCGGTGCGGGAACTCGCCCGCGGCGTCTCCCGCGGGAGCGACGGGAAGCTGGCGGTGCTGTTCTCCGGTCAGGGTGCGCAACGGGTCGGCATGGGCCGGGAGTTGTACGACAGGTTCCCGGTGTTCGCGGCGGCGTTGGACGAGGTGCTGGCGCACTTCGACGACGAGCTGCGGGAGGTGCTGTTCGGCGCCGCGGACGGCCTGGACGAGACGGGCTTCACCCAGCCTGCGTTGTTCGCCGTCGAGGTGGCGCTGTTCCGGCTGGCGGAGTCCCTCGGCGTGCGACCGGACTTCGTCGCCGGGCATTCGATCGGTGAGATCGCGGCGGCGCACGTCGCCGGGGTGTTCTCGCTCGCGGACGCGTGCGCGTTGGTGGCGGCCCGGGCGCGGTTGATGCAGGCGCTGCCCGCGGGCGGCGCGATGGTGGCCGTCCAGGCGTCCGAGGACGGGGTCGGTCCGCGGTTGGTCGAGGGCGTGTCGATCGCGGCGGTCAACGGCCCCGAGGCGCTCGTCCTCGCCGGCCGGGAGGCCGACGTGCTCGCCCTGGCGGCAGAGCTGGCCGGCGAGGGGCGCAAGACGCAACGCCTGGCGGTGAGCCACGCCTTCCACTCGGCGTTGATGGAGCCGATGTTGGCGGACTTCCGCCGGGTGGCCGAGGAGCTGTCGTACGAGGCCCCGCAGATCCCCGTCGTGTCCAACGTGACGGGTCAGGTCGCCGCCCCGGAGTCGCTGTGCTCGCCCGACTACTGGGTGCGGCACGTGCGGGAGACGGTGCGCTTCGCCGACGGCGTGCGCACGCTCGAGGCCGAAGGCGCCTCGGTCTTCCTGGAGTTGGGCCCGGACGGCGTGCTGACCGCGATGGCCCAGCACACCCTGGACGGGACCGCGACCGTCGTTCCGGCGCTGCGCAAGGACCGGCCGGAGGAGACCGCGCTGCTCACCGCGCTCGCCCAGCTGTACGTGGTGGGCGTCGCGGTGGACTGGTCGGGCGTCTTCGCCGGTACCGGCGCCCGCCGCGTGGACCTGCCCACCTACCCCTTCCAGCAGGAGTGGTTCTGGCCCGAGGTCGCGGCCGCCGAGCCCCACCACGACGGCCCGCGGGACTCCGCGGACGCCGACTTCTGGGACGCGGTGGAGCGCGCGGACCTCCCGGCGCTCGCCGACGACCTGGAACTCGACGACGCCGCACTGGCGACCCTCGTCCCCGCCCTGTCCGCCTGGCGCCGCAAGCGCGTCGAACGCTCCACCGTCGACGGTTGGCGCTACCGGGTGACCTTCGCCCCGCTGGCCGGCACCGCGCCCGGCACCCTCACCGGACGGTGGCTGGCGCTCGTCCCGACGGGCGGCACCGACGACGTGTGGACCGCCGCCGTCCTCGCCGCCCTCGGCGAGACGGCCGTCCTCGTCGAGGCCGACCCGACCGACCGCGCCGCGCTCACCGGCCGGCTGACCGAACTCGCGGCGCAGGAGGACGGGTTCACGGGAGCGGTCTCACTGCTCGCCGCCCCGTACGCCGACGCGCTCCCCGCCGGACCGGCCTGGCCGACCGAGGCCGTGGCGGCCCTGGCGGACGCCGGGATCGACGCCCCCCTGTGGTGCGTCACCCGCGACGCGGTGTCGGTGGGCCGCACGGACGCCGAGGTCAGCCCCGCCCAGGCGATGGTGTGGGGAATCGGCCGGGTCGCCGCCGTGGACCACCCGGACCGCTGGGGCGGTCTGGTGGACGTGCCGCCGGTGCTCGACCGGCGCGCGGCCGAACGGTTCCGCACCGTCCTCGCGGGCATCGGCGCCGAGGACCAGGTCGCGCTGCGGGCCTCCGGTCTCTACGGGCGACGGCTGGTGCGCGCCGCGCACGACGGCCCCGCGACACCGTGGCAGCCGACCGGCACGGTCCTGATCGTCGGCCCGGCCGCCGGCACCGGCGGCCAGTGCGTCCGCTGGCTCGCCGGGCAGGGCGCCCAGCACCTGGTGCTGGCCGACCCCACCGCCCCGGATGGCGCGCCGGCGCGGCCGGCATTCGACGATCTGGGCGTGCCGGTGACGGTCCTCGACTGCGGCCCCTCCGACGGGGAGGCACTGCTGACCGCGCTCGCCGCGCTGCCGGCCGAGGCACCGTTGACCGCCGTCGTGCACACCGACGAGCCGTCCGACGCGGCGGAGCCGCATGCCGCCCTGGCCGCACTGCGCGCCAACGTGGCGCAGCTCGCGGAGATCGCCGAGGCGGCGGCGGGCGACCGTCCCCTGGACGCGTTCGTCCTCTTCTCCACGATCGCCGCGACGTGGGGCGCCGGTGGCCGCGTCATCGAGGCCGCGGCGGGCGCCCAACTCGCCTGCGCGACAAGGGTGTTGCGTCAGCGCGGGCTGCCGGCCGTGACGGTCGCCTGGGGCGGCTGGGCCGGCCTCGCGTCCGACGGCCTGGCGGCCCACCTGAGGGTCAACGGCCTGCCGCCGATGGACTCCGCGCAGGCCCTGACCGCCCTCGCCCACTCGCTCGACACCGACGCGGTGACGATCGCCGACGTCCGCTGGGACCGGTTCGCGCCCGCCTTCACCCGCAACCGGAGCAGTGCCCTCTTCGCGGAACTGCCCGAGGCGCGGGCGGCGCTCGCGCAGCCGGACGCCGCTGAGGCGGGCCCGGCGGGCACCGCGACCGGCCTGCGCGCCGAACTCGCCGCCCGCCCGGCCGCGGAACGGACCGAGGTCCTGCTGGCCCTCGTCCGCACCCGGGTCGCCGCGGTGCTCGGGTTCGCGGACGCCGACGCCGTACCGTCCGGCCAGCCGTTCCGGGACCTCGGCTTCGACTCGCTGACCGGAGTGGACCTGCGCAACCAACTGGCCACCGCCACCGGTCTCGCACTGCCCGCGACCCTCGTCTTCGACTACCCCACGGCCGAGGCGCTCGCCGACCACCTGCGGGCCGAACTCCTCGGCGAGGAAATGGCGGAGCACGGCGCGGCCCTGCGGGTGGGGTCCGCCGCCACGACCGACGACCCGGTCGTCATCGTCGGCATGAGCTGCCGCTACCCGGGCGGGGTCAGCTCGCCCGAGGACCTGTGGCAGCTGGTCACGGACGAAGTCGACGCCATCGGGGGCTTCCCCACGGACCGCGGCTGGGACCTGGACCGACTGCTGCGCGGCGACCGGAACGGCCGCGGCCGGACCGTCACCCGCGAAGGCGGTTTCCTCTACGACGTCGCCGACTTCGACCCCGGGTTCTTCGGGATCTCGCCGCGCGAGGCGATGGTGATGGACCCGCAGCAGCGCATCCTGCTGGAAGCGACCTGGGAGGCGCTGGAGCGCTCCGGCATCGACCCCGTCGGGCTGCGCGGCGGCGACACCGGGGTGTTCGTCGGCGGCGGATCGGGCGACTACCGGCCCGAGGCCGGCCAGCTCGGCCACGCGCAGACCGCCCAGTCGGCGAGCCTGCTCTCCGGCCGGGTGTCCTACACCTTCGGTCTGGAAGGCCCCTCCGTCAGCGTCGACACGGCCTGCTCGTCGTCCCTGGTGGCGCTCCACCTGGCCGCCCAGGCGCTGCGGGCGGGGGAGTGCGCCCTCGCCGTCACCGGCGGCGTGACGGTGATGTCCAGCCCGGTGAACTTCGTCGAGTTCGGCGAGATGGGGGCGCTCGCCGCGGACGGCCGCTGCCGGCCCTTCGCGTCCGCCGCGGGCGGCACCGGCTGGTCCGAGGGCGTCGGCGTCCTCGTCCTGGAACGGCTCTCCGACGCCCGCCGTAACGGGCACCAGGTCCTCGCGGTGCTGCGCGGCTCCGCCGTCAACCAGGACGGTGCCAGCAACGGCATCACCGCGCCCAACGGGCCCTCGCAGCGCCGGGTCATCCAGCGGGCGCTGGCCGCCGCGGCACTCGCGCCGGCCGACGTGGACGCGGTGGAGGCCCACGGCACCGGAACCACCCTGGGCGACCCCATCGAAGCGCAGGCACTGCTGGCCACCTACGGACAGGGCCGGGCACCCGAACTGCCCCTCCTGCTGGGCTCGTTGAAGTCCAACATCGGCCACACCCAGGCCGCCGCCGGCGTCGCCGGCGTGATCAAGATGGTGTTGGCGATGCAGCACGGCGTCCTGCCCAGGTCCCTGCACATCGACGAGCCCTCGGCGCACGTCGACTGGACCGCCGGCGGCGTCGAACTGCTGACCGGAGCGGTCGCGTGGCCGCAGACCGGACGACCGCGCCGGGCCGGCATCTCGGCCTTCGGCGCCAGCGGCACCAACTCCCACGTGATCATCGAGCAGCCCGCACCGGTCACGGCGGACGAACCCGCCCGCCCCGAGCCGGCCGGCCTGCTGCCGGTCCCGGTGACGGGCACCGTGCCGGAGGCGCTGCGGGCCCAGGCCCGACGGCTGCACGCCCACGTGGCCGCCCGTCCGGACCTCACCGTCGCCGAGGTGGCGCTGTCCGCGGCCACCACCCGGTCGGCCTTCGCCCACCGGGCCGCCGTCCTCGCCGAAGACCGCGAGGAGCTCCTCGCCGGCCTGGCCGCGCTCGCCGACGGCCTCGACACCCCCCAGGTCCTGCACGGCCGGGCGGCGGAGCGCCGGGGCAAGCTCGCGGTGCTGTTCTCCGGCCAGGGCTCGCAGCGGGTGGGCATGGGACGTGAACTCCACGCCCGCTACCCGGTGTTCGCCGAGGCCCTCGACGCGGTGACGGCACACCTGGACACGGAACTGGACCTCCCCCTGCGGGACGTCATGTTCGGTGACGAGGAGGGCCTGAACGCGACGGGCTTCACCCAGCCCGCACTGTTCGCGGTCGAGGTGGCGCTGTTCCGGCTGGTCGAGTCGTGGGGCATCCGCCCGGACTTCGTGGCCGGGCACTCGATCGGCGAGATCACCGCGGCGCACGTGGCCGGGGTCCTCTCCCTGGACGACGCGTGCCGGCTGGTGGCCGCCCGGGCGCGGCTGATGAACGCCCTGCCCACGGGCGGCGCCATGATCGCCGTCCAGGCGTCCGAGGAGGAGGCCCGGTCGCACCTGGCCGACGACGTGTGCCTCGCCGCGGTCAACGGGCCGCGGTCGGTGGTGCTCTCCGGCGACGAGGACGCCGTGTCGGAGGTGGCGGAGAAGTTCACCGCGGACGGCCGGAAGACTACGCGTTTGCGGGTCAGCCATGCGTTTCACTCCGTGCACATGGATGCCATGCTCCAGGACTTCCGACGGGTCGCCGCGACCCTCACCTACCACGCCCCGGCGATCCCGCTCGTGTCCAACGTGACCGGCCGGGCCGCCACCGACCAGCAGGTGTGCGACCCGGACTACTGGGTCAGGCACGTCCGCGAGGCGGTCCGCTTCGCCGACGGGGTGCAGACCCTGGCCGAACGCGGCGTGACCGCCTTCCTGGAACTCGGCCCCGACGGCACGCTCTGCGCCATGGCCCAGGACACCCTGGACGCCCTGCCCACGCAGCCGGTCACCGTACCGGCGCTGCGCCGGGACCGCGGTGAACAGGAGTCCGTGCTCAGCGCCCTGACCCGGCTGTACGTCCAGGGAATCGCCCCCGACTGGGACGCGCTGTTCGGCACCGCCGCGACCGCGCCCCGCCGCACCGACCTGCCCACCTACCCCTTCCAGCACCAGCGGTACTGGCCGGCCACCGAGTCCGCCGCCGACCCCGGCGCCCCGGCCGAGGCGGACGACGGCTTCTGGTCGGCGGTGCGCGAGGCCGACTTCGCCGCGCTGGAGACGACCCTCGACGTCGACGGTGACGCCCTGGCCAAGGTGCTGCCCGCGCTCGCGGACTGGCGCCGCCGGCGGGACGAGGAGCACACCGTCGACGGGTGGCGGCAGCAGATCGGCTGGCAGCCGCTCACCGCACAGCCCGCCCCCGCCCCGGCCGGCACCTGGCTCGCCGTGCTCCCCGCCGGCTCGTCCGACGACGCCTGGGCCGCCGACGCCGTCGCCGCCCTGGGCCCGAACACCGTGCGCCTGGAAGTACCCGGCCCGGACCGCGTGGCGCTGGCCGCGCGACTGCACCAACTGGTCGACGAAGGGGGCGAGTTCACCGGAGTGGTCTCCCTGCTCGCCCTCGCCGAGGGGCCCGGCCCCGACACGGCGACGGCCCCCGCGGGACTGGCCCTGACCACCGCCCTGCTCCAGGCGCTCGGCGACGCGGAGATCGCCGCACCCCTGTGGTGCGTCACCCGCGGCGCGGTCGCGGCCGCCCCCGCCGAACCGGTGCCCGGGCTCGCCCAGGCCGCCGTGTGGGGCCTGGGGCGGGTCGCCGCCCTGGAGTACCCGCAGCGCTGGGGCGGACTGATCGACCTGCCCGACACCCTCGACGAGCGGACCGCGGCCCGCTTCGCGGAAACCCTCAGGGCCCCCGGGGGAGAGGACCAGATCGCGATCCGGCCCTCCGCCGCCCTCGGCCGCCGACTGGTGCCCGTACCGGCCGGGCAGGGCGCGGCGGAGTGGGAGCCCACCGGCACCGTCCTGATCACCGGCGGCACCGGAGCCCTGGGCGCCCAGGTCGCCCGCCGGCTCGCCGCGGCGGGCGCCCGGCACCTGCTGCTGCTCAGCCGCCGGGGCGCCGACGCCCCCGGCGCGGACGGCCTGCGGGCCGAACTGACCGCACTGGGCGCCGAGGTCACCCTCGCCGCCTGCGACGCCGCCGACCGCGACGCGCTCGCCGCGGTCCTCGCCGCGGTCCCCGACGACGCGCCGCTGACCGGGGTGATCCACACCGCGGGCGTCCTGGACGACGGTGTCCTCGACAGCCTCACCCCGGACCGCTACGAGGCCGTCTTCCGCGCCAAGGCCGCCTCGGCCCTGGCCCTGCACGACCTCACCCAGGACCGGGACCTGGCGGTCTTCGCCCTGTTCTCCTCGTCCTCCGGAGCGGTCGGCAACCTCGGCCAGGCCAACTACGCCGCCGCCAACGCCTACCTCGACGCGCTCGCCGAACACCGCCGGGCCCGGGGCCTGGCCGCGACCTCGGTCGCCTGGGGCGTGTGGGGCGGCGAGGGCATGGCGGCCGACCAGCGGGCGGCCGACCTGGCCCAGCGCACCGGAATCCGTGCGCTGGACCCGGACCTCGCCGTCGTGGCGCTGCGCCGGGCCGTCATGGACGGACGGCCCACCGAGATCGTCGCCGACCTCGACCGCGACCGGTTCGTCCGCTCCTTCACCGCCGTACGGCCCAGCCCGCTGCTCGGCGTGCCGGCCGGCACCGAGGACCGGGCGGCGCAGGACAGCGGCGCCGGCGCCACCGCTGACGCCCTGCGCGAGCAGTTGACGGGCCAGACACCGGCGCAGCGCGCCCGGACCGTACTGGACCTGGTCCGCAGCCGCGCCGCGGCGGTACTGGGACACCCCACGGCCGACGCCGTGGGGGCCGACCGGGCCTTCCGCGACCTCGGCTTCGACTCCCTCAGCGCCGTCGAACTGCGCAACCAACTCGGCGCCGCGACCGGACTGACCCTGGCCGCCACGCTCGTCTTCGACCACCCCAACCCCAGCGAGCTGGCGGACCACGTCCTGGCCCGGCTCGTCCCCGACGAGGGACCGGGGCAGGAGGCGGCCGGCGACGACGAGGCGGACGCCGCGGGCATCCGGGCCCTCCTCACCTCCGTCCCCATGAAGCGACTGCGCGAGATCGGCGTGCTCGACCCCCTGCTGAAGCTCGCCGCCGAACAGGCCGCGGCCACCGACGACGCGGCCACCACGACGGCGGACGACGCCTACGACGCATCGATCGACGCCATGGACGTCGCCGACCTGGTGCAGGCGGCGTTCGACGGCAACTCCTCCCACGAGCGTGGACAGAGCTGAAAGAGCGGACCATGACCACATCCAGTGAAACCGTCGTCGCAGCCCTCCGCGCCTCGTTGAAGGAGGCCGAGCACCTGCGCCGGCAGAACCACAAGCTCGCCGCCGCGGCCACCGAACCGATCGCGATCGTGGCGATGGCCTGCCGGTACCCCGGTGGCGCGCACTCGCCCGACGACCTCTGGGAACTGCTGGCCGCGGGCAAGGACGCGATCGGCGCCTTCCCCACGGACCGCGGCTGGGACCTGGGCGCCCTGCGGGACGCCGGCGTCGACGAACGCGGCAACGCCGTCAGCCAGGAAGGAGGATTCCTCGACGGCGTGGGGGACTTCGACGCCGACTTCTTCGGCATCTCCCCGCGCGAAGCCGTCACCATGGACCCGCAACAGCGGCTGCTGCTGGAAACCTCGTGGGAGGCCATCGAGCGCGCCGGCATCGCCCCCACCGCCCTGCGCGGCAGCCGCACCGGGGTGTTCATCGGCACCAACGGCCAGGACTACGCCCACCTGCTCATCCGTTCGCTGACCGACGCCACCGGGGACATCGGCACCGGCATCGCCGCCAGTGCCACGTCCGGCCGGCTGTCGTACACGCTGGGCCTGGAAGGCCCCGCGGTGACCGTCGACACGGCCTGCTCCTCGTCCCTGGTGGCCCTGCACTCGGCGGCCCACGCGCTGCGGGCCGGCGAGTGCACGCTGGCCCTGGTCGGCGGCGTCAACGTGATGGCGTCCCCCGGTTCCCTGATGGAGTTCAGCCGGCAGGGCGGCCTCGCGGCGGACGGCCGCTGCAAGGCGTTCGCCGACGCCGCCGACGGCACCGGCTGGTCGGAGGGCGCCGGGGTGCTCCTCGTGGAGCGCCTGAGCGACGCCCGCCGCAACGGGCACCCCGTCCTCGCCGTCGTGCGCGGCTCGGCCGTCAACCAGGACGGCGCCTCCAACGGCTTCACCGCGCCCAGCGGCCCGGCCCAACAGCGGGTGATCCGGCAGGCCCTGGCCAGCGCCGGACTGTCGACCGGCGACGTGGACGTGGTCGAGGCGCACGGTACCGGCACCGCGCTGGGCGATCCGATCGAGGCCCAGGCGCTGCTGGCCACGTACGGGCAGGGCCGTGACCCCGAGCGCCCGCTGCTGCTGGGATCGGTGAAGTCCAACCTCGGCCACACGCAGGCGGCCGCGGGCGTGGCCGGGGTCATGAAGGTGGTCCTGGCGATGCAGCACGGCGTGCTGCCCCCGACCCTGCACGTCGACGAGCCGTCGTCGCACGTGGACTGGTCGGCCGGTGCCGTGGAGCTGCTGACGGAGGCCCAGGGGTGGCCCGGGGTCGACCGGCCGTGGCGGGCCGGGGTGTCGTCGTTCGGGATCAGCGGCACCAACGCCCACGTCATCATCGAACGCGCCGACCCCGACGACGCGCCCCGCACGGAACCGGGCCGGGCGCCCGCCGAGGTGCCGTGGCTGGTGTCGGCCAAGTCCGAGCAGGCACTGGCGGCACAGATCGAGCGGATCGGGTCCGACCGCGGCACGGCGACACCGCTGGACGTGGGCTTCTCGCTCGTTTTGGGGCGCTCGACGTTCGCGCACCGCGCGGTGCTGCTCGCGCCGTGCCCCGACGGCGCGTTGACCGAGGCGGCGCGGGGCCGGGCGGAGACGGACCGCCCGCTCGCCGTGCTCTTCTCGGGGCAGGGCGCGCAACGCGCAGGGATGGGCCGGGAGTTGTACGACCGGTACCCGACGTTCGCGACGGCCCTGGACGCGGTGCTGGCGCAGTTCGAAGGCGCACTGCCGGAACTGCGGCCGGTGATGTTCGGGGACGCCGACGGCCTGGACGGGACCGGTTTCACCCAGCCCGCGTTGTTCGCCGTCGAGGTGGCGCTGTTCCGGCTGGTGGAGTCCTGGGGGATCCGACCCGACTTCGTCGCCGGGCATTCGATCGGCGAGATCACGGCGGCGCACGTGGCCGGGGTGCTGTCGTTGGAGGATGCCTGTGCGCTGGTGGCGGCGCGGGCGCGGTTGATGCAGGCGTTGCCGAGCGGCGGTGCGATGGTGGCCGTCCAGGCGTCCGAGGAGGTGGTGCGGCCGCGGCTGGTGGACGGGGTGTCGATCGCGGCGGTCAACGGCCCCGAAGCGGTCGTCCTCGCCGGTGACGAAACCGAAGTGCTCCGCATATCCGGGGAGTTGAAGAAAGAGGGCCGCAAGACGCAACGCCTCGCGGTCAGCCACGCCTTCCATTCGGCGTTGATGGAGCCGATGCTGGCGGACTTCCGGCGGGTGGCCGAGGGACTGTCGTTCTCGCCGCCGCGGCTCCCCCTCGTGTCCAACGTGACCGGACGCCTGGTCACCGGGGAATCGGTGTGCTCGCCCGACTACTGGGTGCGGCACGTGCGGGAGACGGTCCGCTTCGCGGACGGCCTGCGGACCCTCGCGGACGAAGGCGCCTCGGCGTTCCTGGAGTTGGGGCCGGACGGGGTGCTGACGGCGATGGCGCAGCACACCCTGGACGAGGCCGCGCTGTGCGTCAGCGCCCTGCGCGCGGACCGCCCCGAGGAACGGGCCCTGCTGACCGCGCTGGCCCGGCTGCACGTCGCGGGCGTGCCGGTGGACTGGGCGGCGTGGTTCGCCGGCACCGGCGCGCGCCGCGTGGACCTGCCCACCTACCCCTTCCAACGCGCGCGCTACTGGCCCGCGCCGACCGCGTCGACCGGGGACGTGACCGGCGCCGGTCTGCTCCCCGCCGACCACCCCCTGCTGGGCGCGGCGGTGCCCCTGGGGGCCTCGGGCGGGCTGCTGCTCACCGGCCGGCTGTCCACCCGCACCCACCCCTGGCTGCTGGACCACGTGGTGGACGGCGCGTGCGTCCTGCCCGCCGCCGGCTTCCTCGAACTCGCCGTCCGCGCGGGCGACCAGGTCGGCTGCGACCGCGTGCAGACGCTCACGCTCACCGAGCCGCTCGTACTGGCCGGCGACGACGCCGTGCTGCTCCAAGTGTCGCTCGGCGCACCCGACGTGAACGGCGAGCGCGAGGTCCGGGTGTCCTCGCAGCCCGCGGGCGCCCCCGACCGGCCGTGGACGGACCACGCCCACGGCACGCTGACGCCCGCACCGTCGGCCGGGGGGACGGCGCACGGCACCGCGGCGTTCGACGCCTCCGCCTGGCCGCCGGCCGGAGCCGAGGCGACGCACCCCGCGGACCACGACGAGGGCGTCGAGCACGGCCCGGTGTTCCCGACCGTCCGCGCCCTGTGGCACCACGGCGACGAGACCTTCGTCGAGGCCGTGCTGCCCGACGAGGTCGCCGACGCGGCGGACTTCGGCCTGCACCCGGCGCTGCTGGAAGCCGTGACGCAGGCGGCCGCACCCGACGGCGACCTCGCCCCCTCTGCCTGGCACGGCGCCGAACTGCACGCCAGCGGGGCGTCGGAGGTCCGCATACGCCTCACGCAGACCGGCCCGGACACGTACGCCGTCGCCGTCGCCGACGCCGCGGGAGCCCCCGTCCTGTCGGTGGACTCCCTGGTCCTGGAAGCCAGGAAACCGCTCCCGCGCGCGGCCGGCAGCGGCGCCGAAGAAGGCACCCTGCTGCGACTGGACTGGGTGCCGGCCGCCCCGACACCGGCCACCGACGACGTGCGCAGCGTGACGCTGGGCACCGGCGGACTGGCGTCGCTGGAGGACGTGCCCGAACTCGTCGTCGCCACGGTGCCGGGCACCGGCGACGACGTCCCGGGCACCGTCCACGAACGGACCGCGTGGGCGCTGGGACTGATCCAGGCATGGCTGGCGGACGAGCGGTTCGACGCCGCCCGGCTGGTGTTCGTGACCGACGGCGCGGTGTCCGGCGACGACCTGGCCGCCGCGGCGGTGTGGGGCCTGGTGGCCTCGGCGCAGTCGGAGCACCCGGACCGCTTCTCCCTGGTGGACACGCCGGACGCGGACCTCCCGGCCGCGCTGCCGGGCCTGCTGGCCGCCGGCGACGCCCAGTTCCTGGTGCGCGACGACACGGTGCACCTCGCCCGGCTCGCCCGGCTGCCCGCACCCGACGACGCCACCCCCCGCCTCCCCGCCTGGGACCCGGACGGCACGACGCTGATCACCGGCGGTACGGGCGGCCTGGGCGGCCTCCTCGCCCGGCACCTGGTGGCCGAGCACGGGACCAAGCACCTTGTCCTGGTGAGCCGCAGCGGTGAGAGCGCACCGGGTGCCGCCGCGCTGCGCGCCGAACTGACGGCCCTCGGCGCCGACGTGACGATCGCGGCCTGTGACACCACCGACCGGGCCGCGCTCGGCCGGGTGCTCGACTCCCTCGCCCATCCGCTGGCCGCGGTGATCCACACGGCCGGTGTGCTGGACGACGGCGTGGTCACCGCGCTGACCCCGGAGCGACTGTCGGGCGTGCTGCGCCCGAAGGTGGACGCCGCCTGGCACCTGCACGAGCTCACCCGGGAGACGGACCTCGGGGCGTTCGTCGTCTTCTCCTCGATCTCCGGCGTCATGGGCGGCGCCGGCCAGGCCAACTACGCCGCGGGCAACGTCTTCCTCGACGCCCTGGCCAGGCACCGCGCCGCCCGGGGCCTGCCCGCCCAGTCCCTCGCCTGGGGCGCGTGGGCACAGGCGAGCGGCATGACGGGGGCACTGTCCGACGCGGACATGCAGCGGATCGCGGCGACCGGCGTGCCGCCGCTCACCGCGGAGCAGGGCCTGGCGCTGTTCGACGCCGCCACCGCGACGGACGCACCCCACCTCGTCCCGATCGGTCCGGTCGCCGCCGGAACCCGGGTCCGCGGCGCGGTTCCGCCGCTGCTCCGGGGCCTGGTCAAGGGCGCCCGGCGGACCGCCGCGAGCTCCGCCCCCGGCGCCGACGCCCCCGCCGAGCTCGCCCGGAACCTGGCGCAGGCACGGCCGGAGGACCGGGTCCGGCTGCTGACCGACCTCGTACGGACGGAGGCCGCCGCCGTGCTCGGGCACCCCTCGGCGAAGGCGGTGGACGCCCGGCGGGAGTTCCACGACCTGGGCTTCGACTCGCTGACCGCCGTCGAGCTCCGCAACCGTCTGGCCACCGCGACCGGACTGCGGCTGACCGCCACCCTCGTCTTCGACTACCCCACCCCCCTCGCCCTCTCCGCACACCTCGTCGCGCAGCTCGTGGACGAAGCCCGGACCGCGACGGGCCCGGCCCTGCTCGCGGAGATCGATCGGCTCGACGCCGCACTCGCGGCCGGCGCGCCCGACTCCCGCACGCGGACCGCCGTCGCCAACCGCCTGTCGCAACTCCTGGACACCTGGCGGGGGACCGCGGCGCAGGAGAACGGCTCCGGGGTCGCCGAACGTCTCGAATCCGCCAGCGCGGTGGAAATCCTCGCCTTCATCGACAACGAACTCGGGCGTCACAGCGACCGCTGAACCCGGCCCCCATTCACACGGAAGGTTCCTCGTCATGCCGAACGACCACGAGCTCGTTGATTACCTGAAGTGGGTCACCAACGACCTGCACCAGACCCGCGAACGGCTCCGGGAGGCCGAGTCCGCCCAACAGGAGCCCCTCGCCATCGTCGGGATGTCCTGCCGCCTGCCGGGCGGAGTGCGCTCGCCGGAAGACCTCTGGCAGTTGCTCAGCGAGGGACGCGACGGCATCGCGGAGTTCCCCGCCGACCGCGGCTGGGACCTGAGCTCGCTCACCGGCGGGGGCAGCGGCAGCAGCACGACGGCCGAGGGCGGCTTCGTGGACGCCGCCGCGTTCGACGCCGGCTTCTTCGGCATCTCGCCCCGCGAGGCCATGGCCATGGACCCCCAGCAGCGCATCCTGTTGGAGACCTCCTGGGAAGCCCTGGAGCGCGCCGGCATCGACCCGGTCTCGCTGCGCGGCACCGACACCGGTGTCTTCGTCGGCACGAACGGCGTCGACTACACCAACGTCGTGCTGAACTCCCGCGAGGACGTCGAAGGGCACGCCAGCACCGGCCTGGCGGGCAGCGTCCTGTCCGGGCGGCTGTCCTACACCTTCGGCCTGGAGGGCCCGGCGGTCACCGTCGACACGGCGTGCTCCTCCTCGCTCGTCTCCCTGCACCTGGCGGCCCACGCACTGCGCTCCGGCGAGTGCGGGCTCGCCCTCGTCGGCGGCGTGACGGTGCTGTCCTCGCCGATGAGCTTCGCCGGATTCAGCCGGCAGGGCGGACTGGCCGCGGACGGCAGGTGCAAGGCGTTCGCCGAGGCGGCCGACGGGACCGGCTGGTCCGAAGGCGTGGGCCTGCTGGTACTGGAGCGCCTGTCCGACGCCCGCCGGCAAGGGCACGAGGTCCTCGCCGTCGTGCGCGGCTCGGCCGTGAACCAGGACGGCGCCTCCAACGGTCTGACGGCGCCCAACGGCCCCTCACAACAGCGGGTGATCCAGCAGGCACTGGCCAACGCCGGACTGTCGACGGATGACGTGGACGCCGTCGAGGCACACGGCACCGGCACCACCCTCGGCGATCCGATCGAGGCCCAGGCACTGCTGGCGACCTACGGCCAGGGCCGTGACCCCGAACGCCCGCTGCTGCTGGGCTCGGTGAAGTCCAACCTCGGCCACACGCAGGCGGCCGCCGGCGTGGCGGGCATCCTGAAGGTGGTCCTGGCGATGCGGCACGGGGTGCTGCCGCCGACCCTGCACGTGGACGCACCGTCGTCGCACGTCGACTGGTCCTCCGGCGCGGTACGACTGCTGACGGAGTCTCAGGAATGGCCCAAGGCCGGCCGGCCGTGGCGGGCGGGCGTGTCGTCGTTCGGGATCAGCGGCACCAACGCCCACGTCATCATCGAGCAGGCGCCGGTCGCCGGGGAGGGCGGCGAGGAGGACGGCGAGGCGGTGCCCGCGGCGCCGGCCGTTGCGCCGTCGACCGTGCCGTGGCCGGTCTCCGCGCGCACCGAGGAGGCACTGGCCGCGCAGCTGGCGCAGGTCACCGCGCTGACCGACCCCGCCCCCGTCGACCTGGGCTACTCGCTGGCCACCTCCCGCGCCCACCTGGAGCGTCGCGCGGTGCTGCTGGCCGGGGACGACGGGACCGTCGAGGTCGCGCGCGGCCTCGCCCAGGACGTCGACGGCAAGGTGGCGGTGCTGTTCTCCGGGCAGGGCGCGCAACGCGCCGGCATGGGGAAGGAGTTGGCCGCCAGGTTCCCGGTGTTCGCGGCGGCCCTGGACGAGGTGTTGGCGCACTTCGACCAGGGGCTGCGGGAGGTGATGTTCGGCGAGGCCGACGGCCTGGACGAGACGGGGTTCACCCAGCCGGCGTTGTTCGCCGTCGAGGTGGCGCTGTTCCGGTTGGCGGAGTCGCTCGGCGTGCGGCCGGACTTCGTCGCCGGGCATTCGATCGGCGAGATCACGGCGGCGCACGTGGCCGGGGTGCTGTCGTTGGAGGATGCCTGTGCGCTGGTGGCGGCGCGGGCGCGGTTGATGCAGGCGTTGCCGAGCGGCGGTGCGATGGTGGCCGTCCAGGCGTCCGAGGAGGTGGTGCGGCCGCGGCTGGTGGACGGGGTGTCGATCGCGGCGGTCAACGGCCCCGAGGCGGTCGTCCTCGCCGGTGACGAAGCCGAAGTGCTCCGCATATCGGCGGAGTTGAAGGACGAAGGCCGCAAGACGCAGCGGCTCCAGGTCAGCCACGCCTTCCACTCGCCCCTGATGGAGCCGATGTTGGAGGAGTTCCGGCGGGTGGTGCAGGGGCTGTCGTACGAGGCTCCGCGGATCCCCGTCGTGTCGAACGTGACGGGTGAGGTCGCCGCCGCGGAATTGTTGTGCTCGCCGGACTACTGGGTGCGGCACGTGCGGGAGACGGTGCGCTTCGCCGACGGCGTGCGGGCGTTGGAATCCGAAGGCGCCTCGGTGTTCCTGGAGTTGGGGCCGGACGGCGTGCTGTCGGCGATGGCCCAGCACACCCTGGACGGGGAGGCGGCCGTCGTCCCGGCGCTGCGCAAGGACCGTCCCGAGGAGACCGCCCTGCTCACCGCCCTGGCCCGGCTGCACGTCACGGGCGTGCCGGTGGACTGGGCCGAGTGGTTCGCCGGGACCGGCGCCCGCCGCGTGGACCTGCCCACCTACCCCTTCCAGCACGAGCGGTACTGGCCCCGGCCCGCCGTCTCGGCCGGGGACGTGACCGGCGTCGGGCTGCTCCCGGCGCACCACCCCCTGCTGGGCGCGACACTCACCCTCGCGGACTCCGACGAGGCCTTGTTCACCGGCCGGTTCTCGCTCGGGACCCACCCGTGGCTGATCGACCACGCCATCGGCGACCACGTCCTCTTCCCGGGTGCCGGATTCCTGGAGCTGGCCCTGCGCGCCGGAGACCAGGTCGGCTGCGGCCGGGTCGAGGAGTTCGTCCTGCTCGCCCCGTTGGTGCTGACGGAGGAGAGTGCCGCCCAGGTCCAGGTGCTGATCGGCGCCCCCGACGAACGGGGCACCCGGACGATCTCCGTCCACTCGCGCTCCGCCGACGCGCCCGACCAGCCGTGGATCCAGCACGCCAACGGCACGCTGACCACCACCGAGCGCATCGCCGACTTCGGTGCCCCGGTCTGGCCGCCCCGCGACGCGGTCGCCGTCGACCTGGAAGGCTTCTACGACGGCACCGGGTACGGCCCGGCCTTCCAGGGCCTGCGCGCGGTGTGGCGCCGCGCCGACGAGGCGTTCGTCGAGGTCGCACTGCCGCCCCAGGTCGCGGACGACGCCGCGTCCTACGGCCTCCACCCGGCCCTGCTGGACGCGGTGTTGCAGACCCACCGGATGGCCGGTGTCGGCGCCGACGACGACCAGCTCCTGCCGTTCGTCTGGCAGGGCGTCTCGCTGCACGCCGGCGGCGCCTCCGTGCTGCGCGCCCACGTGGTGAAGACCGCTGACGACGCGGTGTCCATCGCGGCCGTCGACGTCGAGGGCGCCCCCGTCCTGTCCGCCGAGGCACTGGTACTGCGCGGTCAACTGGCCGGCGCGGCGGCCCCGGTGGCCACCCGGCGCAGCCCGGAGCACGACGCGCTGCTGTCGTTGGACTGGGTGGCCGCCCCCGAGGTGCAGCCCGCCGCCGTCCGCAGCGTGGCCCTGGGCGCCGACGACATCGGAGTGGGTGCCTCCGTCGCCTCCCTGGCGGAACTGACCGGCGACGAGGACCTCGTGATCGTCCCGGTGTCCGGGACGGGCGAGGACGTGCCCGCCGCCGCGCACGCGCTGACCGCCAAGGTGCTGGGTCTGCTCCACGAGTGGGAGGAGCGGGCGTCCGGCTCCGCACGCCTGGTGTTCCTCACGCAGGGCGCCGTCTCCACTGCCGAGGGCGAGCCCGTGCGGGACGTGGCCGCGGCCGCGGTGTGGGGCCTGGTCCGCTCGGCGCAGACCGAGAACCCGGGGCGCATCGCGCTGCTGGACCTCGACGACACCGACGGGGACCTCGGCACGCTGCTCGCGGAACTCCCGGGCCTGCTGGCCACCGAGGACGCCCAGTTCGTGCTCCGCGACGGAGTCATCAAGGTGGGACGGCTGGCGCTCCTGGGCAGCGACGCGGGACTGCTGCCGCCCGCCGGGCCGTGGCGGCTGGACAGCGCGGCCCGCGGCAGCCTCGCCAACCTGGTGCTCGCGCCGCACCCGCAGGCACTGGAACCGCTCACCGACGGACAGCTCCGCATCCAGGTCCAGGCCGCCGGTGTCAACGTCCGGGACGTGGACAACGCCCTGGGCGCGCACCGGGACGCCACCGCCCCGCTGGGCGTCGAGGCCGCCGGCGTGGTGACCGAGACCGGACCCGGAGCGGACCGGCTGCGCCCCGGGGACCGGGTGATGGGCCTGGTGCCCGGCGCCTTCGGGCCGGTGGCCGTCGCCGACGGGCGGCTGCTGACCCGCATTCCCGACGGCTGGACACCCGAGCAGGCCGCTTCCGTACCGCTGGCCTTCCTGACCGCCCACCACGCACTGAAGGACCTCGCCGGGCTGCGGCCGGGCCAGTCGGTCCTGGTGCACGTGGACGCCGACGGCATCGGCCTGGCGGCGGTCCAACTGGCCCGGCACCTCGGCGCCGAGGTGTTCGCCACCGCCGACGAGGGCCAGGGCGCGCCCCTGCGGGAACTGGGCGTGGCGCCCGACCGCATCGCCCCCGCCCTGACCACCGACGTCGAGCAGCGCTTCCGGGCGGCCACCGCAGACCGCGGCGTGGACGTGGTGCTGACCGCCCAGACGGGCGAACCCGCGGCCGCCGCCCTGCGGTTGACCGCGCCCGACGGCCACTTCCTGCACCTCGGCGGCGACGCCCCCGAGCCCGGCCCGGACGCCGCCGTGCGCCACCGCACCGTCGACCTCGCCGCGGCGGGCCCGGAGCGGGTCCAGGAGACGTTCGAGGAACTGCTGGCGCTGTTCGACCAGGGCGTGCTGCACCCGCTGCCCGTCACCGTCCGGGACGTCCGACGGAGCGCCGCGGCGTTCGACGCGGTGCACCGTGGCGAGCACCCCGGCAAGGCCGTGCTGACCATGCCGCGCGCCTGGGACCCGGAAGGCACCGTCCTGATCACCGGCGGCACCGGCGGCCTGGGCCGCGAGCTGGCCCGCCACCTGGTGACCGGGCGGGGCGTGCGCCACCTGCTGCTGCTCAGCCGCAGCGGCCCCGACGCCCCCGGCGCGGACGCCCTGCGCGACGAACTGGCCGCCCACGGCGCCGAGATCGACGTCCGCGCCTGCGACGTGGCCGACCGCGAGCAGCTCGCCGCCGCCGTGGCGGCGGTGCCCGCCGCACACCCGCTGACCGCCGTGATCCACACCGCCGGTGTCCTCGACGACGGCGTGGTGACCTCGCTGACGCCCCAGCGGTTGGCGGCCGTGCTGCGCCCGAAGGTGGACGCCGCCTGGCACCTGCACGAGGTCACCAAGGACCTCGACCTGGCCGCGTTCGTGCTCTACTCCTCGATCGCGGGCGTGACCGGCGCCCCCGGCCAGGGCAACTACGCCGCGGGCAACGTCTTCCTCGACGCGCTCGCCCGGCTCCGCACGGCCAACGGCCTGCCCGCGCAGTCCCTCGCCTGGGGTGCCTGGGCCCAGGGCAGCGGCATGACCGCCGACCTGACCGACGCCGACCTCCAGCGGATCGCCGCGTACGGAGCCAAGCCGCTCACCGTCGAGCAGGGCATGGCGCTGTTCGACGCGGCCGGGGTGTGCGACGCGGCCCACCTCGTCGCACTGGGCCGGACCGCCGGCCCGCTGCGCATCGACGGCCCCGTGCCGCCCGTCCTGCGCGGACTGGTCACCACCCGCCGGCGCGCCGCCGGCAAGCCCGCCGCCGACTCGGCGGGCGACCTCGCCGGGCGGCTCGCGGACCTGGCCGAGGACGAGCGGATGGACGTCCTGGTCGACCTGGTGCGGACCGAGGCGGCCGCCGTGCTCGGGCACGCCTCGCCGCAGGGCATCGAGACCCAGCGGGAGTTCCTGGAGCTGGGCTTCGACTCGCTGACCTCCGTCGAACTGCGCAACCGGCTCGCCGCGGCCACCGGTCTGCAACTGCCGGCGACCGTGGTCTTCGAGAACAGGACCACCGAGAAGCTCGCCACCTGGCTGGACGGCGAACTCGTCGCGCGGCCGGGCGGGGTCGCCGCGCCCGCCGGTGCCGGGGGAGCCCGCTCGGGCAGCGCCGACCAGGACGACTGGCTGGTGCGGCACTTCCTCACCTCCATCAGGGAGGACCGGATCAGCGAGGCGCGACGCCTGGTGTCGGCGATGGGCGGCGTCGGCCCGTCCTACGAGAACACCGCCGAGCTGGAGGACCTGCCGCTGCCGACCACGCTCGCCGAGGGCCCGGCGTCACCGCGGCTGATCTGCATCAGCACGCCCACCGCCAACGGCGGCGTCCACGAGTACGCCAGGTTCGCCGCCCGCTTCCGCGGCCGACGGAACGTCAGTGCCCTGCCGCTGGTCGGCTTCGCCCCGGGGGACCCGCAGCCGGCCACTGCCGAGTGCGCCGCCCGGACGATCGCGGAGAGCGCGCTGCGCGCCAGCGACGGCGAACCCTTCATCCTGGTCGGACACTCCTCCGCCGGCGCGTTCTCCTACGCGGCCGCGGGCGTGCTGGAGAGCACCTGGGGCATCAAGCCCGCGGGACTGGTGCTGCTGGACACCCTCAGCATCCGGCACGAGGAGAACGAGGACATCGACTACGGCGGCCTGCTGAAGGCGAACTTCCTGGCATCGGAGGCGACCCAGGTCCGGATCCTGAACGCCAACCTGTCCGCGATGGGGCGGTGGATGCACCTGCTGAACAGCATCGACGTGCCCCAGATGAACACCCCCGTGCTCAGCATCCAGGCGACCCGGCTGTACCCGGGCATCGCGGCCGGCGGCGAAGGGCTGAGCGAGATGATCCCGTCGGCCGAGATCGTCAAGCTCGACGCGGACCACCTGTCCATCGTCCGGTCCGACGCCTCCGCGGCCTCCCAGATCGCGGACGACTGGCTCGCGGCGACCTTCGGCGAGTGACGGCGGCGCCGTGACACGGCAACGGCGGGCGGCCCACCGGGCCGCCCGCCGTTGCGTCGCGCCGACTACCAGGTCACCGGCAGCTCACTGAGCCCGCCGGACAACCGGCCTTCGTTCTCCGCCAGTTCGCCCGCCGGCAGCGCCAGTCGCAGGTCGGGCAGGCGCGTGAACAACTGGGTGAAGACCGTGTTCAGCTCGATCCGCGCCAGGGGTGCGCCGATGCAGTGCCACATCCCGTGCGCGAAGGTCAGATGCGGGTTGGGACTCCGGGTGACGTCGAACCGCTCCGGCTCGTCGAAGGCCCGCTCGTCGAAGTTGGGGAGGCTGAAGTCGAACAGGACCAGGTCCCCGGCCCGGATCGTCTCTCCGCCGACCGTCAGGTCCTCGGTGGCGTAGCGCGGCAGGATCGACCCGCCGGCCTTCGCGGCCCGCAGCACCTCCTCGACGGCGTGCGTCATCACGTCCGGGTCCGCCAGTGCCGCCGCCCGCTGCTCGGGGTGGGTCGCCAGCAGCACCACGCCGTGGTCCATGATGGTCACGACGCTGTCCAGCCCGGCGAACAGCAGGCCCACGGCCAGGTGCGTCACGCGCTCGTCGGACAGCCCGCCCTCGGCCAGGCGGGTGATGATGTCCTGGCCCGGTTCGGCCCGCTTGTGCTCGACCAACCCCCCGACGAAGGCGTACAGGTCGCGCTGCGTGCGCTGCACCCCCTCGCGGTCCCCGAGCACGGCCGTCTGGGACAGCAGCGCCGTGAGGTGTTCGCGGTTCTGCGGCGGCACGCCGATGATGTCGCAGAGCACCGTCCTCGCCACCGGCACGGACACGCCGCCGTGCAGGTCGCCGGGCGGCTCCTGGGCGGTGAAGTCGTCCAGCACGGCGTCCACGACCGCCGCTACCCGCGGCTCCATCTCGCGCACCCGCCGGGCGGAGAACATCGGGGCCAGGAGCCGGCGGGACTCGGTGTGCGTGCGACGGGCGGTCTCGGCGTCGGTGTCGGCGATCATCAGGTCCAGGAACGGGTTGCGCACGTACTGCGCCGCGTTCGCCGGGTCCGGATGCGAATGGCCGATGCGTTCGTCGTTCAGCAGCTGCTTGAGCACGGAGTGGCGGGTCACCAGCCAGCCCTCGTCCCCGGCGGGGGTGCGCACCAGACAGACCGGCCCCCGTTCCTGGAGGTCCCGCAGGAGCGGGCTGACGCGCAGTAGGGCGGGCGTTTCGAGGTCGAGGGACGGCAGATCACGGTGGGGGGAGGTCATGAAGGATCCCTTTCACAAGTGCGGTGGAGCTCCGCGCACGGTGCGTGTACGCGCGAAAGCGCGACGCTAGTGGCCAGGCAACCCGGAATCTCTTAGCGCTATTTGGCCGCCGTGGCGTGGATCTGCCGTCGCGCCGGCGAGACTACGGAAACCCGCAGTACGCCTCGGTTGAGGATGACCGGGAACAGTGGGTCAGACGTGAGTGTCGTCGCTCTGTGCCCCAGAACCGGCATTCCATGAGGGGTTGGCATTCTGATGTCGAACGAGGCGAAGCTTCGCGAGTACCTCAAGCGCGCGATCGCGGACCTCCAAGAGACTCGCCAGCAATTGGACGAGACGGAGCAGAAGCAGCGCGAACCCATCGCGATCGTGTCGATGGCCTGCCGCTTCCCCGGCGGCGTGCGGTCGCCGCAGGAGCTGTGGGAACTGCTCCACGGCGGAGTCGACGCGATGGGCGCCTTCCCCGGGAACCGCGGCTGGGACCTCGACGGGCTCCACGACCCCGATCCGGACCGCCAGGACACCACGTACGCCCACGAGGGCGGATTCCTCTACGACGCGGGCGAGTTCGACCCCGGATTCTTCGGGATCTCGCCGCGCGAGGCGCTCGCCATGGACCCGCAGCAGCGGCTGCTGCTGGAGACCGCGTGGGAGGCCGTGGAGAGCGCCGGCATCGCCCCGCAGTCCCTCGCGGGCAGCCACACCGGCGTGTTCGTCGGCACCAACCACGCCGGCTACGACGCGGACAGCAGCCAGCGGACGGAGGAGACCGGCGGGCACCTGCTGACCGGCAACCTCATCAGCGTCGCCTCCGGCCGGATCTCCTACGTCCTCGGCCTCGAAGGCCCCGCCCTGACCGTGGACACCGCGTGCTCCTCGTCGCTGGTGGCGCTGCACCTGGCGGCGCAGTCGCTGCGGCGGGACGAGTGCGACCTGGCCCTGGTCGGCGGCGCGACGATCATGTCGACCCCGCAGATGTTCGTGGACCTGGCCCGTCAGCGCGGCCTGGCCGCCAACAGCCGCTGCAAGCCGTTCGCCGCGGCCGCCGACGGCACGGCCTGGGGCGAGGGCGTCGGCCTGCTGGTCGCCGAGCGGCTCTCCGACGCGGTGCGCAACGGCCACCCCGTGCTCGCGGTGCTGAGGGGCTCGGCCGTCAACCAGGACGGTGCCTCCAACGGACTCACCGCCCCCAACGGCCCGTCCCAGCAGCGCGTCATCCGCCAGGCACTGGCCGACTCCGGGCTCGGCTCCGCCGACGTCGACGCCGTGGAGGCCCACGGCACCGGCACCCGGCTCGGCGACCCCATCGAGGCGCAGGCCCTGCTCGCCACGTACGGACAGCAACGCCCGGCGGACCGGCCCGTGTTGATCGGCTCCATGAAGTCCAACATCGGGCACACCCAGTCGGCCGCGGGCATCGCCGGCGTCATCAAGATGGTCCTGGCGATGCAGCACGGCGTGCTGCCGCAGACCCTGCACATGGACGCGCCCACCCCGCACGCGGACTGGAGCGAGGGCAACGCCAAGCTCCTCGCCGAGCCCGAGCCCTGGCCGACGCTGGACCGCCCGCGCCGCGCCGCCGTCTCCTCCTTCGGCATCAGCGGCACCAACGCCCACGTCGTGCTGGAACAGGCACCCGAGCCCGAGGCCGTGTCCGAGCGGGCGTCCGAGCCGGCGCCCGCGCCGGCCGCCCGGCCCGGCGTGCTGCCCTGGATCCTGTCCGCGCGGACCGGCGAGGCACTGCGGGCCCAGGCGGCGCAACTCGGCCGCCACGTCCGCTCCCGTGCCGCCCTCGAACCGGCCGACGTCGCCCACTCCCTGGTCACCACCAGGTCCCTCATGGAGCACCGCGCCGCCGTCGTCGCGGGCGACCGGGACGCCTTCCTCCGCGGCCTGGACGCCCTCGCCGAGGGCCGCACCGCGGCGGGCCTGGTGACCGGTGTCGCGGCCCAGGCGCCGGCCGCGTTCCTGTTCACCGGCCAGGGCCCCCAGCGGGCGGGCATGGGACGCGAACTGCACGCCGCATACCCGGTGTTCGCCGCCGCCTTCGACGCGGTCTGCGCCGCGTGCGACCCGTATCTCGAACGGCCGTTGCGCGACATCGTCTTCGCCGAGGAGGGCACGGAGGAGGCCGCCCTGCTCGACCGCACCGACTACACCCAGCCCGCGCTCTTCGCCTTCGCCACCGCGCTGTTCCGGCTCGTCGAATCCTGGGGCGTCACCCCGCAGTTCGTCGCCGGCCACTCCGTCGGCGAGCTCACCGCCGCCCACGTCTCCGGCATCCTCTCCCTCCCGGACGCCGCGAAGCTCGTCGCGGCCCGCGGCGCCCTCATGGCGACGCTGCCCCCGGGCGGCGCCATGGTGGCCGTGCAGGCGACCGAGGAGGAGATCTGGGCCTCCCTCGCCGGCAAGGAGGACCGCGCCACCATCGCCGCGGTCAACGGACCGCAGGCCCAGGTCATCGCCGGCGACGAGGACGTCGTCGCCGACGTCGCCGCCCACTGGGAGGGCCAGGGGCGCCGGGTCAAGCGGATCAAGGTGCGCGTCGCCGGCCACTGCCCGCGCATGGACAGCATCCTGGAGGACTTCCGGAGCGTCGCCGCGACCCTGGAGTACCACGCCCCGCGCATCCCTGTCGTCTCCACGGTCACCGGGGAGCTCGCCGTCGACGACGACCTGCGCACCCCCGACTACTGGGTCCGGGAGATCAGGGAGGGCGTCCGCTTCTGCAACACCGTGCGCACCCTGGAGGCCGAGGGCGTCACCTCGTTCGTCGAACTCGCCCCCACCAGCGTGCTCACCACGATGGTCCAGGACTCCCTGACCACCCTCGAACGGCCGCTCCTGCTGTCCCTCCTGCGCAGCGGTCACCCCGAGGCCCAGTCCCTCTCCGAGGGCGTCGCCGCCCTCTCCGCGCACGGCGTCCCCGTCGACTGGACCGCCCTGCTCGGCCCGCTCGACGCCCACCGCGTCGAGCTGCCGACCTACGCCTTCCAGCGCCGCTGGTTCTGGCTGGACGCCGCCGACGAGGCCACCGGCGGCCCCGATGCCGCCGCCGACGCCACCGAGGCCGGCGAGGCCGGATTCTGGGAAGCCGTCGAACGCGAGGACCTGGAAGGACTCTCGGCCGTCCTGGCCATTGACGGCAGCACGGTCGACTCGCTCGGCAGCCTCCTGCCCACGCTCTCGGCATGGCGCAGGCAGCGCAGGACCCAAGCGGTGGCGGACGGCTGGAGCTACCGGGCGGGCTGGACCCCGGTCACCGCCCGCACCGGCTTCACCGCCACCGGGAACTGGCTCGTCGCGCTGCCCGACAGCGTCACCGACGACCCGTGGACCGCCCGGCTCCTCGACGCGCTGCGCGCTCAGGGCCTGCACACCGAGGTGCTGGTGCTCTCCGGCACCGAGGACCCGTCCGAGCCCCTCGCCTGGCCCGACGGCCCGATCGACGGCGTGCTGTCGCTGCTGGCCCTGGACGAGCGCCCGCACCCCGACCTGACCTCCGTACCGCGCGGCCTGGCCGCCACCACCGCCCTGCTGCGCGCCGTGGAGGGCTCCGGCAAGCCGGTCCCGCTGTGGTGCGCGACCCGCGGCGCCGTCGCCGTCGACGACCGGGACGCGCTCACCAACCCGCTCCAGGCGCAGCACTGGGGCTTCGGCCGGGTGGCCGCGCTGGAGTACCCGCGGATCTGGGGCGGACTCGTCGACCTCCCCGAAAACCCGGACGCCCGGGCCGTCTCCGGCCTCCTCGACGTGCTCGCCGGGACGGAGGACCAGGTCGCGATCCGCGCCGCCGGGACCTTCGCCCGCCGCCTGGCCCGGATCGCCCCCGGCGGCGACACCGGCGCCGGGTGGACCGCTCACGGCACGGTGCTGATCACCGGCGGCACCGGTGCGCTCGGCGCCGAACTCGCGCGCTGGTTCGCCGACGCCGGTGCGGAGCACCTGGTGCTCACCAGCCGCCGCGGCCTGGAGGCTCCCGGCGCACCGGAACTCGCGGCCGAACTCACCGACCGGGGCACCCCGGTCACCATCGTCGCCTGCGACGCCGCCGACCGCGATGCCCTGGCCGCCGTCCTCGCGGACATCCCCGCGGAGACGCCCCTCACCGGCGTCGTGCACGCCGCCGGCGTCATGGACGCCGGCATGCTGGACGCGCTGACCCTCGAACGCTTCGAGGCCGTGCTGCGCCCCAAGGCCACCGCCGCCCTGAACCTCCACGAACTCACCCGGGACCTCGACCTGGAACTGTTCGTGCTGTTCTCCTCGATCGCCGGCTCGCTGGGCAACGCCGGGCAGGCCAACTACAGTGCCGCCAACACCTTCCTCGACGCGCTCGCCGAGCACCGGCGCGCACAGGGACTGCCGGCCACCGCGACGGCCTGGGGCGCCTGGGCGGACCGCGGCATGGCGACGCAGAGCAACGTCGCCGACCGGGTGAGCCGCGACGGACTGATCCCCATGGCCCCGGCCTCCGCGCTCGCCGCCCTCCGCCAGGCACTGGCCCAGGGGCTGACGAACGTGACCGTGGCCGACGTGGACTGGACGGCGTACGCCCCCGCCCTGACCGCGGTCCGCCCCAGTCCGCTCCTCGCCGACCTGCCCGAGGCGCGCCGCGTCCTGGCCGCGGCGCCCGAGTCCGCGCGCGCGGACTCCTCCCCGCTCGGCGGCCGGCTCGGCGCGCTCTCCGCCGACGAGCGGGAACGGGTGGTGTTGCAGACGGTCCAGGAGGAGGCCGCGAAGACCCTCGGACTGGACTCGGCGGACGGCATCGAGGCGCGGCGGGCCTTCCGGGACGTGGGCTTCGACTCGCTGATGTCGGTCGAACTGCGCAACCGCCTGGCCACGGTGACCGGCCTCGCCCTGCCCACCACCCTGCTGTTCGACCACCCCACGCCCAGCGCGGTCACCGCCTACCTGCTCGCCGAGATCCTGGGCACGGAACAGACCGCGGCCGTCGTGGAACGGACCGTCGCCGCCCTCGACGAGCCGGTGGCGATCGTCAGCATGGCCGGCCGGTTCCCCGGCGGCGTGCAGTCGCCCGAAGACCTCTGGGAGCTGCTGGCCGAGGGCCGGGACGCCATCTCCGTCCTCCCCGACAACCGGGGCTGGAACCTCGACCAGCTCTACCACCCCGACCCCGAGCACCCCGGTACGAGCTACGCCCGCGGGGGCGGCTTCCTCTACGAGGCGGCCGACTTCGACGCCGAGTTCTTCGGCATCTCGCCGCGCGAGGCCCTCGCCATGGACCCGCAGCAGCGGCTGCTGCTGGAGGCGTCCTGGGAGGTCCTCGAACGGGCCGGCCTCGACCCGGAGACCCTGCGGGGCAGCAGCACCGGCGTCTTCGTGGGCACCAACACCCAGGACTACCGCTCGGTGCTGAACTCCGGCCGGGAGGACGTCACCGGCCACTCGCTCACCGGCAACTCGATGAGCGTGGTCTCCGGCCGGGTGTCGTACACCTACGGATTCGAAGGCCCGGCGGTCACCGTCGACACGGCGTGCTCGTCGTCGCTGGTGGCCCTGCACATGGCGGTGCAGTCGCTGCGGTCGGGCGAGTGCTCGCTGGCGCTCGCCGGCGGCGTGACGGTGATGGCGACGCCGGAGACGTTCGTGGAGTTCTCCCGGCAGCGCGGCCTGTCCGAGGACGGCCGCTGCAAGCCGTTCGCGGCGGCGGCCGACGGCACCGGATGGGCCGAGGGCGTCGGACTGCTGCTCGTGGAGCGGCTCTCGGACGCCCGGCGCAACGGCCACCAGGTGCTCGCCGTCGTCCGCGGCTCGGCGGTCAACCAGGACGGCGCGTCCAACGGACTGAGCGCGCCCAACGGCCCGTCCCAGCAGCGCGTCATCCGCCAGGCACTCGCCAACGCGGGCGTGGAGGCGTCCGACGTCGACGCCGTCGAGGCGCACGGCACCGGCACGCGGCTCGGCGACCCCATCGAGGCCCAGGCACTGCTCGCCACGTACGGGCAGGACCGGCCGCAGGACCGTCCGCTGCTGCTGGGGACCCTGAAGTCCAACATCGGACACACCCAGGCCGCCGCCGGCGTGGCCGGCGTCATGAAGATGGTCCTGGCCCTGCGCCACGGCGTGCTGCCCCGCACCCTGAACGTCGACGCGCCCACCCCGCACGTCGATTGGACCGCGGGCGCCGTCGACCTGCTCACCGAGCCGCTGCCGTGGCCCGAGACGGACCGCCCGTGGCGCGCCGGCGTCTCCGCGTTCGGCGTCAGCGGCACCAACGCGCACGTGATCCTGGAGCAGGCCGAACCGACCGAGGACGAGGCGCCGTCGGTCGCCCCCGCGACGCCGGTCCCCCTGCTGCTGTCCGGCAAGTCCGACCGCGCGGTACGGGACCAGGCGGCCCGGTTGCTGGCCCACCTCGACCGCGCGCCCGAAGCGCGGCTCGCGGACCTCGCGTTCACGCTGGCCGGCCGGACGGCCTTCGGCCACCGCGCCGCCGTCGCGACCGACAGTCACGAGACCGCGGTGCGCGCCCTGGCCGCCCTCGCCGAGGGCGGCGCCGACGGCGCACTGACCACGGGCACCGCGCACGACGGCAAGGACGCCGTCCTCTTCTCCGGCCAGGGCTCACAACGCCTCGGCATGGGACGGGAGTTGTACGACACCCACCCGGTGTTCGCGGCGGCGTTCGACGCGGTGTGCGCCGGCCTCGACGCGCACCTGGACCGCCCGCTGCGCGACGTGGTGTGGGGCGAGGACCCGGAACCGCTGAACCGGACCGGCCACGCCCAGGCCGCACTGTTCGCCGTCGAGGTCGCCCTGTTCCGCCTGGTGGAGTCCTGGGGAGTGCGGCCGGAGTACGTCGCCGGACACTCGGTCGGGGAGATCGCCGCGGCCCACGTGGCCGGCGTGTTCTCACTGGCCGACGCCTGCGCCCTGGTGGCGGCCCGCGGACGGCTGATGCAGGCGCTGCCGGCCGGCGGCACCATGGCGGCGATCCGGGCCACCGAGGACGAGGTCCGCCCGCGGCTCACCGACGACGTCGCGATCGCGGCCGTCAACGGCCCGTCGTCCGTGGTCGTCTCCGGGGCCGAGGACGCCGTCGAGGCGGTCCGCGCGCACTTCGCCGGCGAGGGCCGCAAGACCAGCCTGCTGCGGGTCTCGCACGCGTTCCACTCGCCGCTGATGGACCCGATGCTCGCCGACTTCCGCGCCGTTGCGGAGAACCTGACGTACGACGAGCCGCACCTGACCGTCGTCTCCAACGTGACCGGCGCCCCGGCCGCCCCGGACGACCTGCGCACCCCCGACTACTGGGTCACCCACGTCCGCGAGGCCGTGCGGTTCGCGGACGGCATCCGCGCCCTCCACGACGCGGGCGTGACGCGCTTCTTGGAGCTGGGCCCCGACGGCACCCTCGCGGCCATGGCCCGCGAGTCGCTGCCGGACGAGACCACGGTCGTCCCCGCGCTGCGCAAGGACCGCCCCGAGGAGCCGACGCTGCTCGCGGCCCTGTCCCAGCTCCACGCGCAGGGCACCGCGGTCGACTGGGCCGCGCTCTTCGCCGGCACCGACGCGCACGCCGTCGACCTGCCGACGTACGCCTTCCAGCACCGGCGCTACTGGCCCGTCCCCGACCGCACCGCCACCGGCGACCTCGGCGCGGCCGGCCTCGACGCGGCCGGGCACCCGCTGCTGAGCGCCGCCGTGGAACTGTCCGACGGCGCCGGCCTGCTGTTCACCTCACGCCTGTCGCTCCAGTCGCACCCGTGGCTGGCCGACCACGCGGTGAACGGCTCGGTGCTGCTGCCGGGAACGGCCTTCGTCGAACTCGCCGTCCGGGCCGCCGACGAGGCGGGCTGCGACCGGATCGAGGAACTCACCCTGGCCGCCCCGCTGGTGCTGCCCGAGCACGGCGGCGTGCAGCTGCAACTGCACGTCGGCCCCGCCGACGAGGCCGGCGGCCGGCCGGTCACCATCCGTTCCCGTGCGGAAGGCGACGGCGACCGGCCGTGGACCCAGCACGCGAGCGGCGTGCTGACGCCCGGCGAGCGGGCGGCCCACGCCGGCTACGACTTCCAGGCCGAGTCCTGGCCGCCGGCCGGCGCCGAACCCGTCGACCTGACCGGCCTCTACCCGCAACTGGCCGCCAACGGATACGACTACGGAGCGCACTTCCAGGGCCTGCGCGCCGCATGGCGCCGCGGCGACGAGGTGTTCGCCGACGTCGCCCTGCCCGACGTCGCCGAGGGCGACGCGTCCGCGTACGGTCTGCACCCGGCGCTCCTGGACGCGACCCTGCACGCCTGGGCCCTCGACGGCCTGGACCGGGGCGTGCTGCCCTTCTCGTGGGAGGGCGTCACGCTCCACGCCTCCGGCGCCGCGGCCGTGCGCGCCCGGATCGTCCAGCACGGCGGCGACACGCTGTCCGTCGAGGTCGCCGACACCTCCGGCGAGCCGGTCGCCTCCATCGGCACCCTCGACCTGCGGGCGCCCGCCACCGAGCAGTTGGCGGGCGCCGCGGACCGGATCGGGCGCGACGCGCTGTTCCGCCTCCAGTGGAACCCGGTCCGGCTTCCCCCGACCGGGGCCGCGGAGTCCGTGGCCCTGCTCGGCTCCCTGCCCGGCGCACCGTTCGACAGCTACCCGGACCTGGCGGCGCTGGCCGAGGCCGGTCAGGTGCCGGGCGCGGTGGTGGTGCCGGTGACGGCCGCCCCCGACGACGTGGTGGAGGCGGCGCACGCCACCGCCGCCCACACGCTGGCGCTGGTCCAGTCCTGGCTGGCGGACGAGCGGTTCGCCACCTCGCGCCTGGTGTTCGCCACGCGCGGCGCGGTGGACGGCACGGACCTCACCGGGGCCACCGTGTGGGGCCTGGTGCGGTCGGCGCAGTCGGAGCACCCGGGCCGGTTCGGCCTGGTGGACCTCGGTCCCGACGCGGACCCCGCGGTGCTGCCGCGGGCCCTGGCCGCGGACGAGCCGCAGCTCCTGCTGCGCGACGGCGCGGTGCTGGCGGCGCGGCTGGAACGGACGCCGGTGACGCGGGCCCGGGTCGGCGCCCCCTGGGACGCCGCCGGCACGGTGTTGGTCACTGGTGGTACCGGTGGTCTGGGGCGTGTGGTGGCGCGGCACTTGGTTGCCGAGCATGGTGTGCGGAGTCTGCTGCTGGTGAGTCGGCGGGGTCCGGATGCCGAGGGTGTTGAGGAGTTGGTGGCGGAGCTGGGTCGGTGTGGTGCCGAGGTTTCGGTCGTGGCGTGTGATGTGACGGATCGGGGTGCTGTCGGGGAGTTGGTTTCCGGGCATCGGATCGGTGCGGTGGTGCACACGGCGGGTGTTCTCGACGACGGTGTGGTGGGGTCGTTGACGGCCGAGCGGTTGGCGACGGTCCTGCGGCCCAAGGTGGATGCCGCCTGGCACCTGCACGAGGCCACCAAGGACCTGGACCTCGCCGCGTTCGTCCTCTTCTCGTCCGTCTCCGGCCTCTGGGGCGGCGCCGGACAGGCCAACTACGCGGCGGGCAACACCTTCCTGGACGCCCTGGCGCACCACCGCCGCGCGGCCGGACTGCCCGCCACGTCCCTGGCGTGGGGCCCGTGGTCGCAGGACGGCGGCATGACCGGCACGCTGACGGACGCCGACCTCCAGCGGATCGCCCGTGCGGGCATGCCCGCACTCAGCCCCGCGGAGGGCGCCGCGCTCTTCGACGCCGCGCTGGCCGCCGACGACGCGCTCGTCCTGACCGTCCGCCTCGACCTGGCCGCACTGCGGAAGCAGGACGACGTACCGGCGGTGCTGCGCGGCCTGGTCAGGACCCGGGTCCGCCGCTCGACGGTGGCCGGCTCCGCCGCGGTCGCCGGCCTCGTGGAGCGCCTGTCCGCGCTGGGCGCGGTGGAACGGCGCGAGGCCCTGCTGGACCTCGTGCGCGCCCAGGTCGCGGTCGTCCTGGGCCACGCGGGCCCGGAGACGGTCGATCCGGACCGTGCCTTCCAGGACCTCGGCTTCGACTCGCTGACCGCCGTCGAGCTGCGCAACCGGCTCAACGCGGCGACCGGCATGCGCCTTTCGTCCACCGCGGTGTTCGACTACCCGTCGGCGGGCGTGCTCGTCGACTTCCTCCTGGACGAGCTGTTCGGCGCCCACGACCAGGACGCGCCGGTGCTCGCGGGCCCGAACCCGCTGGCAGCGGCCGACGACCCGGTCGTGATCGTCGGCATGAGCTGCCGCTACCCGGGCGGCGTCGCCTCCCCGGAGGACCTGTGGCGCCTGGTGTCCGAGGGCACGGACGCGGTGTCCGACTTCCCGACGGACCGCGGCTGGGACGTGGAGTCCCTCTATAACCCCGACCCCGAGGCGATCGGCACCTCGTACAGCCACTCCGGCGGCTTCCTCCACGAGGCACCGGAGTTCGACCCCGGGTTCTTCGGGATGAGCCCCAGGGAAGCGCTGGCGACGGACTCGCAGCAGCGGTTGCTGCTGGAGACCACCTGGGAGGCCATCGAGCGGGCGGGCATCGACCCGACGTCGCTGCGCGGCAGCCGGACCGGTGTCTTCGCCGGCGTGATGTACGGCGACTACGAACAGCTCCTGGTCGCCGACCAGTTCGAGGGCTACCGCAGCAACGGCAGCGCGGCCAGCGTCGCTTCGGGCCGGGTGTCCTACACCTTCGGTTTCGAGGGCCCGGCGGTGACGGTGGACACGGCGTGCTCGTCGTCGCTGGTGGCGATGCACCTCGCGGCGCAGGCGCTGCGTTCGGGCGAGTGCTCGCTGGCCCTGGCCGGCGGCGTGACGGTGCTCTCCACCCCGACGATGTTCGTGGAGTTCTCACGGCAGCGCGGCCTGGCGGCGGACGGACGGTGCAAGTCGTTCGGCGACGGCGCGGACGGCGTCGGCTGGGGCGAGGGCGTGGGCATGCTCGTGCTGGAGCGCCTGTCGGACGCGCGCCGCAACGGGCACCGGGTGCTGGCCGTGCTGCGGGGTTCCGCGGTGAACCAGGACGGTGCGTCGAATGGTCTGACGGCGCCGAACGGTCCGTCGCAGCAGCGGGTGATCCGGCAGGCGTTGGCCAGTGCGGGGTTGTCGGCCGCGGACGTGGACGCGGTGGAGGCGCATGGTACGGGCACGACGTTGGGTGACCCGATCGAGGCGCAGGCGCTGTTGGCCACCTATGGGCAGGACCGTTCGGTGGACCGGCCGTTGTGGTTGGGTTCGATCAAGTCGAACATCGGTCACGCCCAGGCAGCGGCCGGCGTCGCGGGCGTCATCAAGATGGTGCTGGCGATGCGGCACGGCGTACTGCCGCGGACGCTGCACGTCGACGCCCCGTCGTCCCACGTGGACTGGAGCGCCGGTGCGGTGGAGCTGCTGGCCTCCGCGGTCGAGTGGCCGCAGGGCGAGGGCCCGCGTCGCGCGGGCGTCTCCTCCTTCGGTGTCAGCGGTACGAACGCGCACGTCATCCTGGAGCAGCCCGAGCCGATCGCGGACGACGCCGCTCCGGACGTCGCCGAGGAGGAGCCCGGCGCGCTGGCGTGGGTGCTCTCCGGCCGGAGCGAGGCCGCACTGCGCGGCCAGGCGGCCCGTCTGCTGTCCCACGTCGCCGGCCGCGACGCGCGCTCCGCGCGGGACATCGGCCACTCCCTGGTGACCGCACGGGCGAGCTTCCCCCACCGCGCGGTGGTGTGGGGCCAGGACCGCGAGGCGCTGGTGCTCGCCCTGTCCGCCCTCGCGGTCGGCGAGGCCGACGCCGGCCTGGTGGAGGGCACCTCCGGCGCGGGCCGGACGGCCTTCCTGTTCTCCGGCCAGGGGTCCCAACGCCTCGGCATGGGAAGGGAGTTGTACGACAGTCAGCCGGTCTTCGCGGCGGCGTTCGACGCGGTGTGCGCCGCCTTGGACGAGCACCTGGACCGTCCCCTGCGGGACGTCGTGTGGGGCGAGGACGCGGACCTGCTGAACCAGACCGCCTACGCCCAGGCCGGGTTGTTCGCACTGGAGGTGGCGCTGTACCGGTTGACGGAGGCGTGGGGCGTGCGCGCCGATTTCGTGGCCGGCCATTCGATCGGCGAGGTCGCCGCGGCACACGTGGCGGGCGTCTTCTCCCTTCCGGACGCGTGCGCGCTGGTCGCGGCCCGGGGTCGGCTGATGCAGCAACTGCCCACGGGCGGGGCGATGGTGGCGATCAGGGCGACGGAAGAGGAGGTCCTTCCGCACCTGACCCAGGACGTCTCGATCGCGGCGGTCAACGGTCCGTCGTCGGTCGTGGTCTCCGGCGCGGAGGACGACGTGCTGGCCGTGGCCGCGCACTTCGAGGGGGAGGGCCGCAAGACCAGCAGGCTGCGGGTCTCGCACGCCTTCCACTCGCCGCTCATGGAACCGATGCTCGACGCGTTCCGCGCCGTGGTGGCGCGGCTGTCCTTCGGCGCGCCGACGCTCCCCGTCGTCTCGAACCTGACCGGTCGCCCGGCCGAGCCCGAACAGCTCCGCCAGGCCGACTACTGGGTCCGGCACGTGCGCGAGGCGGTGCGTTTCGCGGACGGGGTGGCGGCGCTGCACCAGGAAGGCGTGACGCGCTTCCTCGAACTCGGTCCGGACGGCGTGCTGTCGGCGATGGCCGAGGAGTCACTGCCGGACGACGTGGTGCTCGCTCCCGTCCTGCGCAAGGACCGGCCCGAGGAGACGGCGCTGCTCGGTGCCCTGGCGCACCTGCACGTCCACGGCGCCGGCGTCGACTGGGCGGCGCTGTACGCCGGTACGGGTGCGCGGTGGGTGGACCTGCCGACGTACGCGTTCCAACACGAGCGGTTCTGGCCGTCGGGTCGGGTGGCGCGCTCCGGCGACGTGCGGTTCGCGGGCCTGGACTCCCCGGCGCACCCGCTGCTCGGCGCCGCGGTCGAACTGGCCGGTTCCGGCGGACTGTTGTTCACCGGACGGCTCTCGTCGTCCGCCCATCCGTGGCTGGCGGACCACGTGGTCCTCGGATCGGTGGTGGTGCCCGGAACGGCGCTGGTGGAGCTGGTGCTCCGGGCGGCCGACGAGGTCGGCTGCGACCTGCTGGAGGAGCTGACGCTGGCCGCCCCGCTGGTGCTGCCCGCCTCGGGCGGCGGAGTGCAGGTGCAGGTGTGGCTGGGCGAACCGGATGGGTCGGGCCGCCGCTCGGCGTCGGTGCACGCCCGGGAGACCGAGGGTCCCTGGACCCTGCACGCCAACGGCGCGGTGACCTCGGGGGCCCGAGCGGTCGCCTTCGACGTCGCGGCCTGGCCCCCGCCGGGCGCCCAGCCGGTGGACGCGGCGGACTGCTACGACGCGCTCGCCGACGCGGGGCTCACGTACGGCCCGGTGTTCCGGGGCCTGCGGGCGGCCTGGAAGCTCGGTGCGGACGTCTACGCCGAGGTGAGCCTCCCGGAGGGTACGGACGGCGGCACCTACGGCCTGCACCCCGCGCTCTTCGACGCCGCCCTGCACGCGGCGGCAGCCGGCGACGGGGACGTGACCGGCGTCCCGTTCTCGTGGAGCGGAGTCGCCCTGCACGCTTCCGGGGCCTCCCACCTCCGCGTCCGGATCCGCACCACCGCGAACGGCATGTCCGTGGTGCTCGCGGACACCTCCGGTGCCCCGGTCGCCTCCGTGGACTCCCTGGTGGCGCGTCCGCTCTCGGCCGCGCAGGTTCAGGCCGCCGACCGGGACAGCCTCTTCACGGTCGACTGGGTCCCCGTCCCGCTCACGGGTGAACGCATCGAACCGGGCACCGGACCGCAGGGCGAGCCGTTGCGGACCCTCGCGGACCTGACCGGCCCGACCGTGCCGGCGACGGTCCTCGTCGCACCCCCCGCCGACGCCGCGGGCGTGGTGGAGTCCGTGCACCGCACCGCCGCCTGGGCGCTGGAAACCGTGCAGGCGTGGTTGGCGGAGGAGCGGTTCGCGTCCTCGCGCCTGGTGTTCGTGACCCGGGGCGCGGTGTCCGGCGCGGACCTCGCGGCCGCCGCCGTGCACGGCCTGGTCCGCTCGGCGCAGTCGGAGAACCCGCAGCGCTTCGGCCTGGTGGACCTCGACGACGACGCCGACCGGAGCGTGCTGGCGCAGGCCCTCGCGACCGACGAAGGGGAACTGCTGGTGCGCGGCACCGAGGTGCTGGCACCGCGGCTGGCCCGTGCCCACTCGGAGCACGCGGAGCGCTGGGACACCGACGGAACGGTCCTCGTCACCGGCGGTACCGGGGGCCTGGGCAGTGCGGTGGCGCGGCATCTGGTGGCCGCCCACGGAGTGCGGAGCCTGCTGCTGGTCAGCCGGCGCGGCCTGACTGCCGAGGGCGCACCCGAGCTCGTGGCCGAACTGGCGCGGGCCGGCGCGGCGGCGGTGGTCGAGGCGTGCGACGTCTCGGACGCGGCGGCGGTGGCCGACCTGATCCGCCGGCATGAGCCGACGGCCGTGGTGCACACGGCCGGCGTCCTCGACGACGGCGTGGTGGAGTCGTTGACTCCGGAGCGCCTGGCGGGGGTGTTGCGGCCGAAGGTCGATGCGGCCTGGCACCTGCACGAGGCGACCAAGGACCGCGACCTGCACGCCTTCGTGGTGTTCTCGTCCGTGGCCGGCACGGTCGGCAGCCCCGGCCAGGGCAACTACGCGGCGGCGAACGCCTTCTTGGACGCGTTGGCGCGCCACCGTCGCGCACAGGGACTGCCCGCCGCGTCGCTGGCGTGGGGGGCGTGGACCCAGGACAGCGGGATGACCGGCGCCCTCACCGACGTCGACCTCCGGCGCCTGGCCCGTCAGGGCATGCCGCCGCTGTCGACCGAGGAGGGCCTGGCCCTCTTCGACGCCGCGCTCGGCACCGGTGAGCCCGCGCCGCTGCCCGTCCGCCTGGACCTCGCGGCGCTCCGCGCACAGGGCGAGCCGCTGCCGTTGCTGCGCGGCCTGATCCGCACGCGGACCCGCCGGTCCGGCGCCGTCGCGGCAGCCGGCCTCGCACCGCGGCTGACCGGGCTGTCCACGGCGGAGCGGCGCGCGGCGCTGCTCGACGTCGTACGAGCCCAGATCGCCGCGGTCCTGGGGCACGCGGGCCCGGAGACGGTCGCCCCGGACCGGGCCTTCCAGGACCTCGGCTTCGACTCGCTGACCGCCATCGAACTGCGCAACGTACTGGCCAGGGCCACCGGACTGCGGCTCCCGGCGACAGCCGTGTTCGACTACCCGACGGCCGACGCCCTGGCGGACCACCTCCTGGGCGAGCTGTTCGGCGCGGACACCGCGGCGCCGCTCGCGGTGTCCGCCCTCCCGTCCCTGACGGACGACCCCGTGGTGATCGTCGGCATGAGCTGCCGGTTCCCGGGCGGCGTCGCCTCGCCGGAGGACCTGTGGCGCCTGGTGTCCGAGGGCGTGGACGCGGTGTCCGACTTCCCCACCGACCGCGGCTGGGAGATCGAGGACACCCGCGACCCCGACGCCGAGGGCGCCATCGCCACCCGCTCCGGTGGGTTCCTCGAGGACGCGGCGCAGTTCGACCCGGAGTTCTTCGGGATGAGCCCCCGCGAGGCCCTGACCACCGACGCCCAGCAGCGGTTGCTGCTGGAGACGACGTGGGAGGCGCTGGAGCGGGCCGGCATGGACCCGGCGACCCTGCGGGGCAGCCGGACCGGTGTCTTCGCCGGCGTGATGTACCACGACTACGCCACGCTGCTGTCCGGGCGCGAGTTCGAGGGCTACCAGGGCAGCGGCAGCGCGGGCAGTGTCGCCTCGGGCCGGGTGTCGTACACCTTCGGTTTCGAGGGCCCCGCGATCACGGTGGACACGGCGTGCTCGTCGTCGCTGGTGGCGCTGCACCTGGCGGCCCAGTCGCTGCGGCAGGGCGAATGCTCGCTGGCGCTTGCGGGCGGCGTGACGGTGATGTCGACGCCGTCGACGTTCGTGGAGTTCTCCCGCCAGGGCGGTCTCGCCGAGGACGGGCGCTGCAAGGCGTTCTCCGACGGCGCCGACGGCGTCGGTTGGGGCGAGGGCGTCGGCATCCTGGTGCTGGAGCGCCTGTCCGACGCGCGCCGCAACGGACACCGCATCCTGGCGACCGTGCGGGGTTCCGCGGTGAACCAGGACGGTGCGTCGAATGGTCTGACGGCGCCGAACGGCCCGTCGCAGCAGCGGGTGATCCGGCAGGCGTTGGCCAGTGCGGGGTTGTCGGCCGCGGACGTGGACGCGGTGGAGGCGCATGGTACGGGCACGACGTTGGGTGACCCGATCGAGGCGCAGGCGCTGTTGGCCACCTATGGGCAGGACCGTTCGGTGGACCGGCCGTTGTGGTTGGGTTCGATCAAGTCGAACATCGGTCACGCCCAGGCAGCGGCCGGCGTCGCGGGCGTCATCAAGATGGTGCAGGCGATGCGGCACGGTGTGCTGCCGCGGACGCTGCACGCCGATGCCCCGTCGTCCCACGTGGACTGGGACTCCGGTGCCGTGGCCCTGCTGACCGCCGCGACCGAGTGGCCGCAGGGCGACGGCCCGCGCCGCGTCGGCGTCTCGTCCTTCGGTATCAGCGGTACGAACGCGCACGTCATCCTGGAGCAGCCCGAGCCGGTCACGGACGAGGCCGCACCGGACGGCACCGAGGACGGGGCGGCCGATGCCGCCGCGTCGGTGCCGGTGCTGCTGTCGGGCCGGAGCGAGCCGGCGCTGCGGGCCCAGGCGGCCCGACTGCTGGCCCGTCTCGCCGACGCCGACCCCCGGACCCGGGTCACCGACGTCGCCAACGCGCTGGCGACCGGCCGTGCGGCGTTCTCCCACCGCGCGGTGATCCTGGCCGCGGACCGGGAGGACCTGCTGCGCTCGCTGTCGGCCCTGGCCGACGGCCGCACGGAGCCGGCCGTCGTGGCGCACGACCGCGCCCGGTCGGGCAGGCTCGCCTTCCTATTCTCCGGCCAGGGTTCGCAACGCCTCGGCATGGGACGGGAGTTGCACCGCACCCAGCCGGTGTTCGCGGCGGCGTTCGACGCGGTGTGCACCGCCCTGGACGCGCACCTGGACCGCCCGCTGCGCGAGGTCGTCTGGGGCGAGGACGCGGAGCTGCTGAACCAGACGGGGTACGCCCAGGCGGCACTGTTCGCGATCGAGGTGGCGCTGTACCGGCTGGTGGAGTCGTGGGGCGTCCGCCCGGACCACCTCCTGGGGCACTCCGTCGGGGAGATCGCCGCCGCGCACGTCGCCGGCGTCTTCTCCCTCGCCGACGCCTGCGCGCTGGTGGCGGCCCGCGGTCGGCTCATGCAGCAACTGCCGTCCGGCGGAGCCATGGTGGCGGTCCAGGCGACGGAGGAAGAGGCGCTGCCGCACGTGTCGGAGACGGTGTCGATCGCGGCGGTCAACGGTCCGTCGTCGGTCGTGGTCTCCGGCACGGAGGACGACGTGCTGGCCGTGGCCGCGCACTTCGAAGGGGAGGGCCGCAAGACCAGCAGGCTGCGGGTCTCGCACGCCTTCCACTCGCCGCTCATGGAACCGATGCTCGACGAGTTCCGCACCGTCGCCGACGGCATGACGTACGACGCGCCGCGTCTGCCCGTCATCTCCAACGTGACCGGCGAGCCCGCCACCGCGGAAGAGCTGTGCTCCGCGGAGTACTGGGTCAACCACGTCCGCGCGGCCGTACGGTTCGCCGACGGGGTCGCCGCGCTGGCGGCCCAGGGCGTGACGCGCTTCCTGGAGCTGGGCCCCGACGGCGCCCTCTCCGCGCTCGCCGCGGAGTCCGCCGCGGACGGATCGGCTCTCGTTCCCGCGCTGCGCAAGGACCGGCCCGAGGCGACGGCACCGCTCACGGCGGTGGCGCGGCTGCACGCCCACGGCGTGCCGGTCGACTGGTCCGCCGTCCTCGCCGGTTCGGGTGCGCGGTGGGTGGACCTGCCGACGTACGCGTTCCAGCACGAGCGGTTCTGGCCGGCGGGAGGGGCGGCTCGGGCGGGTGACGTGCGGTCCGCGGGACTGGGCTCGACCGGGCATCCGCTCCTGGGTGCCGCGGTCGAACTCGCCAACTCCGGCGGCCGGTTGTTCACCGGACGACTGTCGACGTCCGCGCAACCGTGGCTGGCCGACCACGTGGTGCTGGGATCGGTACTGGTGCCCGGAACGGCGCTGGTGGAGCTGGTGCTGCGGGCGGCCGACGAGGTCGGCTGCGCCGCACTGGAGGAACTGACGCTGGCCGCGCCGCTGGTGCTGCCCGCGTCGGGGTCCGCGGTGCAGGTGCAGGTGTGGATGGGCGAGCCCGAGGACGAGGGACGCCGACCGGTGTCCGTCCACGCCCGCGAGGGCGAGGGCCCCTGGACGCTGCACGCCAGCGGTGCGGTGGCCCCGGCCACCGAGCCGGTGGTGGCGTTCGAGGCGGCGGCCTGGCCCCCGCAGGGCGCCGAGCCGCTCGACGTGGCGGACTGCTACGAGGACTTCGCAGACACCGGGTTCGCGTACGGCCCGGTGTTCCGGGGCCTGCGGGCGGCCTGGAAGCTCGACGCGGACGTCTACGCCGAGGTCCAACTCCCCGAAGGGACCGACGGCGCCGCCTACGCGCTGCACCCCGCGCTCTTCGACGCCGCCCTGCACGCGGGGCTCCTGGGCGGCGGGGGAGCGGCCGAGGCCGGTGTCCCCTTCTCCTGGAGCGGTGTCTCCCTGCACGCGTCCGGCGCCTCCCGGTTGCGGGTCCGGCTCCGCTCCACCGACGACGGCACGCAGATCGCCCTCGCCGACCCGACCGGCGCGCCGGTGGCCTCGGTCCGGTCCCTGATCGCGCGCCCGATCAGCACCGGTCAGTTGCAGACCGGCGACCGTGACGCGCTCTTCCAGGTCGACTGGACCGGCATCCACCTCGCGGACGAGCCGGCCGACTCGCTGGCCGTGCTCGGCAAGGACGCCCACGGCATCCTCGACGAACTGGCGCTCCAGCCCCATGCGGACCTCGACGACCTGGCGGAGGCCGGTGTCCCCGACATCGTGTTCGCCCCGTCGGCGGTCGCGCCCGCCGGGACGGTGGAGTCCGTCCACGCCGCGGCCGCCTGGGCTCTGGCGAGGGTGCAGTCGTGGTTGGCCGACGAGCGGTTCGCCGACGCGCGGCTGGTGTTCGTCACCCGCGGCGCGGTGTCCGGAGCGGACCTCGCGGGTGCGGCGGTGTGGGGCCTGGTGCGGTCGGCGCAGGCGGAGAACCCGGGCCGCTTCGGCCTGGTGGACGTGGCTGAGGAGGCCGAAGTGGCGCTCCTGCCGCGGGCGTTGGCGTCGGACGAACCGCAGTTGCTGGTGCGCGCCGACCAGGTCCTCGCCCCGCGGGTGGCCCGGACCGAACGCCCGGACGCTCCGGAACCCGTCGCCTGGAACTCCGGCACGGTGTTGGTCACTGGTGGTACCGGTGGTCTGGGGCGTGTGGTGGCGCGGCACTTGGTTGCCGAGCATGGTGTGCGGAGTCTGCTGCTGGTGAGTCGGCGGGGTCCGGATGCCGAGGGTGTTGAGGAGTTGGTGGCGGAGCTGGGTCGGTGTGGTGCCGAGGTTTCGGTCGTGGCGTGTGATGTGACGGATCGGGGTGCTGTCGGGGAGTTGGTTTCCGGGCATCGGATCGGTGCGGTGGTGCACACGGCGGGTGTTCTCGACGACGGTGTGGTGGGGTCGTTGACGGCCGAGCGGTTGGCGGCGGTCCTGCGGCCCAAGGTGGATGCCGCCTGGCACCTGCACGAGGCCACCGAGGACCTGGACCTCGCCGCGTTCGTCGTCTTCTCGTCGGTCGCCGGCACGTTCGGCAGTGCGGGTCAGGCGAACTACGCGGCGGGCAACGCCTTCTTGGACGCCCTGGCACAGCACCGCAGGGAACGAGGACTGCCGGCCACCTCGCTCGGATGGGGCCCGTGGTCGCAGGACAGCGGCATGACGGGCACGCTGTCCGAGGCCGACGTGCAGCGGATGGCCCGTTCGGGCATGCCGCCGCTGTCCGTCGAGGAGGGCCTGGCCCTCTTCGACGCCGCGCTGGCCGCCGACCGGCCCGCCGCGCTTCCGGTCCGCCTGGACCTGGCGGCGCTGCGTCGGCAGGGCGAGGTTCCGTCCCTGCTGCGCGGGTTGATCCGGGTCCCGGGGCGCCGGGCGGCGGCCACCGCGGACGGTGACGCGGCGGCGGCCTTCGCCCGGCGCCTGACCGGCCGGTCGACGGCGGAGGGCCGCGAGGTCGTCCTGGACGCCGTGCGCGGCCAGGTGGCGGTGGTCCTCGGACACACCGGAGCCGCGGAGATCGACGAGGACCGTGCCTTCCTGGACCTCGGCTTCGACTCACTCACCGCGGTCGAACTCCGCAACCGGCTGGGTGCCCTCACCGGGATCCGCCTGCCGGCGACCCTGCTCTTCGACTACCCGACGCCGGCGGAGCTGGTCGACCACCTCCACGCCCGGATCGCCCCCGAGGCGGCCTCCGGCCCGGAGGCGCTCCTGGGCGAGCTCGAACGGCTGGAGAGGGCCTTCGGCGGGCTCGCCGTCACGGAGGAGGTCCACGAGCAGGTGGCCGGTCGCCTGGAGGTCCTCCGGGCGAAGTGGGACGCCCTGCGGGACGCCCCCACGGCAACCGGGCAGCAGGCCCCCCGATCCGATGCGGACTTCGACTTCGCATCCGCCTCCGACGAGGAGGTCTTCGACCTCCTCGACAACGAGATCGGCCTGTCCTAGAAATCGTCGGGGGGGGGGGGGGGGGGGGGGCCCCCCCCCCCCCCCCCCCCCCCCC